>JBDGZR010000210.1:0-2931 GCA_039588495.1 Gemmatimonadota bacterium | reverse complement strand
AGCCTGGTAGGAGTATGCGTGCCTCATATGTACTCATACTCTATCCGCTATGCCATTGAAACGAATTACGATAACGATCCCTGATCCGCTCCTTACGGCGGCGGATGAACGGTCTCGGACCCTCGAGCGCTCTCGAAGCTGGGTCCTTGTTGACGCGCTTCGGCGGTACCTCGCGGAAGAGACGGGCGAGCAGACACCAGCTGTCGCGGAGGGCGCCCCGACGTCGTACGGTGACCGGCGTGCGGCCGGGCTGGGGCCCTATCGCCTCGCCCAGCTCGAGTCGGACCTGGGATTGCCGGTCCTTGACCGGGTCAGGGAGTCCGAGCTCGCTGCACGCGTGACGGAGCTTCGAACGACACCTACTCGGAGCCAGCGCGTGCTCACATTCGACCGCTACGAGGATTTCCTGGAGTGGGAGCGCTGGGAGGAGCGAGCGCGGTGAGCGCCAGCTATGAGACCCGACTCGCGGAGGTCTGCGCGGCGCTCGACCGGCAGGGTGCCAGATATGTTCTGGTCGGAGCCGCGGCGCTTCAGCTCTGGGGATCCACCCGGGCCACGCGCGACATAGACATTCTGATCGAGGCGACCGTCAAGAACGCCCGGCGAGTGCTCGCCGCGCTTGGCGGCCTCGGTTTCGGCCTAGCAAAGGAGTCGCTGGCCGAGGAAATCGCCTCGAAACCGGTGACCATCATCGGGGATCTGCCGCGGGTTGATATCCTCACCGTCGCGTGGACGGTGCGCTTTCCCGAAGCCGCCGAGAAAGCCACCACGTTCGAGCTCGAAGGGGTACCCATTCCCACCGCCTCGATCGAACACCTGATCGACTCCAAGCGCACCGGGCGCCTGCAGGACGCAGGACGCGGCCGACATCGAGTTGCTCGAAGAGATCCTCCGTCTGAGAGGAGGAAAGCCGGGGCCTTAGATACCAACATTGGCCGGAGGGTGGCACGGCAATATGTGAAGCGCCATCGAGACACATGTCTGAGATGATTAGGGACTGGCCTATCTAGCCGGAGAGTAGACCCCGCCGCCTCCGTGTGAAGTCGCAACTTTCTAACTAAATGCTGAATAACATGTTGCGCGGGTCCGAGCGGCGAATTCGACCGGCCGGGCCATTGACGCTGCGGTTAACTTGCAGGAATCTTGCATTGAACGGGCCAATTACACGTCGACTCGAGTCTGACACGCTGGAGGATCTAATGCGTCGCTTCGCCTGGCCCCTCGTCCTGTGCACCGCTGTCGTGACCGCCTGCCAAGAGAGTCCGCTCGCCACCGACACGGAGCCGCTAACACCGCTAGCTGCGGTACGCGGGCTCGAGAAAAAGGTGGACGTGATCGTCGTGCTGGACCCGGCGTTCGCGCCCGGCGGCCACGCCGCGAACCGCTCTCGTGCCGCCGAGGTCGCGCGCGGCCTGGGTGTCGCCCCGACCTTCACGTACGGAACGGCACTCTATGGCTTCGCCGGGTCGATTCCGGAGGGCCGGCTTCGAGCGCTCGAGAAAGATCCCAAAGTCCTCTACGTCGAGCGCGATGGCATCGCCTCCATACCGCGCCCGGGACCGTCCGGGCTGTGTGACAAGAAGCCGGATCACCCGAACTGCCAGCCCGGCGGAGAGGACCCTCCCGAGGAGCCCCAGAATCAAACGATCCCCTGGGGCATCACACGCGTCGGTGGGTCCGCGGATGGGTCGGGCGGGACAGCCTGGATCATCGACACAGGGATCGATCTGGATCACTCAGATCTGAACGTGGACGTAGCGAGGAGCAAGAATTTCGTTACCGGGAGGGGCAAGAACAGCCCGAACGACGGGAACGGACACGGGACGCACGTGGCGGGAACGGTGGCAGCCATTGACAACAACATCGATGTCGTCGGCGTGGCAGCCGGGGCGACCGTGGTGGCCGTCCGGGTGCTCGGCAACTCCGGATCGGGATCGATCTCCGGCGTGACTGCGGGTGTCGATTACGTCGCGGCGAACGGCTCATCGGGGGATGTGGCCAACATGAGCCTGACCGGCGCGGGGCACTGGGATAGCCTCCACCAGGCCGTCCTCAACGCGGCTCAATCGGGTATCAAGTTTGCGCTGGCGGCTGGAAACGACGGGACGGATGCCGAAACCCGCGAGCCCGCCCACGTGAACCACGCCAACGTCTACACGATCTCCGCGATCTCTAACAGCAACGACTGCCTCGCCTCGTGGTCCAATTGGGGCAATCCACCGGTGGACTACGCCGCTCCCGGCGTAAGTGTGCTATCCACGAAGAGAGGCGGCGGCACGACAACGTACAGCGGCACATCCATGGCGGCGCCGCATGTGGCGGGCATTCTGCTCCTCGGAAACGTGGCGACGAGCGGCACGGCCATCCATGGCGGCGCCGCATGTGGCGGGCATTCTGCTCCTCGGAAACGTGGCGACGAGCGGCACGGCCAATTGCGACAGCGACGGGACAGCGGATCCAATCGCGCACCGCTGAGTCCAAACCAACACCCATACAACCAGGCCGGCAGCACGCGCTGCCGGCCTTTTTCATAAGGACCGTCGCCGGGCGGCGTCCGACCTACAGCCGTTCCAGCTCCTCCAGTGTCCGCTCAGACCGCACGTTGCCGGTGTTCAGGGTGCTGGCCGGCTCTACGAGCAGCACGTGCACTTCCTCCTCCGCGACCGGCTTGTGCTCGACGCCGCGAGGCACGATCAGGAACTCTCCCTCCTCGATGCGGACGTCGCGGTCCCGGAACTTGATGACCAGGCTCCCGCTAACAACCAAGAAGAGCTCATCCTCCAACTCGTGGTGGTGCCAGACGAAGTCCCCCTCGAGCTTCGTGAGCTTCACGTGGACGTCGTTGACCTGGCCGACGACCTTTGGGCTCCACTGTTCATCGAACTGAGCGAGCTTTTCGGCTATGTTTACCTTGTCCATGGGCAAGCTCCG
>JBDGZR010000209.1:0-3795 GCA_039588495.1 Gemmatimonadota bacterium | reverse complement strand
GCGGCACGTCTGCGCTCGCCCCGTTGTTCCTGCTGGTCAGCGTGATGCCCAGCAGCCGGCTGCCCTCTTCGGCATCCTCGAAGAACATCTCGTAGAAGTCACCGACCCGGAAGAAGAGGATCGATTCGGGGTGGCGTGACTTGACCTCCAGGTATTGCCGGATCAGCGGTGTGTGGGCGCCGGTCCCGGGGCTCTGCGAGGGCATAGTTCTCTCGTCCCCGATTAGCCGGAGGCCGAGCCGGTCAGGACGACCACGGCCTCGAATCCGCTTCGGCGCACGCGCTCCGCGAAGAGGGCAGCCGACGTGAGGTGCATGAACCGGCCGGTCCGCACGCGGTGCAGACCGTCGTCGCCGCTCGTGACCACGTAGGCCTCGAAGCCCGCGCTCTCCAGCCGGCGACGGATCGTCTCGGCGCCCGAGGTCTCGCCGAACGCCCCGACCTGTACGGCGTATACGGCGCCCCCTTCCTCGCAGGCTCTCAGAGCCTCCGCAACGGCCGGGCGGGTGACCGAATCCACGGGCTCCGCACGCCTCCACGAGGCGCACGCCGCTTCCAGCTCGCCGAGCGCCTCCTGGGCATGGCCCGTCCACAGCCACGACTCACCGATACGCGGGTCCGTGGGATGACTGGACCGCAGGCGCTCCAGGTCGGCGAGCGCCCTCTCGGGCTCGCCCCGAAGCAGCCTGAGCTGGGCGAGCCGCAGGGACGCCTCGGGCGCGTGCGCGGCATCGCCCTCGATCGCCACCCACACGTAATCCAGCTCAGCCGAATCCGGATCGGAGGCGAGGCGCGCCCTCAACAGACGCGCCCGGGAGAGCTCGACGGGCCCCGGCGCCTGGCTCGCGCCGTACCAGGCGCCCAGCGACGCCCGGGCCTCGTCCGTACGCCCGGAGTCCGCAAGCGCCTGCGCCCTGTCGAGCTCCGAGATGTCCCGCCCCGCAGTCTGAGCATCTGCGCGGCCGGCGCCGAGGATCCACAAGGTGCTCGCCGCGAGGACGAGGACGCCGGGCTTCACGCGGCCTGTCCGACCCCGAGGCGAAGAGAGAGCAGAAGCTCCTCGAGAGCCGCGCGGTCGCCGATGCCCGACTTCGAGTGCCAGTCGGCGTCCCTCATCAGCTGCAGGGCTCGCTCGAGCCCCTCCGCGTCCCATGCCCGCGCCTGTTGAGCGTAGATCCGTGCCTTCCACTTGAGGTAAGGCTTGCCGGCCTCGCTCAGCGCGCTGCCCAGCAGTCCCGCGCCGCCCTCGATGGCGATGCCGAGGCAGATGTGTTGGTCGATCATGGCCGCCAGCAGTCCGACGGCGCTCTCACGGCTGTCCGACAGCAGAGCGGGCAGCGCTGCGAGCGCGCCGTCGTATCGGCGCGCCGCGACCTGATCCAGCCATTCCCAGCGGTTTACCTGGCGCACGTTGGGCACCAGACGATGGACCGCCTCCAGCGACACATGACCGCCCTCCGCGGCGTGCGAGAGCTTCTCCAGCTCGCTCTCCAGCAGGCCGAGCTCGGGCCCGATCGCGTCGGCCACCGCCTGGGCGGCTCGCTCGGACAACTCGTACCCGTGGCGTCCCTTGGCCTGCTCCAGCAGCCACCCGGGCAGCGCGTCCTCGCGGGGAACCCGCCACTCGTAGCTTCGGCACCGCTTGGCGAAACCCTTCATCGTCTTCTCGGCCTTCCCGGATGCGGGCCCGGCCGTGATCACGAAAGTGAGCTGACGCGGGAGAGCATCGAGCACGGAGTCGACGACCTTTGCAGCCGCCGTGCCGAGCTCCTGAGCCTCCACAAGCAGAACCACGCGCCGATCGCCCAGCATGGGTGGAGTGTGCAGCGCGGCCGCCAGCGTCTCCGGATCCACGTCGTCCGCACGAAACCGGTCGAGGTTGAAGTCCCTGGTCGAAGGGTCGAGGGCGTGCTCGACCACGTCGCCGCGGCTCAGCGCCTGCTGCAGTTGGTTATCCGGTGGCAGAGCCATCGGTGCTTCGGTCTGCGTTATGAGTGATGGGCGGTCGTAATCGTATCCGACGACCCGGGATGTCCGACGGACCGATTAGCGCGACGGATCGCTCTCCAGCGCAGACGACCCGGTCTGCACGAGGGGCACGAAAAGTTCTTCGGATCCCGATCGGCGTTCCCAGATCGTGGGAACGGCTCCCCCGACCCATACCCGCTCGTAGATCACCGGAGTGACGAACGGCCCGGGGCTGAACAGCGACGGCACCTCTGCGCTCGGCGCCGGGACGGTCACCGCCACCGGCGCGAGCTCGACCTCGACCGGGATCCTGCTCGCGAACGGGAGCCACACGACGGCAAGGAGCCCCACCGCTGCCATCGCGACCAGCGCCGCGCCGCCGCCGAGTCGTGAGCCCAAAACCGTATGGTCGTCGATGTGGTAGAGGCGGTGCCGCAGGCGAGGAAGGAAATCGGGCGAGGCATCGGGTCGCGGAAGCTGTCGGAACAGGTCGATCCCCTGCCTGACCACGCGATGGTATCTCGCGCAGTCCGGACATTCTCGGAGGTGGGAGTCGAAATCCCGAAGCTGTTCGGGCGTCCGAAGACCATCCGAGTAGTCGGAGTAACCTTTGAGAAACTCCCCACAATCCATCACGAGCAACCCTCTCCCGGGCATCGGCACACTCCGGACAACCGTTCGCGCTTCCGACGCGAACCCGAAGGCCCGTCTACGCTTTGGGAACCGGCGATTTCTACTCGTTTGGGCAGGGGGGGTTCCCAACAAAAAAGGGCGGCCTCGAGGGCCGCCCTTCAATGCGTGTCGCGATACGCCCGACCGCCGCGCGCCTGCTACTCGAGCATGGGCGCGATGATCTGGGCGAACTTGTTCCTGGCGCGGTTGAGGCGGGATTTCACGGTCCCCAGCGTCACGCCCGTGATCTCCGAGATCTCCTCGTACGTCTTGCCCTCCATCTCGCGCAGGACGAAGACGACGCGGTGATGCTCCGGCAGCTCTTCGACGGCCTTCTCGACCTGCGCCCGCAGATGCCGCTTCCGGAAGAGATCGTCCGGCGCGTACGACCGGTCCTCCCACTGCAACGGCCGGTGATCGGCATCCCAGTTCTTCTTGATCGCCTGGAACAGGACCATCGGATTGCGCGACCGGTTCCTGAGCTCGTTCTTCGCCAGGTTGCTCGCGATCGTGTAGATCCACGTCGAGAACTTCTTGGTCGGATCGAAACGATGCAGATGCCGGTAGACCCGCACGAAAGTCTCCTGAACGAGATCCTCCGAGCGGTCCCGATCTCCGATCGTCCGGTAGATGAAGTTCAGCAGGCGGTCGTGATAGCGTCCGACCAGCTCCTGGAACGCGAACCGCCCTCCGTCGAGGTACTCGGCCACAAGCTCGGCGTCATTGAGCTCCTTGAGCTCGAGCCGGGACCGCGGCTCTCCCTTTGCATGCTGTACAGCCAGCGACTTCGGCATTCTGGTTGTACCCTCCCCATCGCCCGCTCGGTTGCGACGCGTTACCGTCGCGGCTCCCTCTTCGCTGAGGTCTCCGTCACGAGCGACAGCTGATTGATCTATCTCAGACATCGGCTCCAAACGCTTCCCCGTCCCGTCTCCACCTATAGGACGCACGAGAGTCGAGGTTTGTCACATCACCCATCCAACAGGTCCGTGAAGCAGCGCGCCCAGAGAAGGGAGCAGATCGTCTTGGAATCCGCGATCTCGCCCTCCTCGATGAGACGGAAAGCTTCCGCCACCGGAAGCGTCTCCGTCTCTATGAACTCGCCTCTCTCGGGGGCGGCTCGGCCCTCCGAAAGACCGGTCGCCACGTAGATGTC
>JBDGZR010000208.1:0-2102 GCA_039588495.1 Gemmatimonadota bacterium | reverse complement strand
GAGGCTGGTGACCTCGCGGACGACCTTGATCACCTGGATCTTCTTGTCTCCGACTCCGGTGAGGACGACGTCGAACTCGGTCTGTTCCTCCTCGGCCGCGCCTCCTCCTCCGGCAGCACCCGCCATGACCGCAGCGGCGGGGGCCGCCGCCGACACGCCGAACGTGTCCTCCATCTTCTCCTTGAGCTCCGCCGCCTCCAGGACGGTGAGCGATCCAATCGCATCCAACAGCTCGTCGACCTTGCTCATCTAGTTGGCTCCCTGCTCTGTGTCCTCGGCCGCCTGCACCTTGGCGACCTCCTCGATCATATACATCACGTCACGTATCAATCCGCCCAGCACACCCACGATCCCTGCGACTGATCCCGTCAAACCGCCCGCGATGCTCCCCAGGAGCTCGTCGCGCGACGGCAGGTCGGCCATCGCCTCGACGCTGCTCGGAGGCACGATCTGACGCTCGACCAGCGCAATCTTCACGACTGGTCGGCTGTCGTGCTCCTTGGCAAAATCGCGGATTATCTTGGCCGGCGTCACCGGGTCGGTCCCGCCCAACAGAAGGCCAGTGGGCCCGACCAGATGCTCGTCCAGCTCGTCGAGCTCGAGCTCCTCGATGGCACGCCGGGTCAGGGTGTTCTTGACCACCCTGTATTCCAACCCTCCGTCGCGCACCTTCGCCCGAAACTCCGTGATCTCCTTCACGTCCAAACCCGTGAAGTCGGTCAGGAATATCGTGTCGGCGTCGCGCAGCCGCGTCGCCAGCTCCTCGGCGACCTGCTGCTTCTCCTCGAATCGCATCCTGCTCTATACCCCCTCTGCGCCAGCGGTTGCGATGCTACCTGGCGCGACGGAAAAGGTTCGGGTCGATAGAGACGCCCGGTCCCATGGTCGAGCTGACCGTCACGGTCTTCACGTACGTGCCCTTGGCAGCCGCCGGCTTGTTACGGACGATCGCGTCCGCGATCGCATCGAAGTTCTCCATCAGCCTGGCGGCTTCGAAGCTCACCTTGCCGATCGGCGCGTGCACGTTGCCGGTCCGATCTACCCGAAACTCGATCTTGCCCGCCTTCGCCTCGCTCACCGCGCGACCGACATCCATGGTCACCGTCCCGGCTTTCGGCGTCGGCATCAGGCCCCGTGGCCCCAGGACGCGGCCCAGCTTGCCCACATCCTTCATCAGGTCGGGCGTCGCGATCGCCACATCGAAGTCCAGCCAGCCACCCTCGATCTTCTCTATGTACTCCGTCCCGACGTAGTCCGCGCCCGCCTCTTCCGCTTCGCGTGCCGGATCGCCTTCGGCCAGGACGAGGATCCGCACGGTGCGGCCGGTTCCCGCCGGCAGCACAACCGTTCCGCGGACGATCTGGTCGGCTTTCCTCGGGTCGACACCGAGCCGGAAGACGACGTCTACCGTCTCATCGAACCCGGCGTACGCCATCTGCTTCACCTTCTCGATCGCGGCTGAGGGCTCCAGCTTGGAGCCGGGCTCGACCGTCGCGACCGCATCTCGGTACTTCTTCCCCCGGCCGGCCATCAGTCCGCAACCTCGATTCCCATCGATCGCGCGGTACCGGCAATCATCTGAACCGCCGCGTCCAAATCGTTCGCGTTGAGGTCCTCCATTTTGATCTCCGCGATCTTACGGAGCTGATCACGCGTGACGGTGGCAACCTTCTCCCGGTTCGGCTCGGGCGAGCCCGAAGGGACGCCCGCCTCCTTCTTGAGAAGCTCGGCCGCCGGGGGCGTCTTCGTGATAAAGGTGAAGCTCCGGTCGGCAAAAACCGTGATCTCGACCGGAATGATCGTCCCGCTCTGAGCCGCCGTCTTGGAGTTGAACTGCTTGCAGAACTCCATGATGTTGACGCCGTGCTGGCCCAGCGCCGGCCCCACCGGCGGCGCTGGATTCGCCTGCCCTGCCGGTATCTGCAACTTGATGAAACCGATCTGCCTCTTCGCCATCTATCCGCTTCTTTTCATCTCGTTCGTTTCAACCCGAAACGCCGAAGAGAAATGCCGCAGGTCAAGGCGGCCGAGGCGAGGCGCCTGAGGCGTACATCCGTACGCCGCAAGAAGCCGAGCCGAAGGCCAACGCCGAGATGGGGCAT
>JBDGZR010000207.1:0-2424 GCA_039588495.1 Gemmatimonadota bacterium | reverse complement strand
CAGCGAATCTCGGGGTCTGAAGTTATCTGAAATAGGTAAGAAAACCGCGAAGATGAGCGGAAACCGTCAACTTCGCGGTGAGAGACTCCATCTTTTAAGTCCCTCGCGTCTGCCTTTCCGCCACCCCGGCTAACTATTTGTAAGTAATTTAGTTACGTCAGTGGTCATTCTGCCACTCAGCGAACTTCTCAGCGAAGTTCGCGAAGCTCAACGGTAGGATATCGCGCCACTTAACGCACCTCCCGCAGCTCGGCCTGGTGCAGCACGACGGCCAGCATTCGCTCGGCATCGGGCTTCTGATAGGCGCTCTTCAGAGCTGCGAGGCTGGCCCATCCGCGACGAGCTCGACCCCGGGGCCGAGGGCGAGACGCAAGGCCTCGATGGGACGAACGGCGAATTGAGCGGCGAAGATAGCCTCCCGCTTGAGGTCGCCGAAGGAGAAGTCCGCCAGCGCCATGGCGCCGATGACTGCCGTGAAGCGACGCTCGTAATCGACGCCCACCGTAAAGGACGTCGTACCCCCTCGTTCCTTGTCGAGCGGCGTCGTCGCACCCAGGAACGCCGCGATATGGTTGTGGTGGAAGTGATGGTCCTCATCGGCATGGTCTTCAATTGCTTCCTGGCCGGCCATGCGACCGGCCAGCACGACAAGGGCCGCAATACTGATCCAGGCGCGACACACCAATGCTCTCAGCGCCCCTCCACCATCGCCTAGCTTCCGCGATCGCTACGGCCGGCCGTCGTCGACCGTCTTGGGGCTCAAGTAGTGCGTCTCGGTCAGGCCCTTCTTGCGCATGGCGATTCCGACCAGGCACTCCCGAACGAGCCGGTTCGCGTTGAGGCCCGTCACGTAGGTCGGGTCGCGCTCGGGGGCGAACTCCACGAGGTCGAACCCGACCACGTTGCTCTCGGCGCACAGCCGCCGCACCAGCGGAAACGTCTCGCGCGGGGTGAGCCCGCCCGGCTCGGGAGTGCCGGTGCCCGGGGTGTAGGCCGGATCGAGCGCGTCGATGTCGAACGAGACGAACAGGTACTCGGGGCCGTCCTTGGCCTCGCGGATGATGTCCTCCATCACCGCGTCCCAGCCGCGTCGCTCCACCTCCGCCATCGTGTGGTAGCGGAAGCCCTCCTGCCGCATCCACGCGAACGTCTCCTCGTCCGGGTAGTAGCCCCGCAGCGCCACCTGGATGTAGTTCCGGCCGGGCACGTGCCCTTCCAGTATCAACCGCTTCACCCAGGCGCCGTGGGTGATCAGGTGTCCCATCATCAGGGACCCGTCGTAATGCGCATCGAAGTGGATGACGCCCACGTTGCCCTTGCCGTAGACGTCGGCCAGGCCCGCGATGTTAGGATACGACAGCGAGTGATCGCCACCGATGATGATCGGGATCACGTGCTCTCCGTTCTCCAGCTTCACGCCTGCGATCTCGGCGACATACTGGCGGATCTCGTGCACGCTGCGCTCCGTGCTCCATGGGTCGACGGGGGCGTCGCCGTAGTCGACGATCGTTAGATCCTGGAACGGGTTCACCATGGTCCCCATGTGCGGCATCGAGTAAGCGCCCCAGCCCACATACTCGAAACGGGCCTCCCGGAATGCAGCCGGGCCTCGATTCGCACCCCGAGATCCGATGCCCATGTCCGTGTGGGCGCCCATGATCGCCACGTCCACCTGCGCGGCCGCGAGATCTTCCGGGACCAGGGCGACGGGGAGCCGGAAGAAGGTGGGAATGCCCTGCCAACCAGTGCCTCCCCAGGCCCGCTGCACGTTGATGAGGCCGGGCTCCCGGCCTTCGCTGAGATCGTCCCGAATTTTCTTCCAGAGGTCGTAGGTCGGATCATCGACGTTGAGCGGGATTACGGGCTCTACGCCCTCGGGGGCGGGTGCGCGTTCCTTGTTGCTGTCCGGCGTGTCATCGAAACTTTGGGCATGCGCCAGGCCGTCGCTGAGCAGCAGTGCGACGAATGCGGTGAGAAGGGTGCGTGTCATCGGGTCTCTCCATACAGGTCATTCGCGGTTATCGAAGCCGCGTACGATACGCCCTGGTACGGATCACTGAAAGACCCCAGCGAATCTCGGGGTCTGAAGTTATCTGAAATAGGTAAGAAAACCGCGAAGATGAGCGGAAACCGTCAACTTCGCGGTGAGAGACTCCATCTTTTAAGTCCCTCGCGTCTGCCGTTCCGCCACCCCGGCTAACTATTTGTAGATAATCTACTTAGAGTCGTGGCTCTCGGCGACTCTCGCCCAACTGGGCGAACTTCCTGGGCGAGGTCTGCACGAGATCCGGGTAGGATTATAAGGTAAAGACCGCGCGATCGCGGTCCTTCTCAGGTGGTCTCAGCTGCTCGGCCGGCCACCCCGGTATCTGGAGTGCGGGATGCGAGCGAAGCGCGTCGTTCGCCCTCCGAGTTCGCCCACCC
>JBDGZR010000206.1:0-2351 GCA_039588495.1 Gemmatimonadota bacterium | reverse complement strand
ACGTGGGCTACAGAGGACGAGAAAGCGCAGCAGGCGGTGGAGTTGATGGACAAGCTTAGAATATCGGCCACGGCCAGACTGTTCGAAGCGGATGGCTGGGCGCGACATGCCGCCATTCAGCGAGCCAAGTCCATGTACTACTTCATTGCGGGTCGGTACGAGATCGAGGGAGCCCCGCCGACCCCTGAAGAAGGAGCAGAGTTCGCCCGCATGCTCACCTGCGTCGAGGCTGGATCATGCTGAAGTCGTCTCAACCTCGAACGGGTCTCAGATTGTTAGCTTGTTAGCTTGCTCGCGGGCAGCTGCGGCCAGGAAGAGTGATACCCGACGAGGACAACTCAGAGCAAGATACGCGAAGGGGGCGGCCTGGATGGAACCGCCCCCTATCTCTTGCCTCTCAGTATTGCTACCCGCCGTAGAATTCCCGACGCTCTGACGAGCAAGTCGGCCAGCGTCTTCCGGCTCGCGCCGCCCTCATGAGACGATGTCGGGTCTCTGAGGCCGCATGCAAGGCACGTCGGGTGTGACCCGCACCTACCAGATCGCCCCGCCCGAAGCTAGACTTTAGAGCCCCGCGAAAGTGGCGGAACCGGCAGACGCGCCAGCCTTAGGAGCTGGTGGCCTTAGGGCCGTGGGGGTTCGAGTCCCCCCTTTCGCATCCCAGAGGGAGCCTATGAATCAGACTGATACGAAGACCCAGGCAGCCGATCCGATCGACGTCGCCGTCGAGGAGCTCGAGGCGTGGAAGAGACGTCTCACGATCACCGTGGACGCCAAGCGCGTTCTACAGGCCCGGGCCAAGGAGCGGAAGAAGCTGGCGAAGAAGCTCCGCATCAAGGGCTTCCGCGCCGGCAAGGTCCCCACGCACATCGTGGAGCAGAAGTACGGCGACCTCGTGGATCAACGAACCGTTCAGAGCTTGGTAGAGGGCGCTTACCGCGAGGCGGTCCGGCAGCACGGCCTCGATCCCATCGGAGCCCCGGAATTCGGGCAGGTCAACTACGCCCAGGGCGAAAACCTGACCTTCCAGGTTGATATCGAGATCATGCCCATCCTCAATCTGAAGCGAACGGGAGGGTTCAAGATCTCTCGACCCGAGGTTTCGGTGACCGACGAGGATGTCGACGGCGTGCTCCAGCGGCTTCGGGAAGAGCGCGGCGTCTGGGAGCCCTCCGAGACGCCACCGGAGGAAGGCGATCTCGTGGCCGTTCGAATCACCAACCTGGACGATGCCCAGAGTGCGGAGGGCCCGGAAGAGGGCGGCGTGCCGAGCCCCGGCGCCGCAGCGGCAGGAGAGGGAACCGGACCGGCGGAGGAGGAGGGTGGAGAGCTGTATCGGTTTCCGCTCGGCGGCGGCTACGCGATCGAGGATGTGGAGAAAGCCGTTAGGACCCTCTCGCCGAGCGAGAGCGGCACGTTCTCCATTGGCTTCCCGGAGGACTTTGGAGACGCCGCGATGGCGGGGCAGACGCGGCGGCTGGTGATCGATCTGGTCGAGTCGAAGCGCCGCCGCCTGGCACCGCTGGACGACGACTTCGCCTTGCAGGTCGGCGAGTTCGAGACGCTCGAGGATCTCAGACGACAGATCCGGGAAGACCTGCTCAGGCATCACGAAGAGGAGTCCGAGCAACGCGTTCGCGACGAGATCCTGGATTCCATCGTCGAGGCCAACCCGTTCGAAGTGCCGGACTCCCTCGTAGAGGGTTATCTCGACCGGATTCTCGGAGGCCGCGACGCAGCCGAAGCCCAGGAGGAGGAAGCGGCTGAAGCCAAGAGATCGGTGCGTCCGATCGCTCTGCAACAGTTGAAGCGCGAGCTCGTGCTCGAGCATCTGATCCAGGATCTCGGCATCGAGGTGAGCGATGCGCAAGTCGACGCGCATATCGCCACGAACGCGGAGCGACGTGGGGTGGATGCCAAGGAGCTCCGACGCCAATGGCTCAGGCAGGGCGGGCTGGAGTCGGTGCGCCGGAGGGTCGTCATCGACGGCGCTTTCGAGCACCTGGAGGGGCTTTCCACGGTCGAGTGACCGCGACCCTCGCCGCTTGGAAACTCGCGAGGCGGAGCGGGTAGCACCTTGGACGCGGGCCGATCGCCAAGGCCGGCGCTGGAGCGCGCCACGGCGCGCCGCTTGCGCTGAGGACGAAAAGGCCCACATCGTCAGGCGACGAATCTGAAGCGTAACAGGATAAGCCATGCCACTTTACGCGCCGTATGTGATCGAGCGATCCAGTCGGGGTGAGCGGACGTACGACATTTTCTCGCGTCTTCTCATGGACCGGATCGTCTTTCTCGGCACGCCGATCAACGATGACGTCGCGAACGTCATCATCGCTCAGCTCTTGTTCCTT
>JBDGZR010000205.1:0-2423 GCA_039588495.1 Gemmatimonadota bacterium | reverse complement strand
CGAGCTCGGCCAGAGGATCTCCGCCGAGGTGTGCGAGGAATGCTGGGAGGCCTGGAAGCACCACCAGATGCTTCTGATCAACCACTACGGCCTCAACCTGCAGGACTCGAACGCAAGGACCTTCCTGATCACGAACCTCAAATCCTTCCTCTTCGCGGAGGGACCCGCGGGCGCCTCGATCGACACCTCGAAGGAGGGCGACGTATCCTGGTAGCCAACCAGCGAAGCGTGAGGTCTCGAGCGCTGGACTAGGAGAGAGCTCCTACCCCACCACGAAGTTGATCAGTCGGTCAGGGACGTGGATCACCTTGCGAATCGCCGCCCCCTCCACGTGCCGGAGCACGCTCTCGTCCCGGAGCGCCGCCTCCTGCACCGCGTCGCTGCTCGCACCCCGCCCTACCCGGACCGTGGCCCGAAGCCTGCCGTTCACCTGAACTGGTAGGTCGACCTCGTCTTCCTCGAGCATGGCAGGGTCGAAGGAAGGCCAGCTCGCGTGGCCGAAGAGGCTCGGCTCCCCTCCCGTGCGCTCCCACAGCTCCTCGGCGATGTGCGGTGCCAACGGTGCGAGCATGACCACCAGCGGACGTACCTCTCCAAGGCTCGGCGTTCGGCCCTCCGCCCGGATCACGTTCACGTAGTCCATCAACGAAGCTATCGCCGTGTTGTAGGCGAGGCCCTCCAGGTCCCCCGTGACCTTCTCGATCGTGCGGTGAAGTGCCCTCTCGATCTCCGGGGTCGGTTCCGGCGGCGCCGTGCCTTCGGCGGCAGCACGCGCAGCCGCCGTCACGCTGTCCCACACCCGATGGAGGAAGCGCTCGGGACCCGCGATCCCGCGGTCCCTGAAGTCCCCGCCCTCCTGATACGGTCCGAGGAACATCAGGTACGTGCGAAAGGTGTCGGCCCCGTATCGATCGATGTAGTCATCCGGAAGAACCACGTTGCCCCGCGACTTCGAGATCTTCGAGCCCTCCTTGATCAGCATGCCGTGCTTGCGGAACTGCTTGTAGGGTTCCTCGAACTCAAGCACTCCCAGGTCGTCGAGCACCATGATCAGGAAGCGCGAGTAGAGCAGGTGCAGTACCGAGTGCTCCTCGCCGCCGATGTAGCTCTCGACGGGCAGCCATTTTCGGGTTCTGGCGTCGTCGAACGGCCGGTCGTCGAACTCGGTGCTGGGATAGCGAAGGAAGTACCAGCCGCTGTCGAGGAACGTGTCGGAGACGTCCGTCTCGCGGCGGGCTTCCCCCCCGCAGCTCGGGCACTCTACCCGATAGAACTCCTCCACCCGGGCCAGGGGCGAGACGCCACCCTCGTCGGGGCGAAAATCCTCGACGTACGGAAGCAGCACGGGCAGGTCCTCCTCCGGCACCGGCACGGTCCCGCAGCCCTCGCAGTAGATGACCGGTATCGGCGGTCCCCAGTAGCGTTGCCGCGAGATGCACCAGTCGTGGAGCCGGTAGTTGATCGCGGCTTCGGCCAAATCGCGCTCGGCCAACCACTCCACGATCGCCCGGCTGCCCTCTTCGGCCGGCATCCCGCTGAAGCGGCCCGAGTTGATCAGGACCTCGTCCGGGGTATGCTCGACGAACGCCTTCGAGCCGAGATCGAACGCCACATCGGCGAGATCGGATTGCCCCTGCAGGGCGGTCTCCGGTGCGACCACCGGCAAGATGGGAAGTCCGAACTCGGTGGCGAACTCGTAGTCGCGCTGATCGTGGGCGGGGACGCTCATGATCGCCCCGGTGCCGTAATCCATGAGGACGTAGTCGGCTATCCAGATCGGTATCTCTTCCCCGCTGGCGGGATTCAGCGCGAAGCCTCCGGTGAAGACGCCTGTCTTTTCCTTTTCCGTCTTGCGGCGCTCGGTGAGATCCTGCGCGGCGGTGGCCGCCCGATACGCATCCACGGCTTCCCGTCGGTCGGGCGTCGTCGCCTCGTCGACGAGCGGGTGCTCCGGCGAGAGCACCAGGAAGGTGGCACCGAAGACGGTATCCGCTCGGGTCGTAAACACCTCGATCGCGTCTTCCCGTCCGGCGGCCGCCAACGGGTCCTCCGTGATCCCCGCCCCGAAGGGGAACCAGAGGCGAGCCCCCTCCGATCGCCCGATCCAGTTCCGCTGGGCCGTCTTCGTGGTCTCCGACCAGTCGATCCACTCCAGGTTGTCCAGCAGCTGGTCGGCGTACTTCGTGATGCGAAAGAACCACTGGCTGAGCAGCCGCTGACCCACGGCGGTGCCGCAGCGCTCGCAGGCACCGGCGATGACCTGCTCGTTGGCGAGAACTGTCTTGCAGGAGGGGCACCAGTTGACCGGCGCCTCCTTCTTCTCGGCCAGTCCGGCCTTGAAGAGCTGCAGGAAGAGCCACTGCGTCCACCGGTAGTAGCCCGGATCCGTCGTGTCGACGGTCCTCGTCCAGTCGTACATCAGG
>JBDGZR010000204.1:0-2424 GCA_039588495.1 Gemmatimonadota bacterium | reverse complement strand
AGGGGGCGCTGCGGCTCTCGGAGGAGTACGCCGGCGCGATCGAAGATCTCGACGATGCCTTATCGCGGCTGGCGGAGCTCAGCCCGCGGCAGAGCCAGCTCCTCGAGCAGCGGTACTTCGGAGGGCTCAAGCTCGAAGAGTGCGCCGAGGTGCAGGGAGTGTCCCTCACCACGGTGAAGAACGAACTCCAGTTGGCGCGTGCCTGGCTGGCGCGTGAGCTGACCCCCCGGGGAAATGAGTTCTGAGCGCTGGGCACGGATCCAGGACCTCTTCGTGGAGGTGAAGGATCTGGAGCCCGAGGAGCGAGTCCGGCGACTGGGCGAGATCGGTCGGAGCGACCCCGAGCTCCACTCGGAGCTGGAATCGATCCTCGCTGCCCACGACCGAGCGGACGAGCTGCTGGCGAGCTTCGAGAGGCTCGTTTCCCAGCCCGACTTCGAGCCCTCTGCGGCTGACGAAGGGAACCTGTCCGCTCCCGACCCTCTCGGTCTCATCGGCTGCACGATCTCCCATTATGAAGTGACCGAGCTTCTCGGCGCTGGAGGTATGGGAGTGCTCTACAAGGCCGAAGACAGCGAGCTCGGGCGCATGGTGGCGCTGAAGTTTCTGCCGCTGCAATGGAGCCTGGAGGCGGCCTTCAAGAAGCGCTTCCGGCAGGAGGCGCGGGCGGTGGCTGCACTGGATCATCCCAACGTCTGCGGAATCTACGAGGTCGGCGAGACGGACGAGGGGCACCTGTTTATCGTCATGCCCTACTACGAGGGCGAGACGGTCCGGGCGAAGATCGCCCGCGGTCCGCTAAACGTGAGGGAGGCGCTGGACCTTGCGACTCAGGCAGCGAGTGGGCTGGCGGCGGCGCATGCGGCGGGGCTGATCCATCGGGACATCAAGCCGGCCAACCTGATCGTCACAGAAGGGGACGTCCTCAAAATCCTGGACTTCGGACTGGCGAAGACGGCTGAAGCGACTGTGACAGAGACGGGGACTCGGCTCGGGACTCCGGCCTACATGTCCCCTGAGCAGACGCGCGGAACGGAGGTGGATGCTAGCACGGATCTTTGGTCGCTGGGTGTCGTGCTCCATGAGATGCTTACCGCCCAACGTCCGTTCCGCGCGGATAGCAACAATGCCGTCATCAATGCCATCCGGCACGAGCAGCCCGAACTGCCAAGCCAGCTGCGGGAAGGGGTGCCGGAGGAGGTAGACGGGCTGGTGCTGCGGCTTTTGAGCAAGGATCCGAAGACTCGATCTACAGGGACCGAGCTTCTGTCAGAGGAACTGGCCACCTCGGCTCCGGCTCCGCCCGGAGCGAGGGGCAGGCTGAGGGGCCTTCGCCGCTCCCCGTGGCTGGCGCTGGGAAGCTCCGCGGCCGCTGTCGCTCTGGCCGTCGCGCTCGGGGTGATCCTTCTGGGCGATCGCGGCCCGGCGGAGGGTGCCGCTGACGGCAACACCCTAGAGCGTCCGCTGATCGTCGTTCTACCGTTCGAGAACCGCGGACCCGCCGAGCAGGAATACTTCGCGGCGGGCGTAACCGACGAGATCACCAGTCGGCTCGCTGCAAGCGCCTCGCTGGGCGTCATCTCCCGCACTAGCGCGCTCCGCTACGCCCGCTCGGACAAGACGACGAAGCAGATCGGCGAGGATCTGGGTGTCGCCTACGTCCTGGAGGGGTCAGTGCGGTGGGCCGAAGGCGATGATGGGTCGGGCCGGGTTCGGGTCACGACCCAACTGATCCGAGCGGCGGATGACACTCATATCTGGGCCCAACCCTATGACCGGGAGATCGCGGACATCTTCCAGATCCAGTCGGAGATCGCCGGCCAGGTGGTAGAGCGTGTCGGGGCGGCCGTCGGAGACGCCGCGGGACGGAGCGCTCTCGGAGGTCCGGCCGCTGACGGCCCGCCGACTGAAGACCTCGAGGCCTACGGCCTCTACATGCGCGGACGTTTCCACAGGCAGCAGCTGACCCGGAAAGGTCTCGAGCAGGCCCGGGAATACCTGCAACGTGCGATCGACCGAGACCCAGACCTCGCTCAGGCGTACGCGGAGCTGGTTCGTGTCGACCTCGCCTGGCAGGGGTTCCGCTTCGGGCCGTCCGACGAGATCGTGCCGCGCGCGAGGGCCGCGCTGGCGAAAGCGCTGGAGCTGGATGCGTCGGCACCGGAGGTGCAATTCGTCCTCGGAATGTTTCAGAGGATCGACGGGGATTGGCGGGCAGCCGAGGAAACCTACCGCCGGCTTATCGAGCTCAGCCCGAGCTTCGCCGAAGCGCACTCGGGGCTGGGGATCGTGCGAGGAACGGGCTTCGGTGACCTCGAGGCAGCGGTGCGCGAGAGCCGACTGGCCACGTTACTGGATCCGCTGTCGCCCGCCCAACACCAACGGCTTTCGAGGTGGCTCTACCATGCCGGCGACTACGAGGGG
>JBDGZR010000203.1:0-2469 GCA_039588495.1 Gemmatimonadota bacterium | reverse complement strand
CATATTGTTGACCGTGCTCGAGATGGCGACCTGAAAGGGACTGTCGACCGGGATGCGATCGACGGCTCGCGCATGGAATGAGCTCATCCCCACCTGGTCGATGACGTCCGAGAAGTCCGTAACAAACCGATTCGCCGCATCCTGGAGGTCATCCCAGGCGTTATTCTGGGCGAGAGAGTAGGACTGATCCAGCACGAGAGCGAGATCGACCGGAGGCACAGCGGCAACAGCCTGCGATGAGATGGGAATCTGATCCCAGTTCAGGATTCGCATGAACGTCGCGGGCATCGGCCTCGCGGCTGTGACTCCGACGGTAAGCTCTCCCAGTGCGTTCGTACCGAACGTCAGTGAGAGCGACGCCCCATCCACGCCGTCCTCCACGCCGTTGAGCGCGGCCATTGCGAGGGCCCTCTGCGTAGCCTCGGCCTGGCCGATACGAAGAGACCTCGCGCCAGCTAGCACCGCAGCATCCACGGCGCGCGAAAGCCGCATTCTCGTCACGTATCCACGGCCCAGGTCTATGGCCAGGCCCCCCATTCCGATGAGCCCAACCAGCGATACCGCGAGGAATGCGAGAATCGCCCCGCGCTCGTCTCGAAGCCTGCCCCGGCTAGAAAATAGCGAAGTCATACATGGTATCCGGCACGATGGATCCGACGAGCCGCGATAATGGCGTTAGCTTCTGATGGTCGTAGAACAGCTCGACGGCGTACAGCTCCTGCCCGTCCGCCAAGCTCACTCCGGTGAGGCGCGTGGCAACGGAATCCACGAGACCGAGTTGGCTCCGCGTGCTATATCCGGACGACGCGACCTGCTCCTGTACGGTGGGAACGCCCGACTCTACGCGAATCCGGGAGACAACGGTGCCACCACGATCATCAAGGCCTATGGAGGCTCCGTTTAGCATCGTCACAGCAAGCACGGTGTCGAGGTCGGTCCCGCGCGCTGCGATGTTCGCGCCCTCGCGGCTTATGCTGGACATCGCATGCGCTCTACTAAGCGCGTGCCCGAGCTCAAGAATTCCGAAGCTTAACGCGAGCAGCACCGGCGCGACGATGACCATCTCCACAAAATCAACGCCCCGCTCGCAGCGCCAGAGGCCACGGGCCGCGGAGCTGAGCCATCCGCCGGCCGCTCTGCGGGCGACGATAGAGCCGTGCATATCCGTGCAGCGCGGGCTGCGCCTAGAACGCTGGCTCATTTTTCATCGCGGTGGTGATGACGATGTTCTTCAGTGGAGACAGCAGCTGACCGATCGGCGCGAACAAGAATTCGTACTCGTACTGGACACCCACCCTGACCACGTCCGCCGGAGCTCCTCCATCGGGCGGCTCGATCGTGATTTGCTCGACGGTGACGCCCAGATTGACCGCACTCTGCGTGATGACATGTTCAATGGACTCAGCACGAGTCAGCTGCGCGTCGGGGTTATCCGGGTCGTCGAGCGACCGTCCCGTGACGGCGAACCGCGCCGCCTGCGCCACCGCGTCCTGCAGCGTCAGGCGCGTGTAGTAATGCCGACCCAGCTCGAAAATGCCGAAGAAAAGAAAGAGGACGAGCGGAATGGCGAGCAAGAACTCAACGCTCGTGCTTCCGATCTCTCGGCCACTGCGGCGCTCTAAGGCCGTGGTAGGGGCTGGAACCCGCACTTCAAGTGACACGGCTCGGGGCCTCTCTCACGTTGCGAGGGAGATCGAGTGTCAACTGAGTAACATCGGACTCTCAAACAAGGCACAAGAAGGGCCGTCGGGAGCGTCCTACTCTAACAGGGTCTTCAGGATTGGTTTAAGCCACAATATGTTGGTGCGCCAACGCCGTCCCTCTGACCGGCGGCATTGGATTCTGCAATCCCGGCGTGCTTTAAGCACGGCCTCTCAGCGCCGCGTAGACGGGCGAGCTATGGGTTCGGGTCTCTTCGGGTACGTGCAGGCAGAAACGGCCTTAAGCGAGGCTGTACAGGCCGTCAGACGGGATCGTGGAGGTATGGCCGGGACCAGGATGCGCTGACCTGCCTCAGACACCTCTCAAGAAGGGCCACGCCCCCATGGCCCCCCTATTCGTATAAGAGTGTGAACCTACCGCTCCGGGTACGCGCCAACTTTTGAAAGAACGTCTGCGCGGCGTTCCGCTTCTCCAGCGGCGCGATTCGCGTCAATATGCCTTGCGCGTCCACCCCATATTTCAGGCATGACGATCGGATCATTTCTGCGCGAGGTTCGCGAACGCGCTGGGCTGAGTCAGCGCCAGTTGGCCGCCAACCTGGGCGTCACGCAATCCGCCGTCGCGAAGATCGAGGGCCGGGACGACGTGCTCGTCTCGACCTTGATCGCCTACGTGAAGGCTGCGGGCGGTCGGTACGAGATCAACGCTTGGGTTGACGACTAGGGTACGAGCTTCTCAACCGTCGCAATCGCGAGTGGTTCGCCAAGACGTCCGCCGATCGCGTAGATCTCGCCGTCTAGCTCGACC
>JBDGZR010000202.1:0-2525 GCA_039588495.1 Gemmatimonadota bacterium | reverse complement strand
GCCCTCGAGAAACGCGAGCATGCCCAGGCGAATGAGGGAGCGGCCCGCCCAGCTGGATCGGGTGAAGCGCGAGATTGCTCTCTCGTAGATGGCCCGGGCGTCGTCGACCTTCCCATCGTCCTGCAGATGGTCCGCAAGGAGGTAGGCTGCGAAGGCCGACTCGTTTCCCAGTCCGGCTTCGAGCGAACGACTGAAGGCATCCTCTGCCGCCTCCCGGACACCCATCCTCGAGAGGGCACGTCCGGCCAACAGCCACAGTGATCCCAGGTCCACGTCGGAGGTTCCGGTCGGCACGCCTTCCATCCAGGGAGCCAGCGTCCACACGACGCCCTGGTTGTCGCGAGCCGCGAACTGGGCCTCGGCGAGTTCCATTCGGATCTCGGCGGATTCAGCCGGAGAGGCCTCTTCCAGGGCGGCGCGCAGGTGTGTGACGGCGAGCCGCGGCCTGCCCGCGGCCAGCTCGACCTTCGCCACGGCGCGGCGCGTCTCCCTCCCAGGAGACAGTGCGAGGAGAAGCTCGCCCGCCTTTGGGCCACCCCCGGGGCCGATCGCGCTCTCGAGCGTCCGGACCGCGGCGGCGCTGTCGCCCGATTCCAGGAGCGCCGGAACGATCCAGCGCGTCGCGAGGGTGGCTCTTGCCCGACGGGGGAGTTGTCCGGCCAGCCTCAGCCCTTCCGCTTCATCCCCGGAGCGGAACGCGGCGAGCGTCAACTCCATCCGCACCGAGTCTTCGGGCACCGCGCTATCGCGCTCGAGGTCGGCTGCGAGGCTCCGGGCTCGATCCAAATCGCCCGCGCGCGCGAGCTCCTGCAGCGCCGAGAGACGGAACCAGCGGGCAAGCTCGGGCCGCTCGTTCGCGCCGGCCTCGTATTGCGAGGCGGCCGCGGCGTGCTCCTCGAGCCGGGACAGCAGGGAGGCGTATTCGGCGCGGAACTCGACCGGGACTCCGCTCTCTGCCGCGTCCTCGGAATCTGAGAGGAGCCCCAGATACCTCCGATAGGAAACGAGGGCCGCATTCAGGCTGTCGAGGCCGGCGAACGCTCGACCGACCTCCAGAAGCCCAGCACCGGCGTCCATCTCTCCAAGCCAGGGTTGGCCGAGAAGCAGCCGAAGGACCGCGGACCAGGCCCGCCCATCGGCGTACGCCCGCGCGGCCAGCAGCACTGTCTTCGGGTCCGCCGCTCCATCCCGCGACTGCGACAGGTATCTCGAGAGAAGGTCGCCAGCCGTCAGGGGAAGCGAGGCACCGTGGAGACGCCTCGCCGTCTCCACGACGTCGATGGAGTCGGGGCCGGGGTCTGGGTGCGGCGGAGAGCCGTCTGCTCCGGGCGAAGCCTGAAGGAGTACCGCGAACAGCAGAAACTTCATGCCAACCTGCGCCCTCCGTCCACGTAAGTCAGCCTGCGGAGAAGTCCTGCTCCGCCAGGCGACCCGCGGCGGGACGGCGCGGGCTTGGGGCTACAACTCCCCTAGCCTACAAGACAATCGGCGGCCGGTCAAAAAACCGGCCGCCGGCTGGTGGCCTACGTCACTCGGGGCTTCGAGCCTAAGGCGTGTCGTAGGTGATCCTCCCGAGAACGACCCGGCCGAGGGACGGGGTGCCCGGGAAGGACTTGTAGCTCTTGTCGAGAAGGTTCGTGACATCCACCTGCACGGACATGCCGCGCACCGTCGGGATGCTGTAGCCAAACGACGCGTCCATCGTCGTGTAGCTGTCGACGGGCCCGATGTACGCGCCCGAGTTCGCGAAGAAGCTGTCTATGTAGCGCACACCCAGGTTTCCGAAGAAGCCCGTGCCCCAGCCCCGATAGCCCACGTTCGCCGAGGTCTTGAACTTCGGGGCGTTGAGGGAGACGCAGGTCGGAAACAGGGGATTGTCGTCGCACAAGGCGTCGCCGCCGACCCCCGAGTTGAACATGTCCTTGTTGACCCAGTTCATCCTCATACCGAAGAACCATTGCGGCGAGAACTGCCATTCGGCCGAGAAATCGAGCCCGACCACGTCGAAGTCACCGAAGTTCTGGTAGGTGAACAGGAGCGAGTTCTGGTCGACGGTCACCTGCTCGGGCGTCAGCACGCCGAGGGGGATGGTGCCGAGCGTCTCGCCGATCGCCGCCGCCTGTTCCGGAGGTATGCCGAACCCCGCCAGGTAAGCGGCGATATCGGCCCCGTTGAGGGCCACGTTCGGCGTGACGATCCCGAGCGGGCCGATGAAGTCCTGGATCCGCGACCAGTAGAAGGCGAAATCGAACAGGAACTGCTCCTCGACGAGCCCCTTGTAGCCGAACTCGATCGTGTTGGTGATCTGATTGTCGATCGCCGCGATGTCGTCGACGCCGTCCACGCCGCGGGGATCAGGCTCGAAATCCAGGGACTCCTGATTGAACAGCGCCGTGACGATCCCCACCTGTTCCTCGGTCGGGACCGGAAGGCTCCCCAGAAGGGCGCCCAACGCGGGATCCAGGGCTCCGGCGGTGGCGACCGCCAGCGCCCAGAGGTTCGGGGTCGTGGTCGGCGTGAAGGCC
>JBDGZR010000201.1:0-2826 GCA_039588495.1 Gemmatimonadota bacterium | reverse complement strand
TGTGATCGCAGACGCGGCCATAATGAATAGTAGACGCCATCGTCCCGCTGAGGCAGCGGGAGGAGACCGTCGCTGCCCTCGCTCCTGAAGGAAGAGGGGGCGTTCACGCAGGGGCTTGGCAACGGCGGAAGGCGAACTGTGACTGCCCGTAGTCGCTAGTTCATTTCTTCTAACCGCGTAGGGGCGGTTCCTTCGGGGCCGCCCCTATCCGCATCGTCCCGGTGCCTCCTGCGGGTCCTACGCCCCCGCGATCAGCAGCACCCCCGCCAGGATCACCACCGCACCGGCGAGCCGTTCCCGCAGCCGCGGCTCGCCGAACAGGAGCGAGGCCAGGATCACGGTAACGATCGCGCCGCTGCGCTTGATGGAGATGACGTAGGCCGCCAGGGTCCGTTGAAGCGCTTCCATCTGCACAATGAACATCAGCGCGAACAGCAGTCCCTGGATCGCGAGCAGCCACCAGGTCCGCCTCGACAGCGCCTGCCGAAAGCCCTCTCCGCGCCGCATGACCAACGGCGCGAACAAGAGGCCGATCAGGCCGGTCTGGAGTGTCCCGTAGAAGGCGGTCGATGAGGAGATCGTGGCGACCTTGTCCACCACGGCGCTGATCGACCAGATGAGCGCGACCGCCAGCATCCGTCGTGCGCCCGGGTCGAGAAAGACGGCCGCAAGGGGCGCCAGGAGTCCCGAGCGCCGCTCCGAGAAGTTGAGCAGGTAGACACCGGCGACCACCAGAAGGATGCCCCACAGGCCTATCAGCCCCGGAAGATCGCCCAGCAGCACCCATTCGATCGGCATGACGAAGATCGGCGTCAGGGCGAGCAGCGGGTAGGTAAGTCCCAGGTCGCTCTTCTGGATCGCCGACACGTAGAGATAGAACGACACCAGGTTGATCGTGACGTTGGTGAGGAGCGCCGGCAAAAACCGTTGGCCGACCGACTCTGGGGCTCCCTCGAAGGCCAGGTAGACGGCGAGGACGGGGAAGGCGAAAGCGAAGATCGCCCAGCTGGCCGCGGGCCCGGAGACCCTGCGCGTGATCCACTTCGTCCACACGCCCTGCAGTCCGTAGAAGACGGCCGTCGCGAGAGCGAGGGCGAGCCAGGTCAACGGGTGCGGTCCATTATGTCGGAGCGATTGGAGAGATCGGGGCGCGGCGCCGAAGCAGAGCGGGACGGGGGATCGCCGCGCATGGAGACAAAAAATCGCTCAGGAGCGGCCATCGGATCGGCCGAGGTCGCCCCTGAGCGCTGACGTAGCTGAAGATGGCGGCTAGCTAGCCATCGCCCTGCCCGCTGCCCTCCTGGCCGCCGTGCTCGTGTCCGCCACCCTTCTCGGGCTCCGGATGGTGTCCGGCCGGCTCGGTCCCTTCGGCCTCACCCTCGGGTGCGCCGTCGGTGGCGTCGCCCGCGGCTGGCATCTCCATCCCCTCGCCGGCGGCCGGCATCTCCATGTCATCCATGGTCGACGCGCCATGGCCGTGACCGCCGCCATGGCCGTGCCCCTCCATCCGGTCGGGCGCCGTGATCGTGTTGTTCAGGTCCAGGACGTAGGCCGGGTCGTTCGGGTCGTAGGGAGGCCACTCGCCGTCGCCCATGATCGCGACGACCCCGCCGATCGCTCCCATGCCCATGTCGGGCGCCGGAACGTCCAGCGGGTTCTCGTACTCCACGACGATCCGGTACTCGCGGTCCTTGTAGATCTTCTTCCCGAGCTGGAGGATGAACTTGGAGCTCGGAACTCCGACCATCCGGCCGGCCTCGTTGACCTCCGGCTCGGCCCGCCAGAGGACCTCGCCGCTCGTAGCGTCCTCGAGGCGAAGCTCGGTCGCGTAGTCGTGGACATGGCCGCCGATCCCGAGAATCCTCGCGTCCACGCCGGGACGGGCCGTGTAGGAGCGCTCCGAATGCCCGGGCGGAACCTCGAAGTCCTTGACGCCGTCGAAGCCCATCACGTCCAGGTAGAACGGATAAACCGCCATGGGGTTGAGCAGCCCCTCGTCAGCCCGGCTGTACTTGAGCTTGAAGTGCAGATAGACGTCGGCGTAGTCCTCGCCCAGTGGGTTGCCGAACATGGTCGCGATCAGCATCCGGCCCCCCTCCTCGAGCGGGAATCCGATCACTCCCGGGATGCTCTCCCGCTGGTTCTCACGCCCGGCGGCGAGAACACGGCGGGAGATCGGCGTGAACAGCTCGCGGTTGTCCGGATCGATCAGGTTGACATGGTGAAGCAGGTCGGCCGGCAGGACCTCGCCGTCGCCGCTCCGGATCTCCCACTCGAAGCCGTGCATGTAGGCGTCGAACGGGAGCTTGGCCCATTGCATCGGCAGGCGGATGTGCGGCCCATCCGCCGGCAGATCGACCGGGCCGATCACGAACTCGAGGGCCTCGCCCGGGTGGTCGATGAGCGTGAGACTCTCGTCGCTGTCGACGGTGACGGCCGGGGCTTCGGAGCCGCAGCCCGTCAGGCCGGCCGAAAGCGCCACGATCAGCGCGCCGCCCAGCAGGGCACGGGTTGGAGCACTTCTCGAGAATAGCATGGAATCAGACTCGTTCATGGGTACGCCAGTGCGACGGCTTCGGGCATTCGTTCAGGTCGTCGTGGACGGCTTGATGGACCGGCCCGCTGCTGCCGGCGGAATGGATCGTCCGTCGTCAGGGAGGCGGTACGTCGAAGTATACGTAATTCTTGGCGATGAAGGCGCTCCACTCCTCTGGGACCTCATCGTCCGGGAAGATCGCCTCTACAGGACACTCCGGCACACAGGCGCCACAGTCGATGCACTCCTCGGGGTGGATGTAGAACATGTCCTCCCCCTCGTAGATACAG
>JBDGZR010000200.1:0-3619 GCA_039588495.1 Gemmatimonadota bacterium | reverse complement strand
CCGACAGCGATTACGGCGCGGGGCTCTCCGGAGCCTCGGTCGCGACCACCTCGACGTTGGCTCTCATCACCGGCACCATCTTGGCGCCGGCCGGGTTCAGCTTGATCTTCTTGATCGACTCCGCACCGTCGAACACGATCGTGACGGCCGCCGTCCCGCCGTCGTCGACGGCGAACTTGGGAGTCTGGACCTTCACGCCCGACGACTCGCTACTCGGGATCTCGAGCGGATAGGGCTCGCCGGCCATGTATTCCGCGCTCCCCATCGTGAGATCTTCGCTGAAGGTGATCGTGGCCTCGCCCAGCAGGCGAACGTTCTTGTAGGTGCCTCCCGGAAGCTCCCCGGCGGCGATCTCCAGCATCGAGCCGTTCGCACTCGCGTCGCCCTCGACGGCCTCCGGAGGCGGCTCGGCGAAGCTTATGATGAGCGTGCCTTCCACCAGCTCGAGGGTCACCCAGCTCGCTCCCGAGACACCGGCGCTCGAGTCACCGTCCTCGGTCTGCTCCTCGCCGGCGGCCTGTTCGCTCTGCTCTCCGCCTTCTCCGCCGGTCGCCTCCTCTCCCTCGCTCTCCTCCCCGTTCTTCACGGCTCCGAGGCGATGAAGCTGAACGCCGGTAAGACTGAACTCGATGAACTCGATCTGTTCTTCGCTCAGGCCCGCGAGCTTGCCGCTCGCGACACTGGCCTGGATCCGCGACGCGGCATCGGCGAGCAGGGCGCTGGCGAGGCCTCCCGACTGCGTGAAGACGACGCGGGCGTAGCCCATAGCTTCGTCGCCTGATGACGGCCCCGGGGCGTCGAGACCGCCTCCATCGGCGGTATCTGCCAGACCCGTCGGCTCCCCCGCGCAGGCTGCGAAGACGAAGGGAAGGGCTACCAAGAGGTACAGCCTGGAAAATCGGTTCCATCTAAACATCGATAACATGGATCAGGCTCCTGTGGTGGTAGGGGGGTGGTTGAGCTCGGCTCCTGTCCATCGGGGCGGCAACTCCCATTCCACGCCGTCCGTGGTGAGCGGCCCACCGCCGGTGGCGGCCCGGGTGCTGCAGCCTACGTCCTTACGTTGAGCCTCTCCTCCGGGACCGAGGCAGGCGCATTCGACGAATCTCCTGTCCCAGAGCCCGGAGCCATGGGCCGCCGCTCGCCGGACGTGCTCTGCAACTGTTAGCAGCCGGAGTAAAAGAGTTCAGGAGGATCGATGGCCAAGATGATCGTGACGACCGTGGCGGGCTCCACCTTTCAGATGGATGTGGAGTCCTACGAGACCGGCGTCGATCAGGCGCTCTTCTTCATGGAGAAGCAGGCGCGGCGTGACACGGAGACGGGCACCGAGTTCTACCCGGGTCACCAGATCGCGAAGATCGAGATCAGGCGCTAGAGCCAAGTACAGGTAGGGGCGGTAACGCGCTAAAAGTTTGCGGGACCCTCATATCGTTTCACATCGCAGGCGCGGGCCACCCGAGCCTCGGAGCCACGTGCTGGTGAGTGCCGTAACCAGCAGTGCGACAGTGTATTACGGACGCTGCATCGAGCATTTTCGAGCCTCTGTCGCGAGGGCCTTTCCCAGCGGCACGACCGGTGCAGACTCAGGCGACGCCGGGGTTTCCTACCAGCCATCACCCTAGAGGAGAATAGCGGTATGTCCAGATTTGGTGTGTCCAAGAGCCAGAGGGCCTTCACAGCGGTGGCTCTGCTGCTGGCGGTGCTCTACATGGCGGCAGGTCTGTCGGTTTGGCTCGGGGTCTGGAATCCGAACGAGTTCGCCCGGTCTCTGTGGGGTTTGGGGGGCTTGCTGGCCGGCGTCCTGATTCTGCTCGGAGTGTGGATGCAGGAGAGCTCGCCTCTCGTCGCCTCGTTTCTCGTGTTCGGCGGCGCGCTGCCCATCGCGATCATATTCGCGTGGACGCTGCTGCCGCCCGTCCTGACCTTCTTCATGCTGCTGCTCTGGGCGAGGGCCCGCGGGGTCGAGGCGAAAGCCAAGAGGCAGGTGGCGGCCCGAGCGGCGGAGACGGCTGCCTTCGCTTCAGAAGGTCAGCCGGCGGAGCAAAGCGCCGGCTAGGGCTTACGCCGGGCTTCGTCTCGGCGGATGGGACTTGATCTCGTTGAAGGCGACGAGGGTCTCCTCGAACTGCCGGGTTGCCTTCTCGATGTAGCGGTGGGCCTCCTCTATGTATCCATCGGTGGAGGCCGACCAGACGCGGTTGAGGTAGCGCTCGGCCGCGGCGAAGCGGTTCATCACCTCGGCGTAGGCCTGAAGGCCGTAGCTGTGGGCGATGCTCTCTCGCGCATCGACGAAACCGACCAGATCGTCCAGGAAGCGTTCGTCGATCCGGTGGCGGAGGTCATAGACGTCGATCGCGTCCTTCTCGGCATTCAGCTGCTCCGCGCTGGCCACGAGGCGGTCCAGTGATCCCTCCAGCACCTGGATGTTGGTCGTGAGGCGGACCTCGTCGGTGGCCTCCTGGTGGGCGGCACGCCTCACCACGATCACTCCGAGGATGCCCAGCGCCAGCCAGACGAGGAACGCGCCAACGCCAATACCCTCAACCTCGCGAACGGCGGTGAAGGCACCTCCCAGGAAGCCGATCGTTATGAGCGCGTATCCCAGTCGCTTCATGGCCGCTCTCCCCCCTCGCTGAACAGCTTCCCATAGCGCTTGTCGGAGAAGATGCGGAGAAGGGTCCCGATCGTGTAGGTGAGGACGATGTTGAACGGCAGATAGAAGCCGAGGCCGACGAGCACGCCGAGCCCGCCGATCCCGCTGGCGCTCAGCAAGCCGCCGAGCGCCGCGCCGGAGAGGTATTTGTCCATCGGCACGTCGCCACCCAGGATGCCCTGGATCACGCTGGCCAGCGCCTGACCCTGGGGAGCCGGGAGCCGGTCGCTGCCCAACCCGTAGGCCTGGTGGAGCACGACGATGAGGGCCATCACGACGATCGGCCCGAGCCAGGTCCCGAGGAACTGGGCGATCTGCTGTTTCTTCGGGATCGCTCCGACCAGGTACCCGGTCTTGAGGTCGAGCATGAGGTCCGTCGCCTGGGCCATCGCCACGCACATGGCTGCCCCGACGGTGACCGAGGCTATGATGGACGCCCGGTCGCCGATCCCGCTCGTGACCAGGATGAGGATGGTCACGCCGATCAGCGTCATCCCCGACAGAGGGGACCAGTTGGTGCGTCCGATGCACTCCGACAGGACCACTCCCGCCACCCAGATCCACAGGGTGCCGAGCAGCGCCATGAGCACGCCCCGCCCCACGCTGACCTCGGTCACGGACAGGTACGAGATCAGAGCGAGCACGATGAAGGCGGCCGCCACGCCCATGTAGAGGAACTGGATCGGCATCTCGTCCATGGAGAGTGCCGTCTTCGACTTGGCGGCATCCCGCATGCTCTTCACGGCGCTCGCCACGAGAGGGATGGCCAGGGCGATCCCGGTCAGCGCCCCTCCGACGAGCATTCCGATTCCCACGGGGCGGAAGAGGTTGAGCCTCAGGTAGTTGGCGATGCCGAGGCCCGACTCGCTCACGGTGGCCGGGTCCGGCATCAGCCCGGTAAAGGAGAGCAGCGGGGCGAGGATCCAGTAGCAGACGTAGCCGCCCGCGATGAAGAAGAAGCCG
>JBDGZR010000199.1:0-2879 GCA_039588495.1 Gemmatimonadota bacterium | reverse complement strand
CCCACGGGCGAGCCCGATACGTGGGAGCGCAACGACGAGCTCCGGATCGACAAGACCGAGCCCTACGACTGGAAACAGCCCTGGGGCCTCCAAGACCAGGGCTCTCAGCCCTAATACCGGTGGGAGGAGTTGTGGTTGTGGTGAGACGTAATGTGCGTGAAGGCGCGGGATTAGCATGAGCAACGACACGACACAGTACCAGGGCGCAGGCTCTCGATCGCCGGTCAAGGCGGCGGTAATATCGCCTGATCCGGCCTTCCGGGAAGCGCTGACGTCGATACTCGCCAGTCGAGACATCGGCGTTATTCTCGCTCTCGAGATCGACATGCCCCTGACGGAAGTCGCGGATCCGGAGCTGGAAGAGCTTCGGCGCGCGGAGCCCGGGATCGTCTTTCTGGATCTCGAGGAGAATCCGCACGTCGGATTGAAGTTCGCGGAGTTCCTCGTCGAATCCTCGCTCGCGACAGCGCTCATCGGCGCCGGGGCCAGTGCGTCACCTGAGCTCCTCCTGTCAGCCATGCAGGCGGGCGTCTCGGAATTTCTGACGAAGCCGGTCACGCCGGAAGCGGTCGTCTCGGCTGTCGAGCGGGTCTGGCGGAAGACCGGGAAGAAGATCGATCAGTCGCGGCGGGCACCGGGTGAGCTCTTCGTCGTGTTCGGCGCGAAGGGTGGATCCGGAGGTACGACGCTGAGTGCCAACCTGGCGATCGAGATCCACCGGCTGAGCCGGAAGAGGGTGCTCCTCGTCGATCTGGACCTCGAGCTGGGCGAGACGGCGTTGCTCCTGGGCATCGAGCCCGAGTTCAGCGTCGTGGACCTCGTGCGGAACTTCCACCGCGTGGATACCGGCCTCCTGGCCTCCTACATCGAGCGTCACGAGTCAGGTGTCGAACTCCTGACCGCGCCGTTCGAGCCGGCTGATTTCGAGGCGGTAAGCGGCGACAGGGTGCGGCGAATCCTGGAGTTTCTAAAACAGCACTACGACTACGTGATCGTGGATGCGCCGAAGACTTTCAACCCGGCCACATTGGCGGCGTTCCGTGAGGCGGACGAGGTGTACCTCGTCGCGACGGCAGACCTTCCTTCGATCCGGAACCTCACGCGTAGCTTGCCACTTCTGCGCAATATGCGCGGACGGAAGCCGCTGGATGAGTGGCTGCGGCTCGTGGTGAATCGATTCGAGCCGGATCTGGAGATCCCGATCCCGGAAGTCGAACGGACGCTGGCGATGAGCGTCTACTGGACGCTCCGCAACGACTACAGCGCCGTGATGGCGTCGATCAACCACGGCAAGCCGGTCGTGATGGAGAAAAAGTCGGTGTACGCGAAGGATGTCCGCGGCCTTGCCGCAAAGATCACGGGTGTTCCCGTCCAGAAGCAATCAAAGTTCCTCAAAGGGCTCTTCAGCCCGTTTCGCAGTAACGGACGCAGTCCAGCCATCGAACGTGTCGATGCGACGGCTGCGTCGTCTGAAACGAAGGTGAAGGCAGATGAGTGAGTTCGATCGGTTGTCGGAGAGCGGTTCGATTCCGCAGATAGACCTGGACACGGAATTGCCCTGGGAGCGGGCGGCCCGTACCGCGCTCGAAGCGGAGGCGGAGTTCGACGGGCCCGGCGGCGGTTCCGAGTTTCAGGAGATACGCACGCGCGTGCACCGTAAGCTCCTCGAGCGGCTGAATCTCAGCACTCTCAGCACGCGCAACGAAGAAGAGGCGGTCACCGAAGTTCGGAAGATCGTCCGGAACCTGCTGGACAGCGAGGCAACGCCGCTCAATCTCGAGGAACGGGAAGAGCTGGTCGAGCAGGTCCTGCACGAGGTATTCGGGCTCGGGCCGCTCGAGCCGCTGGTCAACGACCCGAGCATCTCCGATATCCTGGTCAACACATTCGACCAGGTGTACGTGGAGCGGAACGGCAAACTGGAAAGCACGGATGTGCGCTTCAAGGACAACCGGCACCTGGTGCAGGTGATCGATCGTATCGTCTCGGCGGTGGGCCGCCGGATCGATGACTCCTCGCCGATGGTGGATGCCCGCTTGCCGGATGGGTCGCGCGTCAACGCGATCATCCCGCCGCTTTCCATCGATGGCCCCCACGTGTCGATCCGAAAGTTCCGCAGGGACGTCCTGTCGACGGGCGACCTCGTGCGCAACGGCACGTTCAACGACGCTATGCTCGAGTTGATGCAGGGGCTCGTCAGAGCCCGGCTCAACGTTCTGATATCGGGCGGTACCGGCTCAGGCAAGACGACGCTCCTCAACGCCCTTTCGGAGTCGATTCCGACCAGCGAGCGCGTCGTCACGATCGAGGACTCCGCCGAGCTACAGCTGCGTCAGCCGCACGTGGTCCGGTTGGAGACGCGCCCGCCCAACATCGAGGGCAGAGGCCAGATCGATCAGCGTCAACTCGTCATCAACTCGCTCCGCATGCGTCCCGATCGGATCATCGTGGGCGAGGTGAGAGGTTCGGAGGCGATCGACATGCTCCAGGCGATGAACACGGGGCATGACGGCTCGCTCACGACGCTCCACGCGAACACTCCGCGCGACGCGTTGGCCCGCCTCGAGACGATGGTCTCGATGGCGAATCTCAATCTTCCCGAGCGCGGCATGCGTCAGCAGATCGCGAGCGCGATAGACATCGTCATCCACGTTTCCCGTCTCGCTGACGGGAAGCGGAAGGTGATTCAGATCGCCGAGCTCGTCGGGATGGAGGGCGAGGTCATCACGATGCAGGACCTCTTCACCTTCGATCGGTTCGGCGTGGACACGGACGGCAGCGTCCTCGGCAGCTTCAAGGCGACGGGAATCCGGCCGCGTTGCGCCGAGCGTCTCCAGGCGTACGGTATCGACCTGGCCGAGACGCTCTTCGCCAACGCC
>JBDGZR010000198.1:0-3127 GCA_039588495.1 Gemmatimonadota bacterium | reverse complement strand
GGCTCCACCTCGGTCGCCGCCATGTCGACGAAGCTCGGCACGAACGGCAGCACCATGTAGTAGCTGACGCTGGCGTTGTCGTTGTTCGTCAGCCCCCGGCGCGCGTTGGTGCGGATCAGGTTGGTGTTGAAGCTGAAGTCCGCCACGCCGCCGACCACCGTGTTCACGTTCAGGCGGCCGGACTGTCGTTCGAAGCCCGTGTTGCGGATGATCGCCTCTTCATCCCGCCATTGGATCGAGCCGAAGTAGGTCGTGCTCCCCGGTTGGCCGCCGCTCACTTGGGCGTCGGCCTGGAAGGAGAAGCTGCTGCGATCGGCGAGAGTCTGCTCGTTGTCGAAGAATGGGCAGGGGCTGGAGGGGCAGAAGTCGGCGGCTTCGGCACCGTACGCGCCGACAGCCGCTTCCTGGGTCTGGAACGCCCGGAATCCCATCGTGTTGGACAGGGAGTTCGCTCCGCCCTGGAAGGCCAGCCGGACCTGGTTCGGGCCCGCGCCCTGCCTGGTCGTGATGATCACAACCCCGTTCGCGGCCCGGGCCCCGTAGATCGCGGCGGCCGAGGCACCTTTCAGCACCTCGATCGTCTCGATGTCCTCCGGGTTGAGGTCGGCAATCCGGTTTACCTGGTTGTCCTGAATGGGGTTCGGATTAGAGCCACCCGAAGCCGATGTGAGCACGTTGGCGTTCGATGGGATCGCGATGTTGCTGGCGATAACCCCGTCGATGACGTAGAGCGGCTCCGCGCCGGCGTTGATCGATGCGGATCCGCGGATGTTGAGCTGGAGGCCGCCGCCCGGCGCTCCCGAGTTCTGCCCAACCACGGCGCCCGCGACCCGGCCGGCGATCGCCTTGTCGACCGTCTGCTGCGGGACCTGGTTGATCTCCGTGCCGTCGATCGTACCGACGGCGTTGGGCAGGTTTGCGCGCCTCGTTGTCGTGGCGCGTCCGGTCACGACCAGCTCCTCGACCCGCAAGTAGTCGACGGTCAGGGTGACGTCCACGACCTGCCGGTCGGCCGCCACGTCGACCAATAACGAGCGGTAGCCGATTCGCTGGATGATCAGCCGCACCGCCCCTTCCGGGACCTGCAGCGTAAAGCGACCGTCCTCGCCCCCCACCGTGCCGATCGTGGTGCCGTCGACCGTGACCTGGGGGAATGAGATTTGCTCGTCGGTCACGTCGTCGCGCACCTGGCCCGTGACGGTTCTGTCCTGGGCTAGTGCGGACGTCGTGAAGAAGAGGAGGAATACGGCGGCAAACAAACCGAGTTTCTTCATGGGGCCCCTCCCAACCGCGACAGTGAACACCATCGATTCCCATCCACCTCCGAAGCGGCAGCCGTTCGCGGTCTCCCGGCTGTTCCGCCTCCCCACGAAAACTGCAAAAATCCTGTAGCGTGAGGCACGCTTTGTCAACAAACGGTGGGGTATGGTGGGCGCGCATTCGTCATGCAGCCTTCGTCAGGCGCCGTCGCCGCACGCGACCATTCCCGCTTTACCGAAGAAACGGATGCCGGACGGAAATCGTGACGCCCGGCAGATCCAACATGTCTCTACGCCAGGCACATCCGACGGCGCCGTCGGGTATGCGTTCCGGCTCCGGTGGACGGCGGCCCGGACCGTGAATGACAGTACGTGATTAACATATAAAGGCTTACGTTGACACTACTCCCATCCAGACTTCGTTCATCGAGCGAGCTTCTACGCTGGGCGCCCTCCACCCTCGCCGTGCTGTTGGCCCTGTCGGCATGCACATCCGACGCGGGCACCAATCCGGCACCTCCACCGGCTCCACCACCTCCTCCGCCCCCGCCTCCCCCCTCCGGCGAGTTCTCACTGGCCACCGAAACCGTCGCCACCGGCTTCACCAGGCCCCTCTACCTGACCGCGCCCGCGGGGGACGACCGCCTCTTCATCGTGGAACAGACAGGGCGGGTCCGCATCGTGAAGAACGGCTCGGTGCTGGCCGCTCCGTTTCTCGATCTCTCCACCAGGGTGAGCGGCGGAGGCGAGCAGGGCCTGCTCGGCATGGCCTTCCACCCCGATTACGGTGCGAACGGACTGTTCTACGTCAATTACACGGACAACGACGGCGACACCCGGGTCGAGCGATACGCCGTGAGTGCGGATCCGGACGTCGCGGACGGAGGGTCGGCAAAGCTGATCCTGACCGTGCCGCAGCCGGCCTCGAACCACAACGGCGGCCACATCCTGTTCGGCCCGGACGGCATGCTGTACGCGGCCCTCGGAGACGGAGGCGGTGCTGGCGATCCCCGGAACAACGGGCAGAACTCGGGCAACCTGCTGGGCTCGCTGCTGCGCCTGGACGTCGACGGCGGGGATCCGTACGCGATTCCGGGAGACAATCCGTTCGGGAGCGAAATATGGGCGATCGGCCTCAGGAACCCGTGGCGCATCGCCTTCGACCCGCCAGCCGGGACGCTCTACATAGCGGACGTCGGGCAGTCCAGCCGTGAGGAGGTCAACGCCGTCGACGACGACGAGAGCGGCCTCAACTACGGATGGCGAATCATGGAGGGCAACAGCTGCTTCGGGGGCGGCGGGTGCGACGACACGGGCCTCGTGCTTCCCGTGCTGGAGTACGATCACGGAGAAGGCTGCTCGGTGACGGGTGGCTTCGTCTACCGTGGGAGCGCGCTCCAGGAGGTCGTCGGCCACTACTTCTACTCCGATTTCTGCCGGGGCTTTCTGCGCAGCTTCAGGTTCGACGGGGAGGGCGCCACGGAGCTCGTGGAGTGGGACGTGGGCGGCCTGGGGTCCGTGCTCTCCTTCGGCCGGGATGCAGCGGGAGAGCTGTATATCCTATCAGATAATGGACGTGTCGTGAAGCTGGTTCGAGCACCCTGACCGGCCGGACCGGTTAACGAAGCGTCCATCCTCCGCGTCTCCACGAACGAAGACCGGCCGTGAAGGTGACCGCGGCCGCTTGTGGGAGGGTGCAGGCAGGAGAGTCGTAGGATGAGGACGGTGGCGGACACTTCGAGGAACTGGCACCGGGGTCGGAGGACCTTCGCAAGAGCGTTCGCCGTCAGCGCTACTCTGACCATTCTCTCCACTCTCGCGGCTCAAGTGGCCTGGGCGCAGGCGCCGACCCCGAATGGGACCTTAGG
>JBDGZR010000197.1:0-3675 GCA_039588495.1 Gemmatimonadota bacterium | reverse complement strand
GCACGTGGACACGAGGAAGCGTTTCCAGATCGAGGTCGAGCGCCTGTGGAGCCATGCCCCGTCCGTGCTCACCCAGACATGCATCTGCGGGGACATCATGGCGGGCATCGCCTCACCCGACGACTGCGACATCTTCGGGACGGAGTGCACTCCCGACGCGCCCGTCGGCGCCTGCATGGTCAGCAACGAGGGCACCTGCAAGATCTGGCACCAGTATGGAGGCCACCCGGACCTGTGAGTACCCGATCGGGGGGCGGGCCGACGGCGCCGCACGAGCTGGTCACCCTCAAGCACGGGGCTGGAGGCCGCGCCATGCGCCTTCTGATCGAGGAGACGTTGGCGGCCGGCTTTCTGGAAGATGGCGCCTCGACCCCGGAATCGATCGGGCTGGCAGCCATGGACGACGGCGCGGCGCTCCGCCTCGGAGATCAATGGCTGGTCGTGACGACGGATTCGCACGTGATCCACCCGATCTTCTTCCCCGGCGGAGATATCGGCCGGCTGGCGGTCGCCGGCACGGTGAACGACCTGGCCGTGATGGGCGCGACTCAGCCCCTGGCCCTCACGAGCGCGATCATCGTGGAGGAGGGCTTCCGGCAGGCCGATCTGGCCCGCTTGCAGGCATCGATGGTGGAGACGTGCCGAGAGGCGGGCGTCACCGTCGTGACGGGCGACACGAAGGTGATGGGCCGGGGTGAGATCGACGGGGTCGTGATCAACACCACGGGGCTGGGGCTGACGCGGGCGGTCGTTCCGGACTCGGGCCTGAGACCGGGCGATCGTCTCCTGGTGACCGGATCGATCGGAGACCATGGCATCGCTTTGATGGCGAAGCGGCACGAGCTCGACTTCGAGGGGGAGCTGATCTCGGATGTGGCGCCGATCAACGGCCTCCTGGCGGCCGCGCTGGCGGCCGCGGATGGGGCGGTCACGGCGATGAAGGACCCGACGCGCGGCGGCCTTGCGAGCTCGCTCCACGAGATGGCCGAGAAGAGCGGCGTGGGCATCACCATTCACGAGCCCTCGATGCCGGTGACGGCGACCGTCCGCTCCGCCGCGGAGATGCTGGGCCTCGACCCCCTCCACATCGCGAACGAGGGCAAGGCGATCCTCGGCGTGAGACCGGAGCGGGCCGAGGAGACGCTCGCCGCGATGCGCGAGCACCCGCTGGGGCGGGAAGCGGCGATCGTCGGAGAGTGCGTAGATGACAACCCGGGCAGGGTCGTGCTGGACACCGGGCTCGGCCGCCGCCTCGTCTCGGAGCCCGAGGGCGAGCCGCTGCCTCGCATATGCTGACCCGCTCCCGCCTGTGCGGTGCCCTCGACGCGGAACAGGCCGATGGCCGGCGGACCGGGCCATGAAGCACATCCGGGTCACGCAGGACGGCGGCGTGGCGACGATCACGATCGACCGCCCCGAGCGCTTCAACTCCCTGGACGTCGAGACGGCGCGTGACTTTCGGAAGGCCGGCCTGGGCTGCGCCCGGGACGATGACGTCCGCTGCGTCGTGGTGCGCGGCACCGGCGGCATCTTCTGCAGCGGCGCGGATCTGAAGTACGTGCGGGCCCGGGGCGAGCAGAGCGACTTCGACTACCTGCAGCCGGAGGGGGTCGCGCCCGAGAAGGGGTTCGGCCAGAGCTTCAAGGAGATTCTGGAGTACCTCCACAGCACGATCTCGGAGATCAAGCGGGCTCCCAAGCCCTTCGTCGCCGCCGTCGACGGGGTTGCCGCGGCCGGCGGGTTCGGCATCGCCATGGCCTGCGATCTCGTCTTTGCCTCGGAGAGCGCCACCTTCGAATGGGCCTACCACAAGACGGGCCTCACCGGAGCGGAGAGCTCGACCTTCTTCCTCCCGCGCCTGATGGGGCTGCGAAAGGCGCTCGAGCTCGTGCTCCTCAACCCTCGAATGTCCGCCGGTGACGCGCTGGAGATGGGTCTGGTGAACCGCGTGTTCCCGGATGCGGAGTTCGATGAGCGCGTGACGGAGATCGCCGCCACACTCGCCGCCGGACCCACGCATGCCTACGCCGTGGCGAAGAGCCTCATCCATCAGGCCGCCGGCGTGGGTCAGCTCGACTACCACCTGGATGAGGAGCTTCAGGCGCTCGCCCGCATCGCCGACGAGCCCGACTTCGCGGAGGGTCTGGCCGCCTTCTTCGAGAAACGGCCCGCGAGGTTCGGCGGGCGCTGAGGGCCCGGGCCCGGCCCAGGCGCCGTCGGAACTCCAACTCCACCTCTGGTCAGCGAGCCCACTCGGCCTGAGATTCCCGCCCTCCTTTACGTGTGTGCGCGGGCGGCAAGTAATTCGAGACAGGACGACCCGAATGGGCGATAGCACCGTGGCGGTACGGCTCGAGAAGATCTCGAAGCGGCTCGGCTGGACCTGGGCGCTGCGCGAGATCGAGCTGGAGGTGGAGCGCGGGAGCTCCGTCGTCCTCATCGGCCCGAACGGAGCCGGGAAGACGACGCTTCTCCGCCTCGTCGCGACCCTGCTGAAGCCGACCGCCGGTACCGGCGAGGTGATGGGATCCTCGCTTCAGGGAGGCGCGGACGCCATCCGACGCCGCACGGGGCTCCTCTCGGCACGCGGCCACCTGTACGGCGACCTCAGCGCCCTCGAGAACCTGCGGTTCGCGGCCTGGATGGGTGGTGTCAGCGTCGATGCGGCCCGACTTCGAACCGCCCTGACCAAGGTGGGGCTGGACCACGTGAGCGAGCAGAGGGCGCGTGAGTTCTCCTCCGGCATGCAGAAGCGGCTCGCCTTCGCCACGCTCCTCATGCGACGCCTCGACCTCGTCCTTCTCGACGAGCCGTACGCGAGCCTGGATGCGGACGGTATTCGCATGGTTGACGATTTCGTGGATGAGTGGAGGGCCGGTGGCGGGACCGTGCTGCTCGCCACGCATCGCCGTGGCCTGGCCGTCGGCAAGGCGGATCGCGTGGCCGTCCTGCAGGCCGGCCGCCTCCATCGGTACTGCACGCCCGGCGAGCTCGAGCCCGCAGACCTGGATCCACAGCCCGTGCTGCCCGCCGGATGAAGAGCTCGCTGGCCCTCAGGACGTGGGCCATCCTCTGGAACCTCTGGAAAGACCTGCTCATCGAGCTTCGGACGAAACAGAGCTTCAGCGCGATGGTCTTCTTCGCGGCGCTGGTGCTCTTCCTGTTCGGATTCGCGATCGGCCCCGACACGGCGACGCTCTCCCGTCTGGGCGGCGGCCTTCTGTGGATCGCGATCGCGTTCACCGGCATGCTCTCGCTCGGACGCACCTTCCAGAGCGAGGAGGTGGCTGGCGGTCTCGACGGGCTTCGGATGTATCCGGGAGAGATCCGGGCCATCTACCTCGGAAAGCTGCTCGCCAACTTCTCGATGCTCGTGGTGCTCGAGATCGTTCTGGTCCCGGTCGCCGCTGTGCTGCTGCAGCTCGAGCCGTGGGGACGCTTTCCGCTCTTCGTGGGCATCACCCTGCTCGGAACGTTCGGCTTCTCGGTGATCGGGACGTTCTACGCCTCCCTGACCCAGCACCTGAGAGCCCGCGAGCTCATGCTGCCGCTTCTGCTCTTCCCGGCGCTCGTGCCGGTCTTCCTCGGCGCCGTGAACGGCACGACACTGGCCCTCGCGGGCGACCCGCTGGACCGGATCGGAGGCTGGATCCGCTTGCTCATCTCGTTCGACAT
>JBDGZR010000196.1:0-3187 GCA_039588495.1 Gemmatimonadota bacterium | reverse complement strand
AGCGGAACGGCCCTGTAGAGGATGAGCGGCGACATGCCCGGTCGGTTCAGATCGATCGGCAGATACGAAACGATGAGACCTTCCGTGACTACGGTGCCAGCCTCTCCAGACAGGATCGTCTTGGCAACATCAGAAGTGAACTCGCGGCTCAAATCGGCTTCGGCTCGCGATGCGAGGAGGCTTGCCCAATTGCTCTTTCGCTCCGAGTGGTACAGGAATAGACCCTGGGCGTCGACGAGCCCGGTGGCTCCGGCAAGGTGCGGAGATCCGGCTTCGAGCGCACCAAACAGCTCGGACGCAAAGGCTTCTCCTACCAACACACCGTGGAAGGCTCCCCCGGCGTCACGAATTGGAAGCAGAAAAGCGAGCGCTGGAATCGTGGATACAATGTGGTCCGAACGCTCCGCCCCCCGAAGTTCCACTGGAAGCATGAGGTTCTGACCAGGCGCGAGCTGCTTCCCACGCACGGTGTAAAAGATGCCGCCGGCTCCGCTCTCCGTTTCCGACGCGACCTCCGCTTCGTCGCCGCGCACCAGGAAAGTGAGCTCGCTCCTCTCATTAAACGCGCGAACCTGAAAGAGCGCAGGCGAAAGATCGACGAACGTCGTCAGCGAACCCTCGACATCGTCTCCAGATGATGCGGGCCATCGCCCGTCGTCGGGCAGCTGTGAGGCCACGAATCTGAGGGAACGCTCGATCTCCCGAAGAGAGTGCTCCGTCCTTTGCTTTGCGGTCTCGAGGTCGTGCTCCAGCGTCGCCCTCGCGTGGTTCCGGATGTTGTCGACGGTTACGCGCGTGCCGAGCGTACCGACTATCGCGAGCGGGATCAGTGAGAGAAAGGCGAATGCGATCGCCAGCTTCAGCCGAATGGAGAAACGCGGGAGCAGCTTGTTGATGTTCATACCACAGACTCAATGCAGCTGGGGCAGGCTGGAACCGGGCACAAACCAAAACCCCAAGCTAGACGCTCCTTGGATGGAGGTCTGTCGGGTAGTTGCTGTTTCGATATGTGGGAGTTTTCCTCGACAGCGCTCCATGGCTTGCGTTAAGGTCGGTGCCCGAGGCGAATAGGAGCTGAGCGGTTACGGGTCCGGGCACATGGTCTCGTCTAGTCCAGGTCCCGGCCGGGTAGGTGCCGCTGGTCGTGAAGTCGTACCGCTCGTCGGTATCGACCGCCTCCTGCTTCAGGAACTTCACCAGCTCCCAAATCCGGTCATCGCTCAGGAACTCGCCGTAGTTCGGCATCTGGTCACCGACGGTCGAATGCGTGGCCGGATCATATGAGGCGAGATCCGTTGCCAGATTCCGCCTTCCCGTGGACCTCTCTATCGCATCAAACAGTTCCTGCAGCGAGCGGGTTTCCGACACCTGCTTCTGGTTGACGGAGGAAACGTTGGGTCGCGACGTACTAGGAGTGCGGTTGATATAGGCTCCGGCGTCGCCCAGCGGCCACAATACTGCCTCACGGAACGCGAGACTTCTGTTCATGGCGATGCCAAACGTGAGAGACCCAACCCGTCAGGCAGCGGCACGCCTCCCATCCGCACCCTGCTTGGGAGCTCACAAAGAGCCCGACGACGAACGCCACCGCCAATCCGAGTACGGCGACCGCAACCCATAGAAAGATCAGCTGCCCGACAGTCGCCAGTGCCTCAACCATGGGTTCTGTCCTTCTCTCGAAACGAACCGCGGGGGCTCGGTTGGCAGCACCTGACCCCTTGCGGGTTCTGTGCAAGGGTGGCTGTCAGCTGGTGTGTTCCTCCAAGATCTGCCAACTGGCGGCCTTTTCTCTTCAGATCTATGAGTGCGATGCGTCGCCTTGGACGCTTGCCTAAGACGTTCCCTTCAGGTGGAACGCATGCCAGCAGTGATTCCGGTCAAGAATCTCTGCTGTAGCATGCAGAGGGCCAGCTAGGACGGGAAGTCGCAAGCGCAGATAACTCGTTCTTGTAAACGGTCTTATTGGATCGTTGGCCGCATCAGAGATAGCCGCACGCATTTAAGGTGGGACGCCCCGAGTCACATGTGGGACGCCCCGAGTCACATGTGGGACGCCCCGAGTCACAGCTGGATACAGCATCGAAGCGTTCAATCACGCCGCCCCCGGGAGGCACCCCGTCACCGCCTCACACGCAGCTCAGATTACTGGCGGTCGTAGCGAGCGTAGGGTCCTTCTCCGGGCTCCGCCACGTTGACGTTCCCGCCAAGTGCCTGCCGAGAGGGGCCCTGTCAGCTGCGTTCAATGTGGGCGATCTTGGTCGGATGGACCTCCCAACCATCTCAAGATCCGTGTTCTTGTTCGTGCTTGCCGGTCTCTGCGAAATCGGTGGCGGCTGGCTTGTCTGGCAGTGGTTCAGGTCGGGACGGTCGGTAGCCCTTGGTGTCCTGGGGGGCCTGGTGCTCTTTCTTTACGGCATCGTTCCAACGTTTCAGCCAGCCCATTTCGGCCGCGTTTACGCCGCTTACGGCGGAGTGTTCGTATTGCTCGCGCTGCTCTGGGGATGGCGAGTCGACGGTACGACGCCCGACCGCTGGGATGTCATCGGCGCCTCGCTCTGTCTATCTGGCGTCGCCGTGATCATGTACGCCCCGAGAGGCATCTAGGCCCGCCACCACGGCCCTGTTAACTGAAGTCATTGGAGGGGCGGTTCCTTCGGGGGAGCCGCCCCTGCTCGCATCTGGTCCCTCCACGCTCCTGATCTCGTAGAGCGCCACCCTTGCACCATTTTGCTGTCGCCCTTGACCTTGATTCACGCCTTCTACGTCAGAGACTCGGCCCCGAACTCTTCACGATAAGCGGGAGGCACCGATGACTCGTTTGAAAGGACTCGATGGAATGCGGACACGCTCTCTCGGGTCAACTCCGCATGGATTGGCGGTCTTTGCGGCGGCAACTTTGGCGATCGCCACATTGAGCAGCCTCGCCGCCGCGCCTCTCAATGTGCTCGAAGCACAGACGCCGGAGGCTTTCGATGCCCTCCGCGCTAGAGTCGAGACGTATGAGACAATATGGAACACCCATGATCCGGCTGCGGTGGCCGCCTTCTTCACGGGTGACGCGGATATGATCGTGGGCAATCTACCGATCGTACGGGGAAGGCAGGCGATTCAGGATTCGTGGGGAAAGTATTTTGCCGCCATCGAACCGGAGCGTAGAGGTACGTTCGAGGTTGTTTCCCTTCGACTG
>JBDGZR010000195.1:0-3432 GCA_039588495.1 Gemmatimonadota bacterium | reverse complement strand
CGGAAATCCGGCGAAATGCGCCGCCAGGTCCTCCGCCACGGCGACGATGATCTCCCGAGCCTCGAGCTCTGCCAGCCATTCTTCGGGAATCGCCGATACTCCCAGCAGAGTGCCGAGCAGGCCACCGGTCAGGGCACCCGTGGAATCGCTGTCCCCGCCGTGGTTCACGGCGGCCAGAACCCCGGAGCGGAAGTCGGCGGCTGTCAGAGCGCAGTAGAGCGCGATCGAGAGAGCCTCCTCGGCCACCCACCCCTCTCCGAGGCCGGCGATCGCCTCCGATGAAGACGATGGGCTCGCCGAGGCCTCAGACCCGGAGGCTCCCCGGGCGGCCGCCTCGCCGAGCGCCGCCTCGATCGCCGCCGTCGTCTCCGCGCTCTCGCTCGCGCCCCGGGTCATCCAGAGCGCCGTCTGGATCGCCACCTCCACAGACCGCCCCAGAAAGATCTCGCTCAGCACCATCGCGAAGGCCCCGGCCGCGAGCAGACCCGTCGGATGTCCGTGCGTGAGCGCGGCGGTCTCGCAGCCGAAGCGGAAGGGATCCGTCGCGAACAGCCCGGCGGGCGCGATCCGCATGACGCCGCCGCATCCCTTGCTGCCGTTACCGGCCGGCTCACCGAGACCCTGAGACCTCCAGCTCTTCAGCGACCGCAGGCAGGTGTTGCCCGGCGATCTCTGCGCGTGGAGGTCCGCCGCCTCCACGAGCCAGCCGTCGAGCGGCGAGCCGAGCTCTTCGTCGCGGAGCTCCTCCTCGGGCACTCCCTGTGTGTGGAGCCACCGAAGGTAGGCGCGGTGCATGACGACCCGAGGCTTGCAGTATCCGGTCCGGGTGTAACGGTTCTGCGCACGCAGGAAGCCCTCTGCTGTGAACAATGTCATCTGCGTGTCATCCGTGATGGCTCCTGGACGACCGTAGGCGACCTCGAACCCGGTGACGCCCTCAGGACCGTGCTCCTCCAGGATGCCCTCCCGCGTAAGGAACTCGATCGGTGCGCCGAGGGCGTCCCCGACCGCTCCACCCAGCAGGCAACCGAGGATCCTCTCGTAGCGAGTGACGTCGGCGGAGGTCTCCATGCGGTAAGGATGCACCGCCGGTCGCACGACAGGAAGGGGTCCCCGCACCGTGCGTGAGCGCGGTACCCTCTTGGATGAGGCTGCCGGGTGCCCCATACTCAGCGGCGTTGGTCGAAACGGATCATGTCGGAGTGGACCTCCATCGCTTCCAGGAGCCTGGCGCACGTGTCCGAGCTACCTTCGCAGACAGGCGAAGCGCTGATCGAGCTTATCCGCTCCTCGCTCATCGGAGCGGACGAGGCAGTGCCCGGGCCCTACGGCCCGAGGCGGGTCACCTACGCCGACTACACGGCGTCCGGGCGCTCTCTCGCGTTCATCGAGGACTTCATCCGGGACCAGGTGCTCCCCCTCTACGCCAACACGCACACGGAGAGCTCGGGGACCGGCCTCCAGACGACGCGATTCCGCGAGGACGCGCGGGCGATCATCCGGCGGTGTGTCGGGGCCGGCGACGAGCACGCCGTGATCTTCTGCGGCTCCGGCTCGACGGGAGCGATCGACAAGATCATCGGAATCCTGAACCTCCGGCTGCCGAACGACCTGGCGGCACGCTACCATCTTCTGGATCGAATCCCGCCGGAAGAACGGCCGGTCGTCTTCATCGGACCCTACGAGCACCACTCGAACGAGCTCCCGTGGCGTGAGTCGATCGCCGATGTCGTGACGATCCACGAGGACCTGGACGGTGGCATCGACCTGGAGCATCTGGAGGAGGAGCTCCTGGACTACGGGGACCGGCCACTCAAGATCGGCAGCTTCTCGGCCGCCTCGAACGTGACCGGAATCCTCTCCGATGTCGAGGCCGTCTCGAAGCTCCTCCACCGGCACGGTGCGCTCTCCTTCTGGGACTGCGCGGCGGCAGCTCCCTACGTTCGCGTGCGGATGGGCTCCCCGAGCGCGGGAGCCGATCAGGCGTACAAGGACGCGATCTTCCTCTCCCCCCACAAGATGATCGGGGGACCGGCAACCCCAGGCGTGCTCGTGGCGCGGCGCGAGCTCCTGAAGAACACGGTCCCCGTGGTGCCGGGCGGTGGAACCGTCTGGTACGTGAACCCGGAGAACCACCGGTACCTGGAGGATCCCGAGCACAGGGAAGAGGGCGGCACTCCCGACATCATCGGGTCGATCCGGGCCGGGCTCGTCTTCAAGCTCAAGGAAGCGGTGGGCTCCGCGTTGATCCGCGAGAAGGAGGAGACCCTCACCCGCCGGGCGATCGCGTCGTGGGAGAAGAACCCCAACCTCGAGATCCTCGGGAGCCATGAGCACGAGCGACTCTGCATCGTCTCCTTCGTGGTAAGGCACGGAAGCCGGTACCTGCACCACAACTTCGTTGTGGCCCTGCTCAACGATCTCTTCGGCATCCAGTCACGCGGCGGCTGCTCCTGTGCCGGACCATACGGCCACAGCCTGCTCGGCATCGACCTCGACACATCGCACGAGTTCGAGCGGGAGATCGGCCGCGGCTGCGAGGGGATCAAGCCTGGCTGGGTCCGCGTGAACTTCAACTACTTCATCACCGACGAAGCCTGCGATTTCATTCTGGAAGCGGTCCACCTGGTGGCCACGCACGGATGGAAGCTGCTGAACGCGTATCGCTTCGACCCTGCGACCGGCCTTTGGCAGCACCGGCAAGGCATCGCGGACCCGCCGCTCGGCCTCCCAGATGTCGACGCCGCTGCCGGGGGCTTCGCCTACTCGGACCGCCGGCGCCAGGAGCCGCTCTGCCGTATGCGAGAGTATCTCGAGGAGGCTCGACTTGTCTTCGAAACGGCCGTGCCCGAAGCCGGAAAAGGGGAGCTCCCGGAGGTGACCCGGGACTTCGAGCACCTGCGTTGGTTCCCCCTACCAGGAGAGGCCGACGAGAGCGATCCCTCCCCTGGGTGACCCCGATTGCAGGAGCCCGTTTTTTTTGTTACGCTGCACTTGGCGTGGCATCAGGCCGCCACGCCGTGAGAATCGCGGCCGCGGGGGCGTGCCGCAAACGTCGTGAGGGAGAGATGTCGAGCGACATCGGCCAACAGGCCGCCGTGGTCATGGTGGTGGTGGGGATGCTGGTCGCACTGGCGATCGTCGGTGGCATGAGCTTCATCGTCAGCGTCTTGAACTGAGCGGAGATCCGGCCAGACGATCTCCTCGGCCAAGAGCCGGGGCAAAAAAGAAGGCCGCCCTCTGTCGAGAGCGGCCCCTTCGGATCCTACCGGACCCTATACGTTTCGGTCCAGGCTTCAGACCTTCTTCACGTTCTCCGCCGCCGGGCCCTTCTGACCCTGCACGACCTCGAACTCGACGCGCTGGCCCTCGGCGAGGGTCTTGAAGCCCTCACCCTGGATCGCCGAATGGTGGACGAAGACGTCGCCCTCG
>JBDGZR010000194.1:0-3485 GCA_039588495.1 Gemmatimonadota bacterium | reverse complement strand
TCGGGACGTCGTACATCCGCTCCCAGATCTCCGCCCACTTGATGTACGTGTTGCAGGCGTTCGTGTAGACGGCGATCCCGGGCGGCGGAACGGTCCCCATCGGGTGCTCCCCACCCTTCAGCTGGAGCGCATAGTCCGCCTTGACATAGCCGCAGACGTCGGGCGAGAAGCCATGATCCTCGGCGAGGTTCAGGTAGTCGTCCGAGATCTTCCGAACGGCCGTCTGCAGCGAGTTGATCTCGGGGAATACGATCGGGAGATCGAAGGTCCGCAGGAGCTCGACGAGGCTCCCCATCACGAAGACGTAGGCCCCTTTCTCACCTGCATCCGCGGCGCTCGTGAGGCCGGCGAACCACTCCTTGAACAGCCGCTTGCCGTCCTCCTGCCCCCGTCCGATCAGGTCTTCCGTCGCCTGCGTCATCTTCTCACCTCACTCGAAGAGGATGTTCTCCACGAAGGTCTCGAGCTGGATCTTCAGATGGTCGTAGCGCGCCATCTTCTCCTCGAACTCGGTCACGAAGTACGGGATCTCCTCCTCGTCCAGCGCGTCCGAGTACGCGACCTGCTCGTCCAGTCCGGGCTCGCACATCTTGGCCGCCGACACGATGGCAGCCTCGGCGCGCGACTCCCGGATTCGCCGGAGAAGCATCTTCTCCTTCGGCTTGTTCAGATCGTGCTGCACCGGGCTGTAGGAGGAGCTGTTCAGGTAGGCGTCCGCCAACGCCTGCAGCGGGTCCTCGTCAGCGGGGACGTCATCCAGGATCCACCTGAGACCTATGAGCAGATCGTCATCGACCACGTAGCAGAACTGTGCGATCGATGTCAGCAGGTCGATCGGCGGCTGCTCGCAAAACCCGCCCTCGAAGACCACACGCATCTTGTCCTGCGGTTGGGCGTCTCTCTCCCGGATGCGGGGGATCAGGGAGTCGAGCAGCTCGTTGTGCTCTTCGCGGGAGATCAGCCCGGCGAGCGCGACGAGCACGTACGCCTCGTCGGCAGCAAGCAGCCAGGGCGTCTCCCGCTTGATCTCGTAGATCTCGCGGAGGAGCCTCCGGTTCTCGTTGAACACCTCGATCGAGCGCCTGAGCTCGTCGTCGCCGACCTTCCTCCCCGTAACCTCCTCGATATCCCTGAGCACCCGGGCGTACTCCTCCCGCAGGTAGGTCGACGCGAAGGCGGAGTTGGCGTTCTGCGGGAAGTAGAGGATCTGCGATGGATACGGGAGGTTCCTGGCCCAGATTCCCGCCAGGTTTCGCGCGGCGTCGCAGATCGGGTGGGTCACGAACATATCGATCTCGACCCGGCCGGTGAGAGCGAGCTCCAGGGAGCTCTTGATGATCGAGCAGAGGTAGGAGCCGAAGTGCGAGTCCGCCTCGCGCCGCTCCACCGGCGCACCGCGGAGCTTCACGGGCAGCATACCGGCGGCGTGCGCGAGCTCCTCGGGGAAATAGACCTGGAAGTGGCCCAGCACCTTTCCGCCGGCCTCCCGCCAGCGCCGGACGGTCGGGAACTCCAGGTCCTCCACGTAGTCCCGGCACCAGTCGATGGTCTCTGCGACGGACAGGCCGTCGTCGAGCTCGAGCAGGCGCGGCGGTGGGGCGCTCTCGTCGAGTCTCTTCGCGGGATCGGTCATCGTCGCTCGTCCTCGCTCGTCATCTCGCATCCCTCCAAACCGGCTCGCGCTTCTCGAGGAACGCCGCGAGCCCCTCGTGGGCATCCTCCAGCTCCATCAGCTCGTGCAGGTAGCGCTTCTCCGCCCGGTCGAAGGCCTCCCACAGCGATTCCGCCATCCCTTCGACCACGGTGCGCTTGGTGAGCCTCAGCACGGGGCGGCTCAGACTCGAGAGGCTCCCGACGTACTCGTCGACGGCTTCGTCGAACCCCTCCACGGGGACGACGCGCCCGACGAGCCCGATCTCCCTGGCCTCGGCGGCCCCGATCACGCGGCCGGTGAGTACGAGGTCCAGGGCACGCTGGCGGCCGATCAGACGCGGCAGGAGAGCCGCGGCCACCGGCGGGAACACCCCGAGCCTGATCTCCGGTTGGCCGATCTTCGCCTTTTCGGACGCGATCGCGAGATCGCAGGCGAGGAGAAGCTCGCAGCCGCCGCCCAGCGCCGCGCCGTTGACGGCCGCGACGACGGGCACCTCCATGAGGAGTAGCCTGCGGACGACGCCGTGGAAGGCCTCGATCATGGACTCGACGCGCTCGGCCGTATGGTCGGCGACGTCGACGCCCGCGCAGAAGGCCTTCCCCTCGCCGGTGAGCACGAGGAGCTTCAACTCCGAATCGGCGGACAGATCGGCGAGAGCCTGATCCAGCTCCCGCATCATCGGGATGTGGAGGACGTTCAGCGGCGGCCGGTCCAGGACCAGGCGCACCACTCCGTCGCCCGGGCTCTCCAGGCGGAGGAACTCAGCGCTCATGCGCCGTCACCGACCGGGGTCTTCTCGGCACCGTTCAGACCTGCTCCGCACGCGCCGCAGTAGGCGAAGAGCGACGGGATCCCGGCCGCTCCGCACTCGGGGCAGTCGCCGGCGGGCGGCCCCCAGACGAACTCGCTCGATCCCCCCGATGCCGCCAGCTCGCGAAGTTCCATGTATCGGGGCTTCCGCTTCTCGACGAACGCCCGCATTCCCTCCCACGGCTCGTAGCTGGAGTAGTGGAGGGCCAGCCAGTCGGCCGCGTGACCGATGGTCTGACTCCAGGAGAGCTCCTTCCAGAAGTTGACCTGCTGCTTGGTGTAGCGAACGCACTCGGGAAACTGCTGAAGGAGCTTTCTGGCCAGATCGTCGACAGCCTCGTCCAATCGCTCGAGGCTGATCGCGTACCCGTCCTCTTCGGAGAGCCCCTTCTTGATCTCCTCCTTGGACGCGCCCTCGATGAACTCGCCGTCCTTCGTCACCGAGGGTATGACCCGGTTCACGAGACCCCACTCGAGGCACTGCTGGGCAGGGATACGGCCGTTGAACAGGAGCATCTCCCGCGCCCGACGGTCACCGATCATGATCGGCAACCACTGGGTCGCGCCGCCGGCGGCCACGCTACCGACCCTCGTCCCCACCTGGCCGATCCAGGCGTGCTCCGCCATCACGGCCAGATCGCACGCCATCTGGGACTCGTTGCCACCCCCTACGGCCATGCCGTTCAGCCTAGCGATGACGGGCTTGCCCGACGTCACGATGGTCTCGATGTAGGCGCGGAAGAGCCGCATGTACTTCCAGTAGTCGCGCGGCCGCTCCGTGTAGAGCCGCTCGTACTCCTTCACGTCGCCGCCGGTGCAGAAGGCCTGGTGGCCGGCGCCCGTGTACACGATCACCGAGATCGAGTCGTCGAACGCCGCATCGCGGAAGGCCGTGGCGAGCTCCTCGAGAGCCGGCGTGGAGTAGGCGTTGTAGTTGTGGGGACGGTTGATCGTGATTCGCGCGACCCAGTCCCCCTTCTCGTAGAGGACTTCCTTGAAGCCGAAAGCGTCGGCGGGCTTG
>JBDGZR010000193.1:0-3702 GCA_039588495.1 Gemmatimonadota bacterium | reverse complement strand
AGGAAAACTGACATGCTCCGCTACAGATTACTCCGCTCGCTCCTGATGGCGGCTGTTGTCATGGTGGCCATCCCGCAGGCCGCGAACGCCCAAGCCTACGCGTCGAAGATCTGGGCTTTCGACGTGAACGGGGGCTACGCGATTCCGACCGGTTCTCTCAGCAACGTGGCGAAGGGTGGGCCCACGTTCGGGTTCGGCTTCGGGTACGCGGTCAGCGACCTCGTCAGCCTTCGCGCCGGCAGTGACTTTGACCTGCTCAAGGGCCAGGAGCTCCTAGCGGCGATCCCTCCGATCGCGAACCCCGAAATCACCGCTCCAGACGGACCGAACATCACCCTGTTCCACGTCAACGGGGGCGTCGACTTCGACTTCATCCACAATCCCGACAGCAAGTTCAAGTTCCAGCTGTACGTGCTCGGCGGAGCGGTGTTCGTGAACTCGCAGAAGGTCGACTTCCGCGACCCCGACCCGGATGATACGAGCGACCTCGGATGCAACGGGGTCGATGGTCTCTGCCTCATCGACTGGCAGGACGCTTATCCGGAGGTCAAGCTCGGGATCCGCCTCGGCTTCGAGCTGGGGGACTGCACGCCGGCCCGGGCGAGGGTTTGCGGTGAGATCGGCATCTTCGGCGGCGGGAACATCATGTTCGGCAACGAGGAGGACTCCGATCCGCTCGCAAGTCTGTATGGCGAAGATGGGTTCGGGACGTTCATCAATATCCCGGTCGGGCTGAACATCCGAATCAACGTCCTATAGGCGAGGACTGACCGGCCGGACGCTTGCCTTAGCTTCAGGCTGTCCCGGCGTTCGAAAGGGCGCGACCTCAGGGTCGCGCCCTTTTTTTCTTGTGCCTAAGTTCCGACGAGCCCCTCTCAGCGAGCCGCGGACCGGTTCCAGATGAGTCGCAGCAGGAAGGCGAAGACCAGGCCGCCCAGGAAGAGAAGCGCGAGCAGCAACAGCGCCCGCCCGAAGGCGTAGTCGACGACGCTCTTCATCGTGACCGGCACCGGCTCTCCTCCGAGCGAGCCGACGGTCATCGCGCCGAGCCCTTCCATGACTGCGACCCGCTCCGCGGTGAGCCCCTCCATCACGGCGATCCGCTCCGCGACGAGAGCATCCAAGGTCTCGAGACGCTGACGATCCACCTCCCGGAGGGACGCGGCGACCTCGAGGCTCATCGCGCCGATGGCGGCCGCTGCCTGCGCGTCTACGAGAGCCGGCAGCGAATCGACCAGAGCCTCCATCCGTTCCGCCATCGCGCCGATCGCATCGACGTCGGCGAGGAACTCCTTGATCTGATCGTTAGAGAGGATGTCCAGGAAGAGCAACTCCGATTGCCAACGGAGTTGGTCGGCTATGCTCGCGGCATAGTACTTCATCCGCTCGGTCATATCGCCGAGCTGAACGCTGAGATCGGCCAGAACGGCCAGACCGGAGGTGCGATCCGACGCCAGCTCGCTGGCGTACTCCGCCGTCGCGGTCCCCCTGACCAGGCTCATGTCCGGGAGTGGGTTGGCCGCCGCGTAGTCTTCGACCTCTCGACGTACGTTGGCAGGGATCTGGCCGGCGGTCACTACGGAGGCCACGAACTCGTAGGCTTGGCGCTCCAGGTCACGAGCCGTCTCGAGGGCGACCGGCTGGTAAGGCCCGAACACGTCCTTCCCGGCCCCGGTCTCGAGGAACTGGCGCATCTGGATTGCCAGGGTCCACATGTCGCGGAGGGCGATCAACGGATCCAACGAGAACGCCGTGAGCTGAGTTGTGATCACAGTGTTGATCTTCCAGCGGAGGGCGTTGCGCGAGACATCCACATCCTCCGTCGACTCGAGGATCTGATCCGCCGTCCGGAGGATCCCGTTCGCGAACTCCTCGGCGAAGCCGTATACGCGCAGACGAAGCTCGACCGTGGGCATGTCGATGCCTTCCGCCGTTGAGAGCAGGGCGGACTGCTCCGGCGGCGCGGTTGCGCAGGCGGCGCACAGGGCCATCACGCCGGCGGCGGTTCCCAGGCCTCTCCGCGCTTCCTTCAGGAGGCCCAACGGATGAGTTTGCATAGCTCGCATGGTCGCCTCCCCAGGTCTGGTGGGACCCAACTGCTCGGCACGAGCTGATCACTCGCAGGAAAAAGGTGAGGGGAGTGGATGACCCTCGCCAGAGGAGACCCTGACTCGACTGCCGGAGGGGCATACGTTGTGGAGTGCCGGCCAGAGCAACGGGGCCATCATCGGGATTCTGTAATCTTTGCATCGAACCGATAGTAATTGGAGAGACGGGACAGAATGACATACCGCCCGGACGGCGATTCCTACTCGCTCTTCGACACGCCCGAGACGCCCGGCTTGCCCGATGAGCCGGATGCCGAATCGGCTAAATCGGCCGACCCGGATCCCTCCGACCTCGACGCGCTGTCCGCCACGGCATTGGTCACCGGAGGAACCGGTCTCATCGGAAGCCACACGGCGGCTCTCTTCCGTGAGATGGGGTGGAGGGTTCGCGCTCTCATCCGGCCGACGAGCGACGCCGCTTTTCTGGAGGAGCTCGGCTGTGAGTTCGTCCTCGCCGATCTGACCGACCCCGAATCCGTCAGCGGTGCCGCGGATGGCTGCGAGGTCGTCCTCCATGCCGCCGCCCAACTCGGCGTGCCCGCCTCCATGGACCGACACGTGGAGGTGAACGTCGAGGGCACTCGCCGGATTCTCAAGGAGGCTATCGACGCGGGCGTGCGGCGCTTCGTTCACATCTCGAGCGTTGCAGCATATGGAGCACCCTTCGACGAGAACACGTTCCCTCTGGACGAGGAGACCCCGCTTGACGACCCGATTCCCGAGGATGATCACTACAGCCTCACGAAGCGCATGGCCGAAGAGGTGGTTCGGAAGGTGGACCGCCGCATCGAGTGGTGCATCTTACGGCCGGATATGGTGATGGGAGAGCGCGACCGCCTGTTTACGCCCCGCGTCTTTCGCTGGGCTTCTCGCCCGGTGCTCACCACATTGGGGATGGGCGCGAACGATCTTCCCCTCGTTTACGCCGGCAACGTGGCGCTGGCGGCTTGGCTGGCGGCGACGCAGGACGAAGCGGCCGGGCGCACCTACAACGTGACGGATGACGGTGAGCTCGACCAGAAGACCCTGGTCCGCATCGCGGCCGGCCGCGGGCCCGACGCGCCCGTTCTGCCGCTTCCCGTACCGCTCATTGTCACGGCGGGTAGGATCAGAGCAGCGGTCAGCCGAATCATCCCGGGCGCCCGTCCCGGCGTGCTCACTCCTCGCCGCGTCCGCCTCTTCACGGAGGGAGATCCGTACGACGGAGCTCTCGTCCGAAAGGAGCTCGGCTGGCAGCCGACCGTTTCCACGGAGGAGGGTTGGCGCAGGTCGGTAGAATGGCACCGCGCCCACACCGCGCCTTCGGGTCTGGAAACTCGCGACGAGGTCTGAGGTCTTACGAGGTGGCGTCCGAGTGGTCCGCGGTGGGGGTTCCGTTGAGAGGTGAATTGAGCTAAAGTGTGAGGGCTTGAGGGCTTGGGCAGGTTCCCCTGGCCTCGTCCTTGCACGTGCGCCTTCGAGCGCGCGAACATTCGCCCGCACTTGCGCGAACGGGCTCGGGTTTACAGTTTTATTGGCCCCCCCATTCGCGTTAACATGTACATCGAGACGCGACGTCTGCGCTCGACAAGGGTTTATTATCCCTGAAAGGGAG
>JBDGZR010000192.1:0-3817 GCA_039588495.1 Gemmatimonadota bacterium | reverse complement strand
TGCGGTCGACATGTCGATGTCGCTGCTGCCCGGGTTCCTGAGCGTGATCTGGGGACCGTACTACTTCATCGGAGGCTGGCTGACCCTACTGGCCTTCGTGGCCGTCGTGGCGGGGTGGCACGCCGGGGTTCGGGAGCGGCAGCTCTGGAGCTCCTGGCAGTTCCATGACCTCGGCAAGCTCCTGTTCGCGTTCGCGATCTTCTGGACCTACCTCTGGTTCTCCCAACTGATCGTCATCTGGTACGGCAACATCCCGCGTGAGACGAACTGGTTCGTCCAGCGTACCGAGCAGGGCTTCACGCCCCTGCTGGTTCTCCAGATGATCCTCATCTTCGGGCTGCCCTTCATCCTGCTGCTGGGCCGGGCGCCCAAGATGAAGCCGCGCTGGCTGGCGTTCGTGGCTCTGCTCATCCTGCTCGGGTTCTGGATCGAGCGCTACAACCTGGTGTTTCCGTCGATCTGGGTGGGCTCGCCGCCACTGGGCTTTCCGGAGGTCGCGATCTTCGTGGGCTTCCTGGGGCTGTTCGGACTCACCTACTCGCTGTTCGCGAGCACCTTCCCGCTCCTGCCTCTGCGCGAATCCCTGATGGAAGGGGAAGCCAGCACCGGACCGTAGTCGGCAGGGGTGCTTCGCCGTGCCGGCGCGCCCGATCGTCACCTACTCCCGGAATACCTCCAGCGCCATCTCGATCACCTCGTCGACGACCTCGTTCTCCTTCGACTGCGTCAGGTAGAGCACGAGCACATCCTCCTCGGGGAACGCCAACCCCACGGTGCCGATCGCGCCGCGATGACCGAAGACCGGAAGCTCCCCCGAGCGGGAGGGCGGAGCGTAGATCTCCCATTGAAACCCGTAGTAGCGTTCGCGCGCCGCAGCAGTGTCGCCGGCCATCGGGTCGGCCAGAGCCTCCTCGACCGTCGTCCGGGTTAGCAGCGAACCCCCCTCCTGCCCATCACCGTCCATCCAGGAAGCCAGGAAGCGGGCGTAGTCGAAGGCGGTGCTGAACAGATCGCCGCTCGGCGAGAACCAGCGCTCCGGGTTCGTGGTCGTGTTGGTCCAGAACCGCTCCCATCGACTCCCACCCCAGCGTTGATAGGAGCTCGGCACGCGCATCGCCCAGGGAAGGTCGGGAGAGAACCGGGCGTGCGTGTCATCGAGGGCAAGCGGTTTCAGGATCCGAGCCTCCATGAACCGCTCTACCGGCTCTCCGCTCAGCTCCTCCACCAGCGCCCCCAGAGTTGCGGAGTTGAGGGTGGAGTAGATGAAGCGGTCACCAGGGGGAAATTCCGGGCCGATCTCGCCGGTCAGGTCGACGGCTTGCCGAAGCGTCGGCTGGTCACGGAAGCCATCGACACCTGCCTGCACGAACCCTGAGCGGTGGGTAAGCAGCTGCCGGACCGTGATCCGGCCGGCGCGTGCGTTGTCGAACGACGGGAGATGGTCGGCGACTCGATCGTCGAGCCCTATCCGCCCCTCCTCCACGAGCATGAGAAGGGCCGTGCCGGCGAACGGCTTCGTCATCGAGGCGATCCTGAAGATCGCGTTGCGCTCGAGGGGGATCAGGCGCTCCCGATCAGCCCAGCCCATCGCCTGATGGAGCACGATCCGACCCGCCTTGACCACCAGGATCTCGGCACCCACGACGTGACGGGCGACGACCCGGGAATAGAGGCGCTCCTTGAACCACCAGATGCGATCCTCGGATAGACCGACCTCGTCCGGACTCGCATAGGGGTAGGGGGCACCGGCGACCGGCGTTCGGGGCGTTCGCGGGAAGCCGGGGCGGCCCTCGTCGTCGGCGGAGGTGCAGGCGGCAAACAGTGCGACGAGCACGGCGGAGATGATGCCGAGCGCCGAGATCCCGGAAGCGCTCGACTTCATTCCCGATCCCGCCCGCTGGCCGCGAGCCCGTGGATCGCTACGCCGCCCTCCGGCTTGCGATCCAGGCGTCGATCCGCGCCTCCAGGACGTCCAGCGGCAGCGCTCCGGCGCCCAGGATCTCGTCGTGGAACGCCCGGACGTCGAACTTCTCGCCCAGCTCCGTCTCGGCCCGTTCCCGGAGCTCCAGCATCTTCAGCTGGCCGATCTTGTAGGAGAGCGCCTGACCGGGCCAGACGATGTATCGGTCGGTCTCGCTCTGGATCGTAATCTCGTCGATCGCCGAATGATCCCGGAAGAACTGGACGACGTCATCGCGGCTCCAGCCCTTGAAGTGGAATCCGGTGTCGACGACGAGACGGATCGCCCGCAGCATCTCGTCCTGCAATCGGCCGTAGTCGCTGTACGGGTTGCTGAACAGCCCGACCTCCTTGCCGAGACGCTCCGAGTAGAGCGCCCACCCCTCGATATACGAAGTGAAGCCGCCCTGCTGGCGGAAGCGTGGCAGCTCCGGCAGCTCCTGCGCGATCGTGAGCTGGAGATGATGGCCCGGCACGCCCTCGTGGTAGGCCGTCGATTCCATGTCGATCGTCTTGCGCGCCGTCGGGTCGTTGGTGTTGACCATGACGCGGCCTGGACGCGAACCGTCGGGCGCGGGCCGCATGTACTGGGCGCCAGCAGCCTCGCGCTCTCGGAACTCCTCGACCGGGAGGACCTCGACCCTGGCCTGCGGGAGGCGGCCGAAGAGCTCGGGGAGCTTCTCGTACATGGCGTCGATGTGGCCGCGGTAGATCTCGAGGATCTCCTCGCGGCTCTGCGGCCGCAGCTCGGGCATCGCCTCGAGCGCCGCGTTGAAGCTCTCCAGGTCGTCGTACCCGAGCGACGAAGCGACCCTCCTCATCTCATCCTCGAGCGCTTCCACCTCCGCCAGCCCGATCTCATGGATCTCCTCGGGCGTCAGGTCGCTTGTCGTCTGGACCTTCACCAGGAAGGCGTAGCGCTCCTCCCCCTCCGGAAGCGACCACATCCCCGGCTCCTCCCGGCCGGCGGGGGCGTACTCGTCGCGCACGAACTCGGCGAACCTCACGTACGCGGGGAGGATGTCGTCGCTTATGGCGGCGAGCATCTCCTCCCGGATCCTCTCCTGCTCCTCCGGTGGAATCCCCTCGGGGAAGCCGGCCAGCGGCCCCGCGAAAGGCGACGCCGCGGGCGGCATCTCGGCCAGCCCCGCAGCCTGCTGCACCACCTTCTCGAGCAGGAACTTGGGCGGAATGAGACCCTCGGCCATGCCCTTACGCATGTGATCGATCGTCTGATCGAACGCGGTCGGCAGCTTCCGGTAGCGGGCGATGAGGTCGTCGTAGTCCTTGACCTCGGTGAAGCTCAGCATGGAGACTATCTGCGGCGCCATCAGGTGGACGCCGGACATCTGGTTGACCGGCATCCGCCAAGGCCTGAAGCGGGCCCCTTCGATTCCGCGCTCCAGTCGGTGCACCATCAGGTCACGGTTCAGCGCTTCCTGGACGGTGAAGCCGGACGTGTCGATCGCCTCGAAGCGCTCGAGGAAGTCCCGGGAGTCGGCCAGCCTGGTCTCGATAGCCTGCTCGGAGAAGTCCGAGAGCTGGTCGTTGTAGCGCTTGTCGCCCAGCATCGACGCCCACTCGGGACTGGTCCGCATCGTGTACTCCCACTGCTCGTCGAGCAGCGCGGCGAGGGCATCCCTCTGGGCCTGGACCTCATCGGCAGCGGGCGCTTCGTCCGCTGGTGAACAGGCGATCATGCCCATGGCGGCGGCACATACGGCCAGCAACAGCGAGATTCTTCGCATCGAAATCTTCGGTCTCATCAGGTCTCTTCCAGTGTGGAATCGTCGTCGTGTTTGCACTCGCCCGAGCCTACCCCGTCTCCGGCTCGTGCTCGACAAGTAGGGCCTCGAAT
>JBDGZR010000191.1:0-6292 GCA_039588495.1 Gemmatimonadota bacterium | reverse complement strand
CAGGAGGAAGAAGAGGCTCAAGAAGAGGAACTGGATCCCGATGACCTTGTGGTCCGAGGAGAAGATGTACTTTCGGATGAAGGACATCTCGTGATGTTCCTCGACGACGGGAATTCCCGTCGGCTCGGCTACTATCGTCGCCATATCACGCTGCGCCTTTCTCTCGTCTCATCTCGACTACATCCCGGCCGCGGAGTGCTGGTGCGGGGCTTCGTCTCCGGGTCCGGCGGTCGCCGCCACCGCCGTCGGCTGGCCGGGGTCGGTCCGCGCCGCGATCTGCTCGTCGACCCACGCCTCGTAGGCCGCGGGCTCATGGATCGTCACCCTCGCGCGCATCCGGTAGTGACCGAGCCCGCACAGCTCCGCACACCCGATCTGGTAGTCGCCGGTCTTCGTCGCCTCGAACCAGACCGGGATCGTCATCCCGGGCACCGCATCCTGCTTCACCCGCAGCTGCGGGATGAAGAAGGAGTGCAGCACGTCCTCGGCCTCCAGCCAGATCAGGATCGGTCGGTTGACCGGAAAGTGGAGCTGGTTGCGGGTGGAGAAGTCATCGCTGGTGCCGAGCACCTCGTCGGCGCCGGCGTAGGTGACGTTCCACTCGAACTGCTTCGCGCTCACCGCTATGTGCAGCGACTCCGACGGCGCCGCGTCCCGCCCCTTGATGTACGCCCAGACGCTGGCGCTGTAGACGCCGAGAGCGACCAGCGCCAGCGCGGGTACGGCCGTCCAGAGGACCTCCAGGCTCTTGCTCCCGTGGGTGTAGTGGGCGCGATGGCCCTCACGTCGCCGGTACTTGACGCAGAACCAGATGATGCCGACCTCGACGAGCACGAACGCGATTCCGGTCACGATCGTGATCACCCAGAAGACGCCATCGATCTTCCCGCCGTACGTCGCGATGTTCTCAGGAAGCGACCAGTTCAAGACTCTCCCCCTCCGTTGACTCCAGGATTACGCGCACAAGGCACGGCGGGACGACCCCCGCGCCGACAACGGCCGCCCGCGGCGGCGACGACCACCGCGCCGACTAGTCGTCGGCCGGCTCGCGCACGGCGGTGATGCTGCCGTCTTCGGCATGCTTGATGATCAGCGGGTCACCGAGCGGCACGACGGCGTTCCGGGCCATGCCGGCGTTGAAGGTGAAGCTGACTTCCGCCGTCGCCCCTTCCCCGACCGTGACGTTCGCCGTCTGCGTGCCGAAGAGCTCGTGCCAGGCCTCCACGACGTAGTCGCCGGGCGGGAGGTTCGGGAGCGAAAAGGCACCGTCGCCCCGGCTCACGGCAAAATACGGGTGGTCGACCACGCCTAGGAACGCACTCATCCATCCGTGGACGTCACACTTCACCGGGATCATCACCTCGGCCATCCCGAAGTCGCGCGTCGTCTCCATCCCGGCCTGCGGCTGGCTGATGTTGAAGCCGCGGTTGATGCTCGGCTGCGTGTTGATGTTGTGGAGGATCGGATCGCTGTTCCGGATCAACAGGGGCTGGTCGACCTGAAGGCCGACGATGTGCGGGTGGTAGCGGCAGTTCTCCTGGTCCAGCACGGCCGGCTGGGACGGAGTCGGGAAACCGGCACCGAGTCCCTCCTTCACGTACACGAATACGTTGCCAAGCATCCCGTCGCTGCTTACGAGCGCATGCTGGGTCAGCGCGCCGTCGCCCGGATACGCGTCATTGCACTCTGGCTCTTCGGCCATGTCGATCCGTTCCGCGGCGGGCGCCTCGCCCTCGAACGCGATGAGGCCGCTGATCGCTCCGGCCGTGGCCGGATCGACGACCGGCGCGGCCGTCTCACCGCCCGCATCCGCGGCGTCTCCGTCTCCTCCGGCATCGCCTCCACCTCCACACGCCCACACGAGGCCGGCGGCCGCGACCGTGGCCAACAGGCGAGTCTTCTCCAACATGGTCTTCCTCCTATCCCCGGTTTATGATGTGCTTCTACCTATCCTCGATAACTCTTCTGAGCACGCCTGACAGCGAACATCCCGAGCCCGCCCGTCACCAGGAAGGCGACCAGCGGCGCCATGAAGACCGCGTTCGAGGGCGGTGGCTGCAGGCCGACGAAGTACCAGGCGGAGATCGACCCCCGGGTGCCCGTCTCGCCGCTGCTCCCGTCCCAGGCGAAGAAGGCGATAGGGATCGGAGCTCCCTCGCTGAACGAGAGCATGCCATCGTCTACCGCGGCAAGCGGTCGGTCGACGAAAGACGACGCGCCACCGACCGGCCTCCCACTCCGCACTCGCCGTGAGACCGGCGCCCGAATCTACGACCTCGGTCGTGCCGAGGCCCGTCGCCCGCCCCTCGACCGCCCCTCGCCTGCTATGCCACAGCCAGAGATAGACCGGGTTACGTCCGTCGCCCATAAGGAAATACGGACGACCCCGGCCATCCGGAGAGGTCATCGGAAACTGGAGGGCCAGGAGGTCTGGGAGCGGCTCCACGGGAATCGCCGACTCATCCGAGTAGAGGGCCCCGGCTATCTTGTCCTGCCACTCCTGCCACCCTGGATCCGGACTGTTCGAGGGGTCGTGCCATTCGACGCGCAGGGCCAGCTCGGCGCCGTCGTGGACGCCCTGCACCCACACGCCATCGACCGTCGGGGAGAACTGCCGCGGCGCTTCGACGATCTGGCCGACAAGCGGGAAATAGAAGCGCGGCAGATCGTCCCAGGCCTCATCGGCCGGGCCGTCCGGCAGCTGTTCGCGCCGCTCCACCCTCACGACCTCCTCGAGCTCCGGCGCCTCCGCGGGCCCGAGGCCAGCCACGTAGTGAGCCAGGTCCCAGAGATCCTCTTCGGTCACGACGCCCGCTTCCAGCGCGTCCTGGTTGGAGGGCATGGGGGTGCCATCCACGCCGGTGAGGAAGCGCGTGTGGATCGCGTCGGCACCCATCCCGCCGTTGAACAGCCAGGGCTCGGAGAGGTCCGCGGCGCGGACCGGGAACCCCCTCCAGTCCTCGAGCGTCGGCGCCGATCTCCCGTCGCCCCTTCCCTGCTCGCCGTGGCACCGCGCACACTCGAGCGTGCCGTAGACCTCGCGTCCGGCCAAGGCCCGATCGGCCCCACCTCCCGGGTCCGCTGATCGCTGGAGCACCTCGGGCGTCTCTCTCTCGAAGAACGGCGAGAAGCTCTTGATGTAGGCGACGACGTCCCGCTTCTCCTGGTCGCTCAGGTTGGGCCAACCCGGCATCGCCGTTCCCGGAAGGCCGTCCCGCATGACCTTCATCAGATCGTCGTCCGTCGGGAGCTCACCGCTCGCGGTCGTCCGGATCTGGTAGCGCGCGCCCACGAAGTCCCGCGGTCTCGGCAGCATATGCGTGGCGGCCGGGCCGTCCCCCCGGCCCTCCGCGCCGTGGCACTCGAGGCACCAGGCGCGATAGATCGTTTCTCCGCTCGCGGCATCCTGCGCGGGGGCCAGACGCACCGGCAGCAGCAGAGCCACCAGCACCGCGATCATCACCCCCATCCACCGCACCCGAGACAAACCAGCGTGCAGCGGCATTGACCAGGCGGTTTCGGGAATCCGCGCAGCGAGCGCCGCAGCGACGATGCGAAGACCCCGCAGCGAAGCGAGGAGGCTTCGCATCCCAAGCGCGCAGCGAGCGAAGCGGAACCCGAAGCCGCCAGCCATCAATGCCCCTCGCCTTCGTTGGATTCCTCCCACGTTCGAGGAGTCGAGCCCGAGCGCTCGTAGATGAAGAGCGTGACGGCCCAGATCTCGTCGGCCGTGAGGAGATCCTCCCACGCCGGCATCGCCGAGTTCCAGGGCGCTCCCTCGACGGGCAGCCCCGGTCCCCCCTTGGCGATCCGCCAGAAGACGTAGCTCTCGGTCAGCTGCCTGATCGTCCCGTTGTCCGTGAAGTTGGCGGGAACCGGGTTCAGGGCGTGGGCCGCCGGTCCTTCGCCGTCCAACCGGTCCCCGTGGCAGGGCATGCAGTTCTGGACGTAGACGGTGGATCCGGCCGCCAGGTGCTCCTCGAACGACCCGTGCTCGCGCAGCGGGTTCTCCAGCCCCATCAGGGAGATCGGCTCGCCCCGGAAGGTGATCTGGTTGGGGGGCGCTGGATGGATGGAGCGGAGCGACGGCGGCGCCCCGACGTCGGCCCGCACGCGGCCATACGTCAGAAACCCGACCAGCAGCGGGAGCGCGACGAGCAGCGCGACGCGCAGCACCCGCTTGTCGGGGTCCACCAACACCTTCCACAGCGGCTCCTTGAACCGCGTCCAGCGATCTTCGTTCGTGCTCACGTAGAGGAGCAGGGCCACGATGACGGTGAGCATGTACTGGAGCAGCACGCTCGAGGGAACCGGCGCGCTGTGAACGCCGATCGCCGGGAGCAGATAGCCGATGCCGAACTTGAAGAGGAGATACGAGCCGACGAGGACGGCACACGCCTGCCAGAACGGGTGGCGGAGGTAGGAGCCCTCTCGGCTCATCGCGCCGCCTCCCCTCTCATCGCTCCCCTGCCAGGAAGCGGACCATCGTCTCGAGCTGCCCGGCGGAGAGCTGGTCGCCGAAGTTCATCGGCATCGTTCCGGCCACCGCCTCGAAGCCCCCTGCCGTATCTGCGTTTGGCAGAAGGATCGAGCGTCGGATGTACTCCGCGTCCAGCCGGGCGGCCATCTCGTCGAACCTGGGGCCAAGCGCCACCCCCTCCTCGCCCAGCTGATGGCAGGCCAGGCAGGTGCTCGCCCTCAGGAGCTCCACGGGATCCGTGACGGCCGTGTCGATCCCCGGGCCTGTCGCCCCTCCGGCGGCTGCCGCAGCGCCTCCCGCTCCCTCCGGAGGGATGTCCGCCGCCGTGACGGTGATCTCTCCGCCCTGATTCTGGAGGAACGCCACGAGCGCCCAGATCTGCGCATCCGAGAGGATCCGCCGCATGTCCGGCATGATCGGCTGAAAGCCGTCGATCACGAAAACCCCGGGCTCGGTGAGCGATTCGTACAGGTACTCCTTGCAGGACTGTCCCTCGCGGCGGGTCGCGCAGGTCGTACCCGAGACCCCGACCAGGTCGGGTGCCCGCGTGCCCAGGCCGTGGCAGGCGGTGCAGCCGCCCGCACCCACGTAGAGCTCTTCTCCGATCGCGGCCAGCTCTTCTGGCGTGACGTCGGCCCCGATCGTCGTCTCCTCGGGCACCTCCGAGGCGACCTGCGGGATCATGTTCGCGACCGCCGTATAGACCGTCAGCGTGCCGATCACGATCAGGAGTAGCGTCAGGTTGGTCCGAAGCATCCGCTATTCCTCCGGCACCGCGTAGTGGGCCGGCTCGGCGCCGCCGGGGAGGTCCATCCCGGAGGAGCGGACGCCGGCCGGACTGGCGGCTTGCTGCTCGGCCAAGCCGCCGAGCCAGAAGATGAAGCCCACCAACGCGAAGAAGATGAGGACGCAGATGCTGATCATCGTGGCGGCAGGCCCGAGGGCGGGAGTGAACGCCTGGGAGCTGGTGTCGCGGATGACCTCGAAGACGTGCCAGTGCTGCCGGATCCCGCTGCGCGCGAAGCCCATGAGGCCCATGAGCCAGGTGAAGGTGACGGCCAGGATGAAGAGCGCATACTGGGAGCGGGCCGGCATCTGGCCCCAGCGAATGGCCCCTCGGGAGGTCGCACCCCTCATCATGAACACATCGAGGCCGATGACGAAGAAGATGCAGGCGAGCACGGCGAGCACCTGGTACACGCTGAAGCCGATCCGCACGATCGCGGTCACGAAGTAGCCGTAGATCCCGTAGAAGAGGACGATCGCCGCCGAGAGCACGAACGCAGCGCCCTGCAGCATCGTTCCGGTCTTCGCCCATGAGACGACCGGCTGCTTGTTGGCCCGCCGGTAGAGGAGGAAGGAGAGGAACGTCGTCAGGATCATCAGGTTGACGGCCGTGTTTTTCGCGCTCATCACGCCCAGCACGCCGAGGAACGGGTGGTGCGTACCCCCCATCGCCGCGATCTCGCGTCGGTTGGCGATCATCGTATGCGGCGTGGCCCAAACGATGGTCCCGAGGACGAGGACCAGCAGCATCCACTTGATGTAGGGCATGAAGCGCTCTGCGCCGGGGATCCGGCCCATCCCGACCCAGAGGTAGTAGTTGCCGGTCAGGAAGAGGACGCCGATGAGGAAGGCCTGGATGATCCAGAGCCAGCTCATGAAGCCGCCCATCATCGTGATCCCCATCTGCTGGTTGAACTCGTAGATCTCGCGGCCCAGGTAGTAGCCGGCGAAGGGGAGCACGATGAGCGCCCCGATCGCGATGAAGTTCCCGACGTAACCCATCCAGTCGTAGTGGGCCCTCTCCTC
>JBDGZR010000190.1:0-7750 GCA_039588495.1 Gemmatimonadota bacterium | reverse complement strand
CCAACAGTCCCCGAATTGGCCCCGTCCGCCCGTCTGCTTCTTGTGCCGCCCCTGGCCTTCGGCCGTCTGCGTGAGCGTTTCCCGATAGGGGATCCGCGGCTCTTCCGTGTCCACATCGACGTGGTATTTCCGCTTGAGCTTCTCGAAGCAGACGTTCAGGTGCAGCTCGCCGCACCCCCTGGCGATCGTCTGGCCCAGCTCGGGCTCGTAGCCTGAGCGGAACGTCGGATCCTCCTCGTGCAGCTTGTTGAGTCCGGTCGCCAGCTTGTCCTCATCCCCCCGGTGCCTGGGTGAGACCGCTATCGAGTTGTCCGTGGCGGGCCACTCGATCTCCGGAAGGGTGAGCCGACGGCCGTCCGCGCACAGCGTGTCTCCGGTGTGCGTGTCCTTGAGCTTCGCGACGACGCCGATGTCGCCCGCGTGCAGGCGCGGCGTTTCGTTTCGCTGCTCCCCGGCCGGCGTGGCAAGGTGCGTCACCCGCTCGGGAGTGGTGTGCGCCGGGTTGTAGACGGTGGAGCCGTTGTCGACGGTGCCGCTGAACACCCGGAAGTAGGATAGCTCGCCGACGTGAGGCTCCGAGGTGGTCTTGAAGACGATTGCCGTGAACGGATCACTGTCCACCCCGGCGAGCTCCACCGCGTCCCCGCTCCGGCCTTCGGCCAGGAACGGTCCCGCCTGCTCGGGTGAGGGCATCAGCTCCACGAGCTTCTTCATGACGGCCCTGACCCCGTAGCCGGAATCGCCCGACCCGCAGAACACGGGAAAGAGCTCGCCGCGCCGCATCGCGGCTCCAAGAACCTCGTTCACGCGTTCCCGGTCCAGCTCCTCGCCCTCCAGATACGCCTCCAATAGCTCATCGTCGGCGGAGGCGATCGTCTCGATCAGCTCTTCCCTGTAGCGGTCGACGCCTGCCTGATGCTCCTCCGGCACCTCCACTTCCTCGTACTCGCCCTTGCCGGAGCCGGGCTTGAAGATGTGAGCGCGTCCGGAAAAGAGGTTGACGATCCCGCGGAAGTCTTCGCCCGAACCGATCGGTACCTCGACCAAAATCGCGGCGCCGGAGAGCGATTCCTTTATCTGCTGGAAGGTGTCCTCGAAGGATGCGTTCTCCCGGTCCATCATGGAGATGAAGAAGATCCGCGGTATTCCTCGCTCCTCGCAGGCCTCCCATGCCTTCTCCGTTCCGATCTCGACGCCGTCCTGGGCGTTGATCACCACCAGCGCGCTGTCCACGACGCGCACGGCCGCCTTGACCTCACCGAAGAAGTCCGTAAAGCCCGGGGTGTCGACGAGGTTCAGCTTGACGCCCTGCCAGGGCACGGGCGCCACGGCGAGGTTGATCGATATCCCGTGGTCGGTCTCTTCCGGGGTGAAATCGGTAAGTGCGTTGCCGCGCTCCACCGAGCCGCGCCGGCGGGTCGCTCCGCCGATATGGGCCATCGCGTCGACCAGGGTGGTCTTGCCGGCTCCACCGTGGCCTACCACGGCGATGTTGCGGATCAGAGAGGATTCATACTCGGGGGCGGACGGCGCCATCTATTCCTCCTTCACTTCGTCGGGACGCAGAGCTGTCGGGGGGTCCCATTCTAGGCGGGTGGCGAAAGGGTCGAAAGGGTCAGCCGGACCCTCGATACCTCCTGCTCATGTCATCCAGAAACTCGCGCTCCTTGGGCGTGAGCGCATCGATCCCGCTCTCGCGGATCTTGTCGAGGATCCGGTCCACCTCGTCGAGCCGGTCCCCCTCGAGTCGACTACGCCGCTTCGAGACGCGGCGAGACGGCTCTGCCGCTCCTCCCGGCGTCGTCTTGAGGCCTTTCCGCCGCCACCGCTTCCGGAGGTCTCCCAGACGCCCCGTGAGCCTGTCTCCGTGTTTCAGATAGAGGAACCCCGTGACGAGACCGCCCAGGTGGGTCCAGTGGGCCACGCCGTCCCTCGCTCCGCCCAGGCTGGCGTAGAGGGAGAACAAGGCAATGAAGCCCACGAAGTACTTGGCCTTCACCGGGAGTAGGAACCAGAGGTAGATCGGAGCGTCCGGCCACCTGAGCGCGAACGCGAGAAGCAGCCCGAATACTGCTCCGGAGGCGCCGATCACCGTCGGCGTGCCGATGAGCTGTATGAGCAGCAGCGAGAACAGGGCGCCGCCCATGCCGGCGATGAGATAGTACCGGATGAAGTAGCGCTCGCCCCACGCCTGCTCGAGCGGCGGGCCGAAGAAGAAGAGCACCAGCATGTTCGCGAACAGGTGGAAGAAGCTCCCGTGCACGAACATGTAGGTAAGGGGCGACCAGGGGTGGATGAGGAGTCGGGCCGGAGAGAAGCCCAGAACATCCACGGCCCAAGATAGCGGAACCAGGCCGAGGACGTTCACGACGATGAACACCGCCGTGTTCGCCAGCAGAAGGCGCTTGACCCATGGCGTCATCATCCGGGAGAGCGCACCGCCTCCGGCGCCCATCCGGAATCCGCCGGCCGCACCTCCGGCCGCACCACCGCCCCGCTCCCAGGCGCTCATGCTCCCTCCAGGGCGGCGATCGCGATCCGCTCGCACAGCTCGGGAAAGGGAATGCCCACGGACGCCGCCGCCTTGGGGAGGAGGCTGGTCGAGGTCATCCCGGGGAGGCTGTTCGTCTCGAGGCAGTAGAAGATCCCGTCCGCCTCTCCCCGGACGAAGTCCACCCGACCGAACGATCCCTGGCGCAGTACGCGGTGGGCGGTCAGAGAGAGACGCGCCAGCTCCTCGGGTTCGCCAGGCTCCAGACGCGCGGGTACCTCGTAGCTCGTCATCCCCGGGGTGTACTTGCACTCGTAGTCGTAGATCTCGTGGCTCGGGATGATCTCCAGGACCGGGAGGGCTTCGTCCAACAGGATCCCCACCGTGAGCTCCCGCCCCGGTAGGAAGCGCTCCACCAGCACATCGCGGTCGTAGCTCGCGGCGAGCTCCATCGCTGCCTGCAGGTCGACGGCATCGTGCACGACCGTGAGGCCGATCGTCGAGCCGCCTCCGGAGGGCTTCACGACGACCGGAAGCCCCAAAGCATCGACGATCGCCTCGGGCGCCTGAGTCTTGGGCGTCCACGGGGCAGTGGGGACACCGGCCGCCTGGAAGAGCTCCTTCGAGAGACGCTTGTCCATCGCCACCGCCGAGCCCAGCGAGCCGGTACCGGTGTAGCGGATTCCCGCGAGGTCGAGCATCGCCTGCAGCTTGCCGTCCTCGGCCGGGCTGCCGTGCAGCGCGAGGAAGACGACGTCCGCCTCGCGAACGACATCCGTCTCGGTGATGCGGAAGAGGGCCGACTCGTCGAACGTCGCCTGCAGGGAATCCATGTCAGGAGGGTCGATGCCCACCTCGGCCGGAAAGAGGTCGGCCTCTCGGTCTGCAGGCACGTAGCCGGTCGCCGTGTCGACCGTGTGAACGGTGTGGCCGCGCGACCGAAGCGCCTTGAGCACTTCTTTGCCCGATGCGAGCGAGACCTGCCGCTCCTCGCTCGTGCCTCCCGTGAAGAGCGCGATCCTCACGTCGCCCTCACCCTGCCGCGGTACACTCTCACCCCGGAACCGTCGCCTTCCACTACGGAATCAGGTGGTGGATGACGTCGTACCGCGTGAGGATCCCGCGCACCGATCCGTTCTCCGCCACGAGGATGGCCGGATTCTGGCGGGTCAGACGACTCGTGATCTCCGAGAGCTCGGCATCGGTGTCGACGACGGGGAACGGTTCGTCCGCCACCTCCCGCACCTCGTTCGCCAGCCGAGCCGGGTCCTCCATGACCGCTCCGAGCAGGGCCGACTCGTTGACCGAGCCGACCGGCCGCCCCTCCTCGAGCACCGGGAGCTGCGAGACGTTGTGCTCTTCGATGAGATCGAGAGCCTCGCGCACCGACGCCCTCGGGCCGACGGAGACGAGGGGCGTGTCGTCCGCCTTGGACTCGAGCAGGTAGGCGGCCGTCACCCTGGCGGGACGGAACATCCGGTTCTCCGCCATCCACTCGTCGTTGTAGACCTTCGAGAGATAGCGCTCGCCGGTGTCGCACAGGATGCATACGACGCAGGCCTCGGGATCGTCCACCCATGTGGAACGCATCGCGGTCGCAGACCTGCCGGAACTCGTCGACGAGGTCGAAGTGGAGCGTCGTCGGGATCTTGTCGTTGCCGATCCCCTCGACCTTGTAGGGCGCACCGGGTTCCACGTGTCCCGTACGGTGATAGGTCGTGAATATCGAGCCGATCGGGTCGCCCGCGATGATCCGGACCTCCGGGTTTTGCTCCTTCAGATAGCGCGCCGCGCCGGAGATCGTCCCGCCCGTGCCCGGTGAGGCAATGAAGTGGGTGATCCGACCCTCTGTCTGCTCCCAAACCTCCGGGCCGGTGGTCTCGTAGTGGGCCTGCGGATTCACGGGGTTGTAGAATTGGTCGGCCAGGATCGCATTTGGCGTCTCCTCGGCGATGCGCTTGGCGAGGTTGTTGTAGTAGTCCGGGTGGTCCGGCGGAACGGCCGAGGGCGTCACGATCACTTCGGCGCCAAACGCCTTCAGAAGCCTCACCTTCTCCGTGCTCATCTTGTCGGGGATCGTGAAGATGCAGCGATACCCCTTCACGGCAGCCGCTACCGCCAAGGCCACTCCCGTATTGCCCGACGTGCCCTCGACGATCGTGCCACCCGGTCGGAGGTCGCCTGATTCCTCGGCGGCCTCGATGATCGCCAGGCTGATGCGGTCCTTCACCGAGCCACCCGGGTTGAACATCTCGGCTTTCCCGTACACTGGCGTTCGAGCCCCGTCCGTGACCCGGTGCAGCCGGATCAGCGGCGTCTGGCCGATCGTCTGGAGGACGTTGTCGTAGGGCATACCGTGTATCTTCACGGCTCTCCGTTCCTTTCTGGCATCGGATACCGGACAGGGAGCGTCGCCCAGACGGGCACGGGCCGCTCTCCCTGCCGAGCCGGCTTGTAACGTAGCTCGCGTGCGCCTGCCACGGCGGCTGAATCCAGGCTTCGGTGCCCGCTCGCCTTCTGAACGGCGACCGAGTCGACGGCGCCGGCGGTCGAGATCCGGATCCGGAGCACCGTCTCTCCGCCGATCCGGCTGGTCCACGCATCCTGCGGATACTCGAACGGGAGCTGCTCGTTCAGAAGTGTCGGCATGTGGAACGCGGATCCCTGGTCACCGACCGCGAGGCCGCCCAGTACGGGCCTCATCGTCTCGCTGCATCCCGACAGAAGCGCCGCCAGCGCGCAAAGCCCGAGGGGACCTCGGATTCGCCCGCCGTTCATCCCTCTCGGGCCTCCTCACCCGGCTCTTCGCTGCCGCGGCCGCGTTCTCCAGCTCCTGCGAGGCGTTTCAGCTCCGCCAGTGTGAGAAGCGCTTCGATCGGCGTGAGCCGCTCGGGGTCGAGCTCGGAGAGCCTCGCCAGCAGCGTCTCTCCCGCGCTGTCCCCGGCTCCCTCCCCCGAAGGCACACCCGTCTCTTTCGCTGACCCGGCTGACTCCGCTGACTCGGCGAACAGCGAGTACTGCTCTCGATCCAACAATCCGGCGAGCCGGCTGCCGGCGCCCGATGGGCCGCCCTCCAGCTCGTGCAGCACCCGCGTGGCTTCGTCCAACACCTCCCGGGGGAGGCCGGCGAGGCGAGCCACGTGGACGCCGTAGGACCGGTCGCTCCCTCCAGGCTCGAGGCGGCGGAGGAAGACGATCTCGTGGCCATGCTCCCGGACCGCCACGTTGGCCGGCACCACGCCGGCCAACAGGTCGGCAAGCTCCACGAGCTCGTGATAGTGGGTGGCGAATATCGTCCTGGCGCCGATCCGGTCGTGGATGTAGGCGGTGACCGCCCAGGCGATCGAAACACCGTCGTAGGTCGATGTTCCGCGGCCGATCTCGTCCAGCAGCACCAGGCTCCGCTCGGTAGCCGAGTTCAGGATGGTCGCCGTCTCGGTCATCTCGACCATGAAGGTGCTTTGGCCTCGTGTCAGGCTGTCCGAGGCGCCGACCCGGGTGAAGACGCGGTCGCAGAGCCCGATGCGCGCGCTATCGGCGGGCACGAAGGAGCCTATCTGGGCCATCAGGACGATCAGACCCACCTGGCGGAGCACGGTGGATTTGCCGGCCATGTTCGGCCCGGTGAGCACCATCACGAACCCCTCGCGGTCCAGCACGACATCGTTGGGAATGAACTCCTCGCGCGGCATCATCGTCTCGACGACCGGATGCCGACCGCCGCGGATCTCGAGGCCGAACTCCTCGACGACCTCCGGACGGCAGTAACCGCCTCGCGCCGCCGCCGAGGCGAGCGCGGCCAGGACGTCCAGCTCGGCGACGCGCCGCGCGGCCTCCTGGACCCTCTCGACGCGGGCAGCGATCGCCTCCCGCACCTCCCGATAGAGGCGCGACTCCAGCTCGCCGATCCGCACGTCCGCGTCGACGATCTTTTCCTCCCACTCCATCAGCTCCGGCGTCACGAAGCGCTCCGAGCCGGTGAGGGTCTGCTTGCGCTGGTACTCCTCGGGGACCCGATCCAGGTTCGGGCGCGTGACCTCCAGGTAGTATCCGAAGACCTTGTTGTGGCCGATCTTCAGGGCCCGGATGCCCGTTCGCCGCCGTTCCCGCTCCTGCAGCGAGGCGATCCACTCCACCGCCCCGGACCGCAGGCTTCGCAGCTCGTCCAGCTCGGCCGAATATCCCGATCGGATGACGCCCCCATCGGCCAGGGCGGCCGGCGCGTCGGGCGCGATCGCCCGCTCTACGAGATCCCGGAGGTCGTCGAGCACGTCCAGGCTTCCGCACAGCTCTCCGATTCTCCCCTCCAGGCCGCTCCCCAGCTCGCTGATGTGGGGCAGCTCCCGGAGTGACTGGCCGAAACCCAGGAGCTCCCGGGGGGCCGCTCGGCCGGCAGAGACGCGGGTGGCCGAGCGCTCGAGGTCGCGCACCCTTCCGAGCCTCGCCCGCAGGGAGCCACGGAGCTCCGGGTCCTCGACCAGCGTAGCCAGGGCATCCTGGCGTACGGCGATCCGAGCCGGGTCGAGCAGCGGACGGAGAAGCCAACGGCGCAGCAGGCGCGCCCCCATGGCCGTCCGAGTCCGGTCAAGCACGTCCAGGAGAGTCGCCCCTCCATCGGTTCGGAGCGGCTCGACGAGCTCCAGGTTCCGCCGCGTCATCTCGTCCAGATGCATCGCCAGACCCGATCGCTCGATCTTCGGAAAGCGCAGGTGCGCCAGACCCGAGGGCCGCACCTCCTCGAGATAGGCGACGAGCGCTCCGGCAGCCGACACCAGGTGTCGGTCCGCCGCCGGGGCCAGGCCGAAGCCTTCGCTGCTCGCCACGGAGAATCGTCGGCGCAGCGCCTCTTCTCCGAAATCGGGATCGAAACGCCAGCCTTCGCGGCGCGTCACGGTCCAGCCGCCTTCGGGAACCGCCTCTCTGTCGGAGCCCACAAGCAGCTCGGCCGGCTCCAGACGCGCGATCGCGTCCGGCAGCTCGCCGGGGAGACACTCCTGAAGATCGAATTCGCCCGTCGACAGATCCGCCACCGCGATCCCCAGGCGATCCGTGCCCGCGACACAGACGACGAAGTTGTTGCGCCGCGCGTCCAGGAGGACATCCTCGATCGCCGTCCCCGGGGTGATGACCGCGACGACTTCACGGCGCACCAGTCCCTCTGCCTCGGCGGCGTCCTCGACCTGATCGCACACGGCGACGCTCCTTCCGAGGCTCACGAGCTTCGGGAGGTATTCGTCGACGGCCTTGGCGGGAACGCCA
>JBDGZR010000189.1:0-4283 GCA_039588495.1 Gemmatimonadota bacterium | reverse complement strand
TCGCACGCACCTCGTCCCACCCGGCATAGCTCTCCTGCAGGTTCGCCCAGGCTCGATCGCGATTCACGTCGGAGGTATTCTGGCTGAGGATCGTGAGGATCAGCTCGTCCAGCGGGTCGAGGCGCAGCTTGCGCGCGTTCCCGTAGCTGGCTCGCAGCTCCGCTTCGATCCGTTCGGCGAGGCGCGTCGCCGCCTCCGGGCTAACCGGTCTCACGCTCCTATCGGCCGTTCGTCGGGGCTCATACCTTCCGCTTCATCATCCGGCCCGCGGGGCGCTCGCCCGACGGCCGGAAGCACCCTCGAAGTTAGAGAGCGGTTATCAGCCGGCAAAGGAGGAGTCGATTTGGGGAAGGACCCTCGTCTGACCGAAGCCGATAACCCGGCCACGGCGCGGATCGATCGAGCCACGGCGAGGGAGATCGTCGATCTGATCAACTCCGAGGACGCTCGTGTCGCGCCGGCCGTGGCGCGCGAGTCGGAGGCGATCGCTCGCCTGATCGACGAGGTGGAGCGGAGGATCCGCATCGGGGGTCGGCTGATCTACGTCGGGGCGGGCACGAGCGGACGCCTCGGGGTTCTCGATGCGTCGGAATGCCCTCCCACCTTCGGCACGGACCCGGATCTGGTGAGAGGCGTGATCGCCGGGGGGGCACCCGCCCTCGAGGCGAGCCAGGAAGGGGTCGAGGACAACGAAGCGGCGGGCAGCGCATCCATGGATGCGCTCGGGGTCCGTTCGGAGGATTTCGTGCTCGGCATCGCGGCGTCCGCCACCACGCCCTTCGTACAGGCCGCGCTCGCCGAGGCCCGGGACCGGGGGGCGAGGATCGGACTTCTGAGCTTTACCCCGCCGCCGGAGAGCCTCGCGCGGCTCGCGGATGTGACCATCACGCCGATCGTCGGCCCGGAGGCGATCGCCGGTTCGACCCGGTTGAAGGCGGGAACGGCGACGAAGCTCGTCCTGAACACGCTGACGACGGGCGTGATGGTCCGGCTCGGCAAGGTGCATCGGAACCTGATGGTGGATCTGCAGGCGGTGAGCCGGAAGCTCGTGGGCCGCAGCATCCGTATCGTCCGGGAGGTGAGCGGCGTCGACGAGCATACCGCCCGGCAGCTCCTCGCCGCAGCCGGCGGTTCGAGCAAGATCGCGATAGCCATGCAGGAGCTGCGGGCCTCCCGGGCCTTGTCCGAGCGTGTCGTGGATGAGTGCAGCGGATTACTGGCCGAGGCGATCGAGCGCTACTCGGATCGTCCGCTGCCATACTACGCGGGCTATCCCGAGACCTTCGGGGACGAGGATACGCGCCTCCTCGCCGCACGCCTTCGGGCGGCGCCCGATCGCCTCCGAAGCGCCGTCGAGCACGAGGCTCCACCGGAGAGGCGAACCGCGCGGTGGGGCGCGCGGGAGCACCTGGCCCACCTCATCGAGTGCGAGACCTCCACCTTCCGGCCTCGTGTCGACACGATCCTGGAGACGGAGGAACCGGGATTCGACGACTGGGAGCCCTCTCCCGACCCTCCCGCAGGAGGGGACACGGAGCAGCTTCTCGACGTCTTCCAGACCGAGCGATCACGGACCTGTGCTCTGCTCGAGCCGCTGAGCGACCGGGCGTGGGCTCGGTCTGCCACGATCGGAGACGAGCGCGTCACGCTGTACCAGTTCCTTCGCGGCGTCGCCCACCATGACGAGGCGCACGCGATCAGGATCCGCGAGCGGATTCACCCGGATCTCATGAGCCCGTCGGCCGGTTCGATGAGCGTCCTCTCCGAGCCGAGGAGCTGAAGGGGTTGCTCTACGCCGGCGTGATGTCCGGTACGTCCCTGGACGGCGTCGATGTAGCCGTTGCGGAGCTCGCGGGGGAGGAGGAAAGCCCGAGCGAGGCCTCGCTGATCGGCTTCCGGACCGTTCCCTACGGAGAGCCGTTCCGCGACCGGCTCGCGGCGGCCGTGGAAGGGGCGCGCGCGGATGAGATCTGCCGGCTGAACTTCGAGCTCGGGCGGCGTCTCGCTGAGGCGGTGGAGATCACGCTCGCCGACATCGCCCTGGCACCAGGAGGGCTGGTCGCGATCGGCAGCCATGGCCAGACGATCTGGCACGATCCTCCGGCCGAGGCACCCGGAAGCACGTTGCAGCTCGGAGAGCCGGCCGTGATGGCGGAGATCCTCGGCGTCCCGGTCGTGGCCGACTTCCGTGTCCGTGACATGGCGGCGGGCGGACACGGGGCGCCCCTTACCCCGTACTTCGACTGGCTGCTGCTCTCCTCGCCAACGGTCTCCAGGGTGGTTCAGAACATCGGCGGGATGGCGAACGTGACCTGGTTGCCTGCGAGCGACGAGGCCCGGAGTAGTGATCGGATCGCCTTCGACACCGGGCCCGGCGTCGCGTTGATCGATCAGGCGGTGCGCGAGCTCACGGCCGGCGAGGAGGCGTACGATCGTGACGGAGAGCGTGCGGCCAGAGGCCGGGTCCTGGTTGACCCTCTCGGCGAATGGTTGGAGGATCCATTCTTTTTGCTGTCCCCGCCTCGAAGCACGGGCCGGGAGCGGTTCGGCGCCCCCCGTCTGAGGGAGTGGCTCGAGCGGCATTCCGAGCAGCGCGGCGAGGATCTGATCGCGACACTGACGGAGCTCACGGCGCGCACGATCGCCGAAGGCTACCGGCTGGCCGAACTCGAACCCGGGGAGGTCTACCTGTGCGGCGGTGGGGCCAGAAACCCGTCGATCCGGGAACGACTCCAGAGGCTGCTGCCCGACGTCTCGATCCTGCCTCTGGATGCGCTCGGCTGGGACGGCGACGCCCGGGAGGCCGCCGCCTTCGCTCTGCTGGCCCGCCAACACCACCTGGGAATACCGATCGACCTCGGGTGGGCGACCGGCGCCCCGGGAGCGCGCGTCCTGGGCAAGTGGGTCCCGGCGTGAGCTCAGCCTCACCTGCCCTCCTTATCATCGAGGCTCTGCGACTCGACCGCGAGTCCGTTGATCAGGCGCGGCGACGGGCACTCGAGGCGTTGGAGCTGGGCGTGGGAGGCTTCATCCTCTTCGGGGGTCGAGCCGAGGAGGTGGCGCTCCTTCTGGAAGAGATCCGCGCGGCCGCGGGCCGCGCCCTCTGGCTCGCGGCCGACCTCGAGCGCGGAGCCGGCCAGCAGTTCGCCGGCCTTACCTCGCTGCCTCCTCCCGCCGCGCTGGCTCGCGCTCCCGACCCCGTCGAGGCGGTTCGCGTGGCTGGGGAGATCACCGGGAGGGAAGCCAGGGAGCTCGGGATCAACTGGGTGCTGGCCCCGGTGCTCGACCTGGACATCTCGGGCGACAACCCGATCGTCGGCACCAGGAGCTTCGGCTCGGATCCGGGGGCCGTGGCGCGGCTCGGCCGTGCGTGGATCGGCTCCTGTCAGAGCCAGGGGCCGGCCGCCTGCGCCAAGCACTTCCCGGGGCACGGCCGCACCGTGAGAGATTCGCACCTGGAGCTGCCCGTCGTGGAGGCCTCGCCCGACGAGTTGAACGAGGACCTCCGGCCGTTTGTCGAGACGGCCGGGGTCGTCGCGACCGTCATGGCCGCCCACGTGACGTATCCCTCCCTCTCAGCGGGCGCGCCGCCGGATCGCACGCTGCCGGCGAGCCGGGACCCGGCCATCCTGAGGGGCCTGCTTCGCGACAGGCTCGGCTTCGAAGGCCTGGTCGTCTCGGACGCGCTCATCATGGGTGGTTTCGCGGATCCAGAGCTGGGAGGATTGGCGGCCGTGGAGGCCGTGGAGGCGGGCTGCGACCTCTTGCTGTACCCGCACGATACGGCAGGCGCTGCGGAGGCTCTTGCACGGGCCGCGGATGAGGATCCCGGGGTTGCCGCCCGCCTGTCGGAGGCGGCCGCGCGCAGCGGGTGCGTGCTCAGGGAGAGGGAAGCGGCGATACGAGAGGCACCCGGGCTCCCGGGTGGAGATGCGGAGGGCCGCGCAGACGAGCTTGCCGAGCGCAGCCTCGTGGTCTACGGGCCGGCGCCGGCCGGGCGGGAGCCGGTCGTCGCGGCCGCGGCCGCGCTCCGCAGGGGCCGGCCCGTGGTCGTGCGCGCCCTCTCCGATGACCGCGAGCTTCCCGGTTCGGCATCGCTCGGGGAGGCCTTCACGGAGACGCTCCAGGGGCTAGGCTGGGAGGCGAGGCTGGAGGGTGCTCCGGGGACGGGGACGGGAATCGGGAGCGAGTCCGAGCAGGTGGTCATCCTGGTCGCATCTTCCCCCCAGGCCTTCAAGGGATTCGCGGGGCTGACTGCGGAGAACGAAGCGGCGTTGAGGGGA
>JBDGZR010000188.1:0-4293 GCA_039588495.1 Gemmatimonadota bacterium | reverse complement strand
CTTTGTCATCGCCGCCTCCTTTGGTGGTCTCAAGCAGATTTGCGGGCCAGATACGCAATCCTCCGCAGTTCGGGCCGATTGCGCAAGCCCTCTGGCCAGATGCGGCGCGGAGATTCCACCTTCGGGAGCGGATCAGCCCTGTTCGGCGAGCCTACCTCAAGAGGTCCAGAACGCGATTTCGCAACTCCTGCAACTCATCCACATCGATCTGGAACAGCTTGCGTGCGGCGATCTCGTAGGCGTCCTCCACGCTCTGCTCGGCCTCGGCCAGCGCCTCGTCCCGTGGGGCGTCGCCCTCCTCGAGCCGTTCAACGAGCTGGCCGAAACCGAACCGCACGGCGTCCCGCGTCCACGTCGCCGGCGAGAAGATCGCCGCGTTTCTCACATCCCGGTACGGCGCCAGGCTTCGGCGGCCGCGCGCCACCTGCGAGCGCAGCGCGACGAAGGTGGAGTGGCGCGGTAGCCCTAGCTCGTTCAGGGCGATCCCGAGGTAGACGCTGGCGTGCTGCTGTGGCGCGAAGCTCCAGCCCAGGTACATCCAGGACGCCCAGTTCTCGACCGCGTTGTCGAAGTCGTCGCGACGCTGCGCCGCCCTCCGCGCCGCGTTGCCGACATCCCACCAGACGTCGTGTACGACCGGTGAGATCGGCATCTCGAGACCGGTTCTCAGCATGTGCTGGGCGACCAGCGTCGAGGTCCATCGGCGGGCTTCGAAACACTCCTCGGCCTGGAAGAGGGCGAGCGGATCGTCGGCGTTCGGATCCTCTATACAGGGGGCATCGAGGTTCTCGAAGGAGCGGTCCGCGATCCGCAGCGCGACGACGGTCCGGGCCAGGTCATCCAGCGATCGCGTCGTGTAGTATCGGTCGAGGGCGAAGCGTGCCGAGCCGCCATCGAAGTCCAGAAGCTCATCGCCGATCGGCCTCGCCGGCATCCAATCGATGTTCGTCTCCTCCACCGACCAGATCGGGAACTCCACGGCCACCTTGACCGCTCTCGGATCGATCGCGAGGAGGCCGTCGGCGGTCAGATCGGATGGCCAGCGGTCGGCTCCGAACACGTCCAGGGCAAACTCCAGATCGCTCCCGAGCACGACTTCCAGGGGCTGAAATACGCGCGTGGTGCGCTCCGCCGAACGAGTTTCGATGGTGCGAATATGGGCGACGATGTCGAGGGCCGTGCCCGTGTCCACGTGCGCCACCGCCCGTCTTACGATCGTCGAGTCCGGAAAGGCGAAGAACGCCAGATCGAAGCCGTCCTGCGCGGCGTGGCAGTTGCCACAGCTCTCGAGGAACGCGACGGCCCCCGCGACGGCGTCCCCCGCGAGTGGCGGAGGAGGATCTCCCGTGCCTGGCGGACCCAGGGCATCGCCGGCGCAGCCGGCCGCGGTGATGACGATCGCACTCGACAGGATGGAGGTGACGGCAGCGAAAGGAGATCGGTACGGCGGCATGGTTACCTCGACGGCAGAATGGCTCCTTGGAGAATAGATCCTGCTGCCTTGGACGCGTCGAGCGGGCGAACCGTTAAACGCGAAGGGGACCGGCCCGACCGCCCCGATGTGTATGCGACGGAGGCAGTCCCGAACATTGGCGAGACCGAGCCTGGACCGAGTTGAATTCGGACCGACGGGGAAAGAGGTTAGAGGCTTCGGAAACAGGCCTCTGACCCACAGCCCCCTTTCGGGAGGCGAGTTTGATCGACCCCACATCCGCGGGAGGACCTCTTCCCTCCGGTACGAAACGCTCCAAGACGACTACGCTTCCACCGGACGTCCTCCGGGACGCATCCCGGCGTCTCGGCTGGGCCGCCCTCGTGTACTCGATCACCTTCTTCCTGGCGTTCTTCGGCTCCAGCTACTTCTTCCACGGCGGCCCATTGGGCGATGCGGTTGTCCCGCCGATGGATCGGAGGAACATGGTGATCCCGACGATCGTGGCGGCCGCCTCCATAGCGATGGGATTCGCGGTCTTCGTGCTCTCCCGCTACAGCCGCATGGCACCCGCCAAGCTTCTCGATCTGGGGCTGGGCTTCGCGGTCATCGGTGCGTTCGGAATCTCCATGTCCGAGTTCTGGAACGCCTTCCCGGTTTGGAGCGAGGGCGTCTTCGGGACGGTCAATTACATGGGCATCCCGTGGGAATGCGCGTGGATCATCGCCTTCCCGGTCCTGGCCCCGAACACGCCCGCCAAGACGCTCCTCGCGGCGCTCGCAGCGGCGTCCACGGGGTTCGTGACGGTCGCCCTGTCACGAGCGTTCGGGCCCATGAGTCCCGACGTCCCGATGTCCGTGTTCGTGGCATACTTCGGATTCTCCACCTACCTGTGCGCCGGGATCGCCTACGTCGCGTCTCGCGTCATCTACCAATACGGCGAACACCTGAGCGAGGCGCGTGAGATAGGCAGCTACCAACTTGAGAAGCCGCTTGGCCAGGGCGGGATGGGGGAGGTATGGGTCGCGTGGCATCGGCTTCTCGCCAGGCCGGCCGCGCTGAAGCTCATTCGGCCCGAGGTACTCGTCAGCCGGGTCGATCGAACTGCCATCGTGCGCCGGTTCGAGCGGGAAGCACGGGCTACGGCAGCCCTCAAATCAAAGCACACGGTCGACATCTACGACTTCGGCACCACGGAGGATGGAGACTTCTACTACGTCATGGAATTGCTGGATGGGCTGGACTTCAGCGAGCTCATAAACCGCTTCGGGGCCCTGCCTGCCGGACGCGTCATCTATCTCTTGCGACAAGCCTGTCATTCGCTGGGCGAAGCTCACGACGCCGGGCTCGTCCACCGTGACATCAAGCCGTCCAACCTCCTCACCTGCCAGCTCGGCCCCGACTACGATTTCGTCAAGGTGCTCGACTTCGGCCTCGTGGCCCTTCGTGGCACGCACTTCGGAGACGCGACGGAGCTGACCGTCGAGGGGCAGACCGCGGGCACGCCGGCTTTCATGCCTCCCGAAGTGGCTCGGGGTGTGGCGGATGTCGATCGGCGAGCGGACATATACGCGCTCGGCTGCGTCGCCTATTGGCTCCTGACGGGCCAGCGCCTGTTCAGCGACGACAGTCCGCTGGCGGTCATCGCCCACCACCTGCAGACGCCTCCGATGCCCCCGTCGAGACGCAGCGAACTGGACGTGCCGGCGGACCTGGAGCAGGTGGTGTTGTCCTGCCTGGAGAAGGACCGCACCCTACGCCCGAACGACGCCTGGGAGCTGGACATCCGACTCGCCGCCTGTGAGTCGGAGGCAACGTGGGATGAGAGAAAAGCCCGGGAATGGTGGGAGATTCACCTACCTGGTTTCACCGCTCGGCCCTCGGGCAGCCGTGAGGCGGCTACGCCGAAGGCCCTGCTCAGGCCTCTCCTCTAAGATGCCGTTAGTAAGATGCCGTTAGAAAGATCTAGCGGCTGTCGTAGACGCTCGTGTTGCCGTCCCGGTCGAACGCGATGATGTCGTAGGAGGCGGCCGCTTGGCCGGGCACCTCCATTCCCGGCGAGCCTGTCGGCATCCCGGGTACGGCCAGGCCGGCAATCTCCGGCCGCTCCTCCAGCATCCGTTGAATCGACTCGATCGGCACGTGCCCTTCCACCAGGTATCCATCGACCACCGCCGTGTGGCAGGTCTGCAGGCCCGGTGGTACGCCATGCTCCACCTTGATGGCCACCAGGTCGGTCACATCCTGCGTCTTGACCGTGAAGCCGTGCCCCTTCATGTACTCCACCCAGTTGCTGCAGCAACCGCACGTGGCGGTCTTGTAGACGAGGATCTCTCGAGAACCGACCTCCTGCGAGGCCCCCGTCGCGTCCGAGGCAGACGAGGCTTGGGCATCGGCCAGCACCGACCGGGGGGTCTCCCCGGTCGGTGCTGCGCTCGAAGCGAACATCATGTAGCTACCGACGCCGGCGATGGCAGCGCCCACCACGACGAGGACCAGCTTGGCCGCGTTGTTCATCTTTCGTTCAACCCCTCTCATCCGATGCGGTCGTTACCTTCTCGGGCGGGTCTTCGTCGCCACGCTCCAGAGGATAATCCAGCTCCGCGGGCGGCTTCTCGCCACCCGGCCCCACAAGATAGTGCTCCAGCCACCGCATGGCGCGCAGGTTGTAGTCGTAGCGAGCTGCGGCGCGGGCGTTCCCGTGTCCCTCGCCGGGGTAGAAGACCAGCCGAACGGGCGCTCTAGCCCGGAGTTTCAGGTGGCGGTACATCTCCATCGACTGCTCGGGGTGGACCCGGGGATCGTCCTTTCCGGCCAGGATGAGCAGCGGCGTGTTCGAGTCGCCCGCCCAGTATACAGGG
>JBDGZR010000187.1:0-4337 GCA_039588495.1 Gemmatimonadota bacterium | reverse complement strand
CGAGCCTTGGCCGACTCGGCCACCGCGACCAGATCGGCCAGCTCATCCCCTTGGATCCTCACGGCCAGGTCGGCTTCGTCCAGGTCAAGCGTCCGGCCCAGTGCGGTCGAGCGCCCCGTCTCGATCGCCACGGCTCCCGGATCGATGCCCGTTCGCGCGAGCCGAGACCTGAAGTCGGACACGACCCGTGACGTGGGCTCGCCCGTCGGACGCAAACGGACCTCGAGAACCGCGTTGTTCAGACCCGCCAGCTCATCCTCGGTGGGCTCGCCTCGCTGGGCGCGGCCGACCCGCGTGAACACGCCGTCGACCGCCTCCAGCTCGAGAAGCACCGCCTCCAGCGCCGCTGCCGCCTCATCGGTCGCCTCGATCGGCGTACCCACGGGCAGGTCGAGCGCGACGCGGAACTGACGCTCGTCGACATCGGGCATCAGGTCGCGGGGAAGGACCGTGGCCAGGGAGATGGCCGCGGCGAGGACGGATGCGGTGAGGCCGACGACGGCGGCCCGGTGGCCCAACGCCCAGGCGAGGACCCTCTCGTAGCGGCCGGCGAACCTGCGGAAGCCGCGGTCGAAGGCCTCGAGGGCCGGCCGCGTGACTCGGGAACACGCATGGCCGATTCCCCCGGCCACCTCTCTCCAGGTGAGGCGGACCGACTCCCTCGTGAAGCGCAGAGCGCCCCGCAGTGATCGATGCGGGGCCTCTTCGTCGGCCATTCCGGCGGCCGGGTCGCCAGCAGCCGCATCGCCAGTAGCTGCATCGCCGGCGGCTGCGTGGCCGGCTGCTGCCCCCTCCCCCACCCCACCGAGCCGGGCGGCCAGCACGGGCAGCAGCGTCAACGCGACGAGCAGGGAGGCCAGGAGCGAGAAGGCGACGGCAAGCGACAGATCGCCGAACAGCGCGCCCGCGACTCCCCGCACGTAGAGCACCGGCCCAAAGACGGCGATGGTCGTCAGCGTGGAGGCCGTGATCGCGCCAGCCACCTCCCTGCTGCCTTCGGCCGCGGAGCGCGCGGCCCCGTCACGCTGCCCGACCGCCACGCCGGACTCCCGGGCCGGCGCGCTCGCCCCACGCTCGTTCCGGTGGCGGAAGACGTTTTCCAGCACGACGATCGAGTTGTCGACGAGCATTCCGACGCCCAACGCGAGACCACCCAGAGACATCACGTTCAGGCTTACGTCGAACAGATAGCAGAGCGAGAACGCCGCCAGGATGGAGATCGGGATCGCCAGGCCAACCGCCACGGGATAGCGGGGATCCCTGAGGAAGAGGAAGAGCACCAGGAAGGCGAGGATGCCTCCCACGATCAACGCCTGCACGACGTTGGCTATCGCCTGCCGGATGAACTCCGCCTGACTCGTCGCGATCTCGAAGCTCAGCGACGGGAACTCCGCTCTCAGCTCATCGAGCACCACTTCGACACGTTCCGCCACCCGGACGGTGTTGGAGCCAGATTCCTTGAAGATCTGCAATCCCACCGCCGGCACACCGCTGTACCGCGCCGCCGTCTGGCGCTCCGCGAATCCGTCCCGCACCTCGGCCACATCCGATAGCCGCACCGGTGTTCCGCCGGTCGGCCTCGCCACGACGACGTCCCGAAGCTGTCCCACTTCGGTGAACTGGCCGAGGGTGCGGAGGCTATAACGGAATCTGCCGCGCCTCACGCTCCCCCCCGGCGCCTGGTAGTTGGCCCGGTCGAGCGCATCCGTCACCTGGGCGACGGTCACCCGGTGCAGCGTCAGCCGGGCCGGGTCCAGAAGCACCTGGATCTCCCGTTCTCGTCCACCGCTGATCGCGGCGAGAGCCACGCCATCCTGCTGCTCGAGACGTCTGGCGAAGACGTCCCTGCTCAGCTCCAACAGCTCCGCAGGGCTCGCCCCGGACGCCGCGAGCGTGAGGATCGGGTCGCTGCCCGGGTCCGACCGGAGGATCGCGGGACGGTCCACGCTGCGAGGAAGCACATCCCGGAGATCGTCGAGCCGTTCCCGCACGTTCAGCGCGGCGAACTCCATGTCCGTGCCCCAGTAGAACTGGAGGGTTACGAGCGACTGTCCCTCGCGTGAGCGGGACGTCACCCGCCTGACACCGGGAACCTGGCTGACCTCCTGCTCGACCGGCTCCGTGATGAAGCGCTCCACCTCTGGAGGGGCCGCATCGCTATAGGTGGTCCACACCGAGAGCGTGGGGAACGCCACGTCCGGGAGGAGGTCGATGGGGAGACGGGCGAACGAGAGGACGCCCAACACGGCGATCCCGAGATAGACCATCGCCGTGGCGATCGGCCGTCGAATGCTCAGATCCGGAAGGCTCACGAGAGGGTCGGTTGGGGCCGCACGCCGAACGGCGCACCGGCCGAACTCACGGATCCAGGAGCGCTCTGTGGTTCTCCAGGTGGACCCTGGCGTCATGGGTCAGCGTCGTGTGGCCGTCCACGAGCACGATCGAACCTGGCTCCAGGCCATCGCCATCCCGCTCCGGCGCGACCTCCACGAAGTCATCGCTCTCTAGGCCGGTGTTGACGTACACCCACTTGGCGAAACCCGTGGCGCCGCCGGGCTCGTCCGGGTGCAGGAGGAAGACCACGTCCCGCTTGTCACGCTCCACGATCGCATCACGCGCCACGAAAAGGCGGTCGGCGAAGCGACGCCCGGCGATCTCTACCTCGGCGAACATCCCCGGAAGCACCTTGGCCTCGGGGTTTCTGAGACGCACTGCAACCCGGGCGGTTCCGGTCTCCCGGTTGACCATCGGGTTGACGGTCACCACCGACCCCTCGAACAGTTCCTCGGGTAGCGCGGCGAAACGGACCGTCGCGACTCGCCCCGGCTCGACGGCCGGCAGGGCGCGCTCCAGAACCTCGACCTCGACGTCGATGGTCGATAGGTCGACGATTTCGACGACGGCATCGCCCACCTGAAGGCGGGCCCCCTCGTCCACGACGAGATCGGCGACGCGTCCAGCGAACGGAGCGCGAATCTCGGTTCGCTCGAGCTGGTACATGGCCTCCTCCAGCGCCGCCTCCGCTCCCGGTATTCCGCTTCTGAGCCTGGCCAGGCGTTCCCGTTTCGCGCGAAGCTGCTCGTCCTCCAATCGGTCATCCCCGAGGATCAGCCCCTCGAACTCGACCTGTGCGTACGCCAGATCTGCCTCGGCCCGCCGCACCCGAAGCTCGTACTCCGCGGGGTCGATCTGGACCAGCATCTGCCCCTTCGAGACCCGAGCTCCCTCCCGTACCGGCACGGAGATAACGGGGCCGGACACCTCTGCCTGGAGTGGCGCCGAGCGCAGCGGTGCCGCGCGACCCTGCGCCTCCACCCAGAGGACGAAGGTATCTCTTCGGACCAGGGCGCCTTGCACCGGCAAGGCGATCTCGGTGGGAAACGCCTCGACGGCGGAAGCGCCGAGCGCCCCGTTCAACGAATCGGCCGGCGCGGCATCATCGACGGCTCCGTCGCTGGCACCCGCTTCGTTGAGACGCCACAGCACGCCCGCCAGAAGCACCAGCGGGACTCCGACAACGAGTAGCGTTACGAGATGTCGGCGTTTCATCGCGTGTCGCTCTTACCGTACCGGCTCAGAAGTCACACCGTCATCCGGGGGTCACATCTCGGGTCACATCTCGGGTCACCCGGTAGACAGTCGCCCTCCGGTTCGCGTTGCCCTCGAGAAACCGTCCCGCGACCGCATCCGACCTCTCCGGAAGAACAGGTAGGCCAGGCAGCCCAGAAGGAAAGCCCAGGGCAGCTGCAGGCTCGCGTCCCGCGCCACGGCCTGCCAGGCGCCTCTCTCGGATCGTTCTTCTTTCCGCACTGCAAGATAGAACGGTGTCCGAAGGGTAGACCAGCGGGTGTCGACGGGTTGTTGGTAGGAGGACGCCGCGGCCTCTACCCGGATCTCCGGGCTCCCGCCGATGGGCACCCCGAAGAGGCCCCCGAGGAAGGACGACACGAGGATCGCCGGCCAGATCCAGCGCGCGGCAGACGCCCGTCCGGCATCTGGGCTTCCGGCGCCCGGCAGCCGTCGCGCGTCCGCGATCATCCAGACGAGGAGAAAAACGGCGAGTACGGAGAGGGAGATTCCGGCGGCATCGATCCAGCTCATGGTGTTTTCTCCTTCCGGGGTCGCCAGGCGACCAGCATCGGGTATGGGCTCTCATGGAGGGCATAGACGAGGCTATCGGCGTATACGGCGTGCCGTGGCCGAATCGGCAGACGCAGGCTCTCCAGGTATGAGCCATCGTCCGCGGAATAGACATCCATGACCTGATGGCGGTCGGACGAAACCCCGCCGAAAAAGACGTAGATACGACCGCGAGAGATCGAGACGGTCTCGGCCGC
>JBDGZR010000186.1:0-4389 GCA_039588495.1 Gemmatimonadota bacterium | reverse complement strand
AGGAAGCCGCCGAGGAGCAGGAAGATGATCGGGTTGGCGTACGGGGCGGCCGCCTCGTCGATCGTGCCGATGCCGAGGAGAGGGAAGAAAGCCAGCGGCACCAGCGACGTGGCCGGGATCGGGATCGCCTCGGTGACCCACCAGATCGCCATGAGCACAGCCGCGGCGCCCGTTCTCCAGGCTGCGAGAGGCAGCCCCTCCGGCGGCGGGGAGAAGAACAGCGCAAGGAACGCCACCAGGCCCAGCGCCAGACCGATCCTGTGGCGGCGGCCATGGCGTCCGGGATCGGCGACGGCGAAACCGCCCCGGCTCACCTCAGAAGAAGTTGTAGCCGGGCGAGATCAGGCGCGCCGGGAGGTACGTGATGAAGAAGGGCGCGTACGCGATCAGCACGAGCACAACGGCGGCGATCGTCCACAGGCGAATCCGGTCCAGCTTGACATCCCATCCATCACGAGACGCCGGAATCAACGTCTCGGCGAAGGGGACGTCCTTGGGACCCTCCCCCTTCTTTCCCGCCACCATCGTCATGAAGATCACAACGAAGAACATGACCGCGCCGACCGTCATCAGCGTGCCCCCTATCCCGGTGAGCGCGCCTGCTAGCTCCCACGACTCGCGACCGTAGTTGGCCGCCACCCGGAAGGTCCGACGTGGCATTCCCTCCAATCCGCCGGAGATCAGTCCCCGTGCCATGATCAGGACGCCGATCGTGTAGATCCACGACTGCCAGACGGCGAACTTACGGCCCCATAGCTTCCGATCGGTCAGATAGGGGACGAGCCAGTAGCCCACGCCCATCAGGGTAAGGGCGACGGCGCTGCCCACCGTCATGTGGAAGTGGCCCGGGATCCAGGCCGTGTTGTGGACGATCTGGTTGATCATGTAGCTCGCGTTGATCAGGCCGGTGATCCCACCGAGGACGAAGGTGATCATCGCCAACAGCTGGGCGGTGAGCGATGGATCGTCCCACCGGAGCTTCTTGATCCAGCCGAGCAGGCCACCCCCTCCGTTGCGTCTGCCCCCGATCTCGAGTGCCGCCACGACCGAGAAGGCCGTGGCGAGGCTCGGATAGAAGACACCGAAGGTGAGCACGGCGTGGAACATCTTGAGGTTCGTCGAGATGCCCGGGTCCGTGTACTGGTGGTGGAAGCCGGTGGGAATCGAGAGCAGCAGGAACATGATGAACACGACCCTGGTGAGCGGATCGCTTACCAGCTTCCCGCCGGTCTGCCGCGGCACGAGCGCGTACCAAGAGATGTAGGCCGGAAGAAGCCAGGCGTAGACGATCGCGTGCCCGGTGAACCAGAAGAGCGTGCGGTTGAGCAGCGGATCGGTGCGCTCGAGGATTCCGAGCGACCACGGAAGCAGGAAGCCGATGAAGGAGACCGCGATCCCGATCGACGCCAGGTTCCACATCACGTAGCTGACCACCGAGATGAACGCGAGCAGCGGGATCCGCTCGCCCCGGTTCTCCTTCCGCCAGCCGGCCAGCAGGATATAAAGGTGGGCGGAAGCGATATAGGTACTCACCACCAGCAGCACGAGACCGAGGTAGTAGGTCCAGTGGGCCTGAAGGGGCGCGTACGCCGTGAACAGCACCGAGGCCCGGTTCGTCGTCACCGACCAGATGACCATCACGTTCGCGGCCACCAGCGTCCACAGGGTGGCGTGGAGGAAGCCCGGGGTCATCGGACGCCCCAGGGCTCGCGCCGTCAACAGCGGCAGGAATGCATTCGAGAACGCGAAGGTGAAGAACAGCGCGTTCGCCACGCCGTGGGCCGTGAGCCCTTGGTAGTAACTCCGAAGGGCCGGAAAGTACCGGAGGATGTCGATGTTGGCGTAGGAGAGGCCCTGGGCGAAGCCGTGTGCCACCCCGGCCGCGAGCGCGAAGTAGCCGACGTAGAGCGTCCAGCGAACGAGCCTGCGCTGGTTCTCGGGAAACTGGTAGCCGGCCGGGTCGAGGACGACGGTCCGGGTGCTCTCGGCGGCGCTCATTCGACGATCACCTTTCCGGACATCAGGTGGTGGCCAGCTCCGCAGTACTCATGGCAGATCAGGAGGTGCTCGCCCGGCTCCTCGAAGCGGTACGTGTTCCGCGAGATCTGGCCCGGGATCAGCATCATGTTCACTCGCGTGCGGTCGATGTGAAGGCCGTGAATGACGTCGGTCGCCGCGGCCAGGAAGGTCACCTCCGAGCCGGCCGGAACCCGGATCTCGGCAGGGTTCCACGACCACGCGCTTCCGAGCAGGACGACCTCGTACCGCCCGGGCCCCACCTCGCGCACGCCGGGGTTGTTGAACGGCTCGATGCTGTTGATAGACAGCGGATCGACCTCGCCAGCTCTTCCGGGAAGGTGGATGCCCATCGCCACCGACGTGACGAGGAGCGCAATCATGAACGCGACGAGCATGATCGCACCGAGCCAGAGAAACGCCTTCTCGTATTTGTGAACTCTCATCGCACCTTCCCGTCAGCGGTCCAGAAGCTTCAGATACATGATCGCCCACATCGCGGCGAGGGCCATCAGAAAGACGAGCATGATGAAGAGGGTGCCCGTCCCCGGCTCCTCTTCGCGACGGATGCCTCCAGGTTCGCTTCCTTCGGGCTCACCAGATCCCGGAGATGCGCCAGCCTGCTCAGCCATCGATAGCCTCCCGATTCTTACGCTGCCTGTGTTGTTGCGAGCCGCGGATGCGCCTCACGAGCGGTCTATGAGTCCAACTGGCCGTCCCAGCGACGAACCTGTTTTCCGAGGATCCTCAGAAACCCGATGAAGATGACCAGGAGTACCGTTGCCAGGGCCGCGTCGGCGAGGATGAAGCGGCCGGAAAGAAGCTCGTTGATGAAGCGCCAGATGTAGAAGATCATCGGGATTCCGATGATCACGAACAGGCCCATGCCGATCATGAGGCCGGCTAGACCGGGGCCGTGGGCCTTCTTGTTTGTTGTTTCCAAACCTACCCCCGTGACGGAGTTACCGTTCTCTTGTAAGGGCATTGCCGGGTTTCGGCAAGTCGGCCATTTGCCGGGCCGACCCTGAGTGTTCGTGTCCGCCGAGCGAAGGGCGCGGACCCCACCGACTGCAGAGGGAATCATGAGACACGCTTTTCGAACGACCCTTGTTCTGGCAGCGCTTGCCCTTTGCGCCGCCACTCACGCGACCGCTCAAGATGCCGCACGCACCGCCGACGAGGAGGCCGTGGTCGCCGTGATCGTGCAGCTGTTCGACGGCATGCGGGCGGGCGACAGCGCCATGGTGCGTCGCACCTTGGTTCCCGAAGCCCGGCTGGTGGGTACGAGCGCTCGTGACGGCGAGCCCGTTCTGCGGACCGTCGACATCGACCGCTTCGTCGAGGCGATCGGAGAGCCGCACGACGAGGTGTGGGATGAGCGGCTCTGGGACATCGAGGTTCGCATCGACCAGAACCTGGCCACGGTTTGGACCGAGTACGCCTTCTACCTCGGAGAGAAGCTCAGCCACTGCGGCGTCGATGCGTTTCAGCTCTTCAGGGACCGTGACGGCTGGAAGATCTTCCAGATCGCGGACACGCGTCGGGGCGCCGACACCTGTGACATCGGCGGCTAGGCTCTTCGTTTCAACGGGGAGCGCGGAGAGGCGGTCGCGATGCGTCAACTTGCTGCGAAGGCGACGAACGCCCAGAATAGGTGCGACTTAGTCGCCCTTGGCGTGAACTCAAAAAAGGAGGTGATCTGTGTCTGATGGGAGTAGATCCGAGCCTGGCTCGGCGCGGGCAAACGATCGCCTCTGCGCAGGCTGAGCCGCCAAGCGCGGCTCAGCTTCGGCAGGAGAGATTGAAAGACGCTCGCCTAGGACCGATGTCGTAAGAGGCGTCGTGCCGAGTTAGGACGGAGCGTACCCCGGCGGGCCGCCGGCTCACAGAGCTGGCGGCCCGCCCTTTTTTCAGATCGCGGGCTCTTCCCGGCCATCGGGTTGCAGCCAGTGCGGTACCCACCCGATGGCGACCAACTCCACATCCACATCGACGCGTCGAGGACGCAGCTCCACCTCCTCGAACTCCTCCAGAGCTTCCTCCCAGCGCTCGGTGATCTCCGCCGTCTCCTCCCTGAGATCGTCCCGCAACTCGGAGATCTCCTGCTCCAGCCTCTCCACGCGCTCTTCCGCTTCCTCGGCGCCCATGCGAGCGCTTGTCTGCTGCCGGTACTTGCCGAGGCTGGTCGACGCACCTCGCGTTGTGCGCCGGCCGAGGAAGGCTCCCAGCAGCGACTCTCCCACGGAGACGATCATCTCTCGCTTCCGGGCGGCCGCCGTCTCCGTCTTCTTCATGAGGGCCAACTCGGCACTCCGCAGCCGATCCTCCAGCCGTCGCAGCCGCTTCTCGTGCCTTTCCACGATCTTGTCGGTT
>JBDGZR010000185.1:0-4590 GCA_039588495.1 Gemmatimonadota bacterium | reverse complement strand
GATGCACTTCACGTCCTTGTGGGAGGACGTGGCCCAGGATTCGTAGTACGGCTCCATGACGTGGCAGTTGAGGCAGAAGTTGGGCTGGGCGCTGTACTCGATGAACCCCACGGCCCCGATCGCACCCGCGATCACGACGACGATCGCGACCTGGATCGCGATCGCGAGCGGTCGCGAGAGACGCTTCAGGCGGCGAGGTGACATCGCGGGGTTCGAAGCTCTCGGTGGAGCTCGGATCTACCCATCTCTAGGCTTCACGCTTCGTCTGCCGAAGTCGCAGGTAGGCGAGGAAGATGGCGGCGAGCGCAAGGAACCACGTGGGGGCGAGCAGCAACGTGTGCTCCCAGCGCTGCTCGGCCGCCACCTCCGCCTGGTTTCGTATGTTGGCCGAGACCGAGCTCACCCTCCGTCCCAGGTCCTCCAGAGCCTGGACATCGAGCGAGTGCTGCGCCGGTCCCATCCGATGAAAATCCGTAAGGGCAGCACGCTGGCGAAAGCGTGCATCGTCGGTCTCCCGGCCGGCCGCGCCGAGCTCGTGGATCGCTTCCTCGGCGGAGTGGATGTTACCCTCCGCCCGCATGAGCAGGGTCTGGATGTCCGTGCCCATGGCAGCAGCATCGCTCTCCGCGTCCTCGTGACAGCCACTGCAGACGGCCTCGATCGCCTCGACGGGTACGAGCTCGGTGCCATGATTGCTGTGGCAGGCGAGGCAGCCGGGCATCTGCCCGGCACGTGTGGCCGGACCGTGCGGGCCGGCGTAGAAGGCCTGTCCCACGAGCGCGTGACACTGGCTACAGACGTCGGCCACCTGGGTCGTGCTGGCCGGGAGCGCCGAGTGTGAGCCGTGGCACGAGATGCAGGTCGGAGCGGCGAAGTTGAAGTGCTCGTAGAGGCCGATCCCGTGGGCACTGGCCCGGTAGACCTCGCCCTGGCCCGTCGGAAGCTCGTAGCCGGCCATCATCTCTTCGTCATCGTGGCAGGCCACGCACGTGCCCATGATGTTCAAGGGGTGCACGTCGCTCCGGGCGTCTTCCGGCGGGCGGATCGTGTGGGAGTCGTGGCAGTCGGTGCACGTGGGGGCGTTCTGGTCGTCCCGATAGAACAGAAGCTCCCCGTGACGGCTCGTGCGCAGCTCCGCCCCCTGGTCGGCGGGGAGCCCGAACGGCCGCATCTGGTTCGGGTCAGAGTGGCAGTCGCCGCAGATGCGGACGGTCTCCAGCTTGGTCGGAACGCCGATGAACGGTGCGGCGTGACCCGGTTCCTTCTCCACGGCCTCCGGATCCCCGCCGTGGCAATCGTGGCAGACGATGCCACGGTTCGCATGGGCCCCTTCGGCGAAAGCGCGCCGCTTGTCCTTGTGGCAGATCACGCAGCCGTACTGGGACCCGGCCGCGCCGAGCTGCCGAACGATCTCCCGGTCCGTTCGCTCCTGACCGTTGGCGGAAGAAGGGAGCCCGGCGATTGCCACGAACAGGAGGGCTGAGCGGATCCGCGGAGCCCAGCTCATAAGCCCTCGCTTCCGGGTTCGGGCTCCGCTTCATCGGGCTCGGCCTCCGCGGGCACGGAATCTACGGGCTCTGCTTCCCCTGGCGTCTCGGCGGCTTCGTCGCCCTCGGCCGATCCGGTCTCGGCCCCCGCCTCAGGTGGGAGCGCCCTCTCCTCCACCTCCGGTCTCAACGCGGCGCTCGGAGGCACGGACTCGAGGCGGGCTCCCGCTGCCCACGCCAGGAGGAAGCCGACGAGGTAGAGGGCCGCGAGTGAGGTCGCGATCGGTCGCTTCCGCCAGTCCGTCTCCGGTTTTCGGTCGAACAAGGGGAGGAAGAAGAGGATCACGGCCAGGAGCGAGAACAGGACGAGGCCCCAGGTCCCCAGATAGCGTATGAGGGCGAGCGAGACATCGACGACCACCCACGTGGAGACGAGCGCGTCTGGAACTACGTAGGGGTCCGCGGGCTCGCCGACCGGCCGGGGGAAGAGGGCGGCGAGCGAGATCACCGCGGCCAGCAGGAGCACGCCGATGGAGAAGGTGCGAACCAGGTGGTTCGGCCAGAACGGGATTCCCTCACCCGGACTCGAAGGCTCGGCGGGCGGGGCGACGCCGTGCGTGCGAACGAGGGCGAAGTGGAGAATCAACAGACCCAGCGACACCCACGGCAGAATGATGACGTGCAATGCGAAGAACCGGCTGAGCGTCGCTCCCGAGATGAACTCATCTCCCTTGATCATCGAGGCGACGAAGCCACCGACCAGGGGGAAGCCTTCCACCGTGCTCACGACCTCGGCGGTCGTCCAGTAGGCCCACTGATCCCACGGCAGCAGGTAACCCGTCGCCCCGAACGCCACGAAGGTCAGGATGAGAAGGAGGCCGATGACCCAGTTCGTCTCACGCGGCGGCTTGTACGCTCCGCTGAAGAAGACCCTCAACAGGTGCGCCACGCCCGCCACGATGAGCAGGCTGGCCGACCAGACGTGCACATCGCGGAGCATCCAGCCGAAGGGGATGCGCGACACGATGTACTGGATGCTGGGATAGGCCTCCTGCACCGACGGCCGGTAGTAGAAGGAGAGCAACACCCCCGTGATGACCATGAAGATGAACAGGAGGTAGGTGATCCCCCCCAGGGCATGCCCCCAGCCGACATGCGCGGGAAGCCGGTATTGGAGTGCCCTCTTGAAGGCCTGGTCGATCGGGAGCCTGCGGGCGATCGGTCCGTAGAGGAGGCCGAGGAACCGGAGGAAGCCCAGCAGGCGGGCGTCGGTACTGCTGATGACGTCCTGCTTGATGCGCGAGAACCACCCCGTCGGTTCCCGGTCGCCGTTGTTCGAATCCGGCATCCGTCAGCCCGTCACGTAGACGGTTCCGCGGCGAACGAAGGCCGTGAAAGGCTTGAGCGGGATCAGGCTCAAGCCGGAGACGACGTTCCCCCGGAGGTCGTAGACGACGTAGGTGCACGGCGAGACCACCCGCAGCGACTCGGCCTCCCAGCGCAGGATGCAGCCATCGAACGGTGACGTGCCCTGGACGGCCCAGAACCTCTCGCTTCCGCGAACCACGAGTATCGGCTCGTCGCCCCACGCCACGATCCGGCTGGCACCGACGGGGAAGTCCGTCTCGTTCGCCACCCGCACGGCGGGCTGCAGCTCCGGAATCCTCAGGTGTTCCGGTGGGAGGAGGAAGACCGCGGTCACGATGCCCGCGAACGTGACGGAAAAGAGGATGACGCCGACGAGGGCCAACCCGCTCAATCCGAGGCCCTTTCTCCGCGCCCCGCGTTCCGTCTCAGCTCGTTCCGGGAGCGCGGTATCCGCGTCGGTTTCCGTATCAGCCATTCGCGTTTCGGATGCTGTCGCCGGTGCCGATAGCGCCCGGCTAAGTTCGCGCGCACTACAACATTGCGCGCGGAGCGAGTCATAAGTACCCTAATGTGTGTCCCCGAGCCGAGCCGGACAACCGGCGGTCGCAGGCTCGGTCGCGTTGCCTGACGATCCTCGACGATCCTCCATGTTCGTGAAGTCTTAGCGAAACGACCCCAGCGTGGGCAGGAGGTCGCTCATCGTTCGCTCGAGACGGTTCGGTCACGGAGCGTGGGCCTTGGGCCCACTCGTCCTCCTGACGCTCTCCCTCCATCCCGGGCAGCTCCAGGCCCAGGGCGTCAGGGGCATGGTCACGATCGACGGGTCCTTCCTCCAGATGCCGACCATGGTTCGGGACAGCCTGCCGGAGAGCGAGGTACCCGGCGACGGGCTCGTCCGGCAGCTCTCCGATGGGACCATCGTGAGCTGCACGATCGGGGAGTTCTGCCGTTGGTACCGGCAGGGACCCCAGGAGGACGCCTGGGTCACCAACCAGGATCTCCGGTTCACCGCCTGGGGTGGGGTGCGGGGTCTGTCCGCGACTGTGGCCGTTCGCGGTCGTGTCGGAACCTCCGACATCTGGCCGCGCGCCAGCCAGGAGTTCGACGCGCTCAGCGCCTATCTCACGTACGACACCCGCGACGTCAGGATACGGGGCGGCCGCATCCAGCTCACGAACGGCCTCGGCTACTACAACTACGATGGAGCCGCCGTCCTCTGGAAGACCCTGCCGTTCCTCTGGATAGAGGGCTGGGCCGGTTGGAGTCTCTCCCCGAACATCGACCAGCCGCGCGACGGCGACCTCATGCAGGAGGCGGACCTCTTCGCCACGGACCGGCGCGGCCTCATCTTCGGCGCCGAGCTCGGGGCCCGGTGGGGACGCAAGTTGGCGGGTAGCGTGCTCTACCAGAGGGAGATCCGCACGGACAAGCTGGCGCTCTATACCGAGCGCCTCGCCTTCGATTTCGGCCTCCTGCTCGGCAACGTGTCGATCGACGCCAAGGGCAAGTACGACATGGCGTACGCCGACTTCAACGACGCCAAGCTCACGATCACGACACCGATTGCGGCGGGCTTCGACTTTTCCGTCCAGGGTCGGCGTTATCTTCCGTTCTTCGAGCTGTGGACGATCTCCGGCCGCGCGAGCTGGGGGAACCGCGGCTGGTACGCGGACGGCGGCTATCGCGCGGTCACCGGGTTTGGAGCCGTCAGGTACGGCGGCGATCTCACGTTCGG
>JBDGZR010000184.1:0-4592 GCA_039588495.1 Gemmatimonadota bacterium | reverse complement strand
AGGATCCGTCCCGCCTTCACCGGCGCGACCCAACCCTCCGGATTCCCCTTCCCCTTGCCCATGCGAGTCTCCGCGGGCTTCCGGGTAATCGGCCGATCCGGGAAGATCCGTATCCACACCTTCCCTCCGCGCTTGATGTGCCTGGTCATGGCGACACGCGCGGCCTCGATCTGTCGGTTCGAGATCCAGCCTTTTTCGATGGCCTGGAGCCCGTAGTCCCCGAAAGAGATCTTGTTCCCCCGGCCGGCCTGCCCTCTCAGGCGACCCTTCTGGAGCTTGCGATACTTGACCCGCTTCGGTTGAAGCATCGGTTACTTACGCCCCCCGGCCGTATACGTCTGCCCTCTGCGATCCTCGACCACCTCACCGTTGAAGACCCAGACCTTCACGCCGATCGTTCCGAACGTGGTCGTGGCCGTCTTCTGCGCGTAGTCGATATCGGCACGCATCGTGTGCAGGGGCACGCGGCCTTCGTGGTAACCCTCGGTGCGGGCAATCTCCGCTCCGGCCAGCCGCCCTCCGCACTGAATCCGAATCCCCTCGGCGCCCGAACGCATCGCTGCCTGCACCGCACGCTTCATCGCGCGGCGGAAGCTGATCCGCTGCGTGAGCTGGTGAGCCACGTTGTCGGCGACGAGCTGCGCATCCATCTCCGGGCGCTTGACCTCTTCGACGTTGATCGACACCTCGGCATCGGTGAGCAGGGAAAGCTCGTCGCGGAGCTTGTCGACTTCCGCGCCGCGCTTGCCGATCACGACGCCCGGCCTCCCCGTGTGGATCGTGACCACGATCTTCGACGGCTTGCGCTCGATGTCGACCGCCGACACGGCCGCGTGGCCGAGTCTCGCGCCCAGATAGCGACGGAGCTTCTCATCCTCCTCGAGGAGCTGCGGAAACACCTTGCCCTGCGCGTACCAACGCGATTTCCAGGGCTTGATCCCTCCGAGGCGGAACCCGTACGGATGCGTCTTTTGACCCACGCTTACTCCTCCCTGGTGTCGACGACCACGGTCACGTGGCTCATCCGTCGACGAATGGTCGTCGCGCGGCCGTATGCCCGCGCGCGGTATCGGCGCAGGGTCCGGCCCTCGTTCACGTACGCCTCTCGAACGAACAGATCATCGACGTCGAGCACCTCGCCCGCCTCGTCAGCCTTGTAGACCGCGTTGGCCACGGCGGAGCGCAAAGCCTTGTCGATGGGCCGCGCCGCGGCCTTCTTCGAGAACCGAAGGATCGCGTACGCGTCGTTCACGTCGTGCCCGCGAATCTGGTCGATAACGAGGCGCATCTTCCTCGCCGACATTCCCACGTGACGTGCTATAGCTCTGGCTTTCATCTACCTATCCGTGCCTGCCTGGCAGGCAGCCGATCCTCACAGCGCCGCCCGTCGGTCTTTGGCCAGCTTCCCTCCGTGTCCCCGGAAGAGACGCGTCGGAGAGAACTCGCCCAGTTTGTGACCGACCATGTTCTCGGTGATGTATACCGGGATGAACTTGTTCCCGTTGTGCACGGCGACCGTATGCCCGACGAACTCCGGGCTGATCGTGGACGCCCTGGCCCAGGTCTTGATGACTCGCTTCTCGCCGGAGCTGTTCATCAGCAAGATCTTCTCGAGCAGTCTCTCGTCGACGAACGGCCCCTTCTTGACGCTTCTCGGCATTTCGAACGTCCTCTACTTAGTGCTCTTGCCCCGGCGACGGCCGCGCACGATGTACTTGTCGCTCTGCTTCTTGCGCCGTCTCGTCTTTCGGCCTTCCGGCTTCCCCCATGGCGAGACCGGAGGGCGCCCGCCCGAAGCCTTCCCCTCGCCGCCTCCGAGCGGGTGGTCGACAGGATTCATCGCCACGCCGCGCACCTTCGGCCGACGGCCCAGCCAACGCGACCGGCCTGCCTTCCCGGAACGCACCAGCTCGTGGTCCACGTTGCCGACCTGACCGATCGTCGCCCGGCAATCCTCACGGACCATCCGTACCTCGGTGCTCGGGAGCTTCAGCGAGACCATGCCGGCTTCCTTCGCCACCACCTGAACGGCGGTGCCCGCCGAGCGGGCCAGCTGCGCCCCTTTGCCGGGGATGAGCTCCACCGCATGGACCGTCGTGCCCAGCGGGATCTCCCGCAGGGGAAGCGAGTTGCCAAGGCGGATATCGCTGCCCGACCCCGAAAAAACGGTGTCTCCGACCTCGAGGCCGCGCGGCCGCACGATGTATCGTTTCTCGCCGTCCGCGTAGTGGAGCAAAGCCAGTCGAGCGGAGCGGTTCGGGTCGTACTCGACGTGGGCGACCCGCGCCGGGATTCCGTCCTTGTCCCGCCGGAAGTCGATTCGCCGGTAACGGCGCTTGTGCCCACCGCCGCGCCGCCGCATGGTGATTCGGCCGTGGTGGTTGCGCCCCGACTTCCGCGAGAGCCCTTCCGTGAGCGACCTCTCCGGCTCCTTTCGCGTCACGTCGTCGAACGTCGACACGGAGCGGAACCGGCGAGCGGGCGTGACGGGCCGGAACTTCTTGATCGGCATCCTCAGACCCCCTCGAACAGGTCGATCATCTCGCCTTCGGCCACTTCGACGATGGCCTTCTTCCAGTGTCGTCGACGTCCGACCGAACGACCTACCCGCCGGTCTTTCCCGCGACAATTCATCGTCCGCACGCTCGCCACTTTGACCTCGAAGAGCCCCTCGACAGCCTTCCGTATGTCCACTTTGGTCGCGTCCGCCGCTACCTCGAAGGTGTACTTGGGCTTCAGATCGCGATCGTCATCCGCATATCTGGCGCGCGGTCCGGCGTTCGTCCCTTCGTACTGAAGCGTCGAGCTCTTCTCGGTGATGATGGGGCGGATAAGCACCTCTCCCGGCCTGCGGCTCACGATCCCTCCTCGGCCGCGAACGCGGACGCCTCCACGATGACGACGTCCGCGCAGAGGATGTCGTACGCAGATGCCTCTCCCCATGGCCGTACCTGCGCGTTGGGGATGTTGCGTGCCGAAAGGTAGACCTGGCGCTTCAGGCCGTCCGTCAGAAAGAGCGCGTTCTGGGAGCCGACGTCGAGCTGGTCGAGAAGCGAGACGATCGACTTGGTCTTCGGCTCCTCCATCTCGAGCGGATCGATGACGACGAGGCGATCTTCCAGCGCCCGAGCGTTCAGGGCGCTGCGCCGGGCCAGCTGTCTCACCTTCCTCGGGGTCCGCTGATCGTAGCTCCGAGGGGACGGGCCGAAGACGACCCCCCCGCCCCGCCAGATCGGGGAGCGGATCGTTCCGGCTCGGGCGCGGCCCGTGCCCTTCTGCCGCCACGGCTTGCGGGTCCCGCCGCTCACGAAGCCGCGCGTCTTCGTGGACGCCGAACCCTGACGGGCGTGGGCCCTGATCGCGGTCACGACGTCGTGCAGCACGGCCTCGTTTACCGTTCCGTCGAACGGGGATGCCGGCAGCTCGACCCCTGCGGGGTGAGGCGTGCCGTCCGTCTTGTAGGCTCTCGCTTCCATCTCGTCAGTCCCCCCGTCGCGCCGGCCGGATAAGCACGATGTTGTCACGTGCACCCGGCACGGAACCGCGGATCATCAGGAGGTTCTTCTCGGCGTCGATTCTCTCGATTCGTCGATTGCTCGCCGTCCGCACCGTGTTTCCCATCTGCCCTGCCATCTTGCGGCCCTTGATCACGCGCGACGGGTCGGTGCCCGGTCCGATCGATCCCGGCGAGCGTAGGGTCGAAGAGCCGCCGTGGGACTTGCGGCCACCTCCGAACCCGTGCCGCTTCACCACTCCCTGGAACCCCCGCCCCTTGGTGCGGCCGCTGATCTTCACCCGCTGACCGACCTCGAACATGTCGACCGTGAGCTGCTCCCCGGGCTCGTACTCCCGGCCCTCCTGCGGCTCGAACTCCGCGAGGACCTGCGGCACGTAGTCGAGACCGGCCCTGGCGGCATGGCCCGCTTCAGGCTTGCGTGCACGCGTGTCCCGCCTGCGCCCGAAGCCGAGCTGGACCGCGGCGTATCCGTCGCGCTCCGCCGTGCGGACCTGGACGATGGGACAGGGACCCACCTCGAGAACGGTGACGCCCACCGCGGTTCCGTCATCGGTGAAGATCTGGGTCATCCCGAGCTTTTTCCCGATCAGTCCGCTCATCGTGTTACGCCTCGCGAATCGAATGGCGAGCTGGGCCGTCCTATCAAAGCCATTCGCTATTGAACCTTGATCTCGACATCCACGCCGGCCGCGAGATCGAGCTTCGTGAGCGCGTCGATCGTCTGGGCCCGCGTGTCGTAGATATCGATCAACCGCTTGTGGGTCTTGAGCTCGAATTGCTCGCGCGACTTCTTGTCCTTGTGAGGGCTGCGCAGGACCGTGAACAGCTGCCGCCGCGTCGGGAGCGGGATCGGCCCGCTCACCGTGGCACCCGTCTTCTCGGCCGTCCGCACGATGTCCGCGGCCGTCTGGTCGATGACAGCGGGGTCGAACGCCTTCAGCCGGATCCGGATCTTATCTGCCATCTTATTCGACGATCTGGGTGACGACGCCGGCGCCGACCGTGCGGCCGCCCTCGCGGATCGCGAACCGCAGCTCCGTGTCCATCGCGATCGGCGTGATCAGCTCCACGTCCA
>JBDGZR010000183.1:0-4653 GCA_039588495.1 Gemmatimonadota bacterium | reverse complement strand
ACCGATGCGGACGGAAACCCGACGTCGGTGGCGAACCTCCCGTTCGATGCGGATCGGAGAGACCCGGAAGGCGCGGAGCGCATCCGTGCCTATGTGGCCGAGCTGGATGGCCGAATGCCGCCCGTGACGGCGCACGATCTCCAGATCCATTTCGGAGAGCCGATCTTCCTCGGACGCCTGAAGTGGATCCCGTGGCTTCAGGCGTCGATCCTGCTCATGCTGATGGCCGCCGGCGCGTGGGCCGTGCTCGCCTCCGTGCGCGGTGAGCGGGAGCGAATCTGGTCGGCGATGGCTCGGGAGTCGGCCCATCAGATGGGAACGCCTCTCAGCTCGCTGGTCGGCTGGCTGGAGCAGCTCGAAGTGGAGATTGAGCCCGGGGCTGCGGCCGGAGACGGGCGCAGCCCGACGGCGGCGACGGCGGTGCCGACGGCGCCGCCGGAGCTGATCCTCGAGATGAAGGCGGACACGGATCGTTTGCTCAAGGTGTCACGCCGCTTCGAGCTCATCGGCCAGCATCCGCGTCTGGATGAAGTGGACATCGCGGATGTGGCGAGGCGCCTCCAGCGATACTTCCAGGCCCGGCTTCCGAGCCTCGGGAGTCGTGTGTCGCTGATCGTCGAGGTGCCCCCGGACGCTCCCCTGGTGATCGGCAACGAGACGCTCCTCGAGTGGGCGTTCGAGAACCTGATCAAGAACGCGCTCGACGCGTTGGCGGGGCGCGAGGGGACGGTTGTCATCGAATACGAAGGAGAGCACTCCGAACGGGCGGCCTTCAGGGTGTTCGACACGGGTCCCGGCGTGCCCGCTGGCCACCGCAAGCAGATCTTCGACATCGGCTTCTCCACGAAGGAGAGCGGTTGGGGCGTCGGGCTGTCGCTCACCCGGCGCATCATCCAGGAGATGCACGACGGCACGATATTGCTGGAGCACTCGGACTCGGGCGCGAGCTTTCGCATTGAGCTGCCGATAGCGGAGAGGAGCACGCTCTGAGGATCTCGCTCAACCCCGAGCAGCACGCGGCCGTTCAGCATGGGGAGGGCCCCTTGCTCGTGCTCGCAGGCGCCGGCTCTGGCAAGACGCGAGTCCTCACTGCCCGCATCGCCCGCTTGATGGAGGATGGACTCCCGCCCTACCGGATCCTGGCCGTTACGTTCACGAACAAGGCTGCCGACGTGATGCGTCACAGGATCGCCGGCCTGGTCGGTCACGAACCCGACGGCCTGTGGGCGGGCACGTTCCACTCCGTGTGCGCTCGGATACTCCGCGTCGAGGCGGACCGCACCGACCGCACCCGAGGCTTCACGATCTACGACGAGAGCGATTCCCAGCGAGCGGTGAAGCGCGCCATGGAGGACGTGGACGTGGATCCGCGGCGCTGGTCCGCGAAGGGCGTTCGCGCCCGGATCTCCGACGCGAAGAACGCGATGGTGAGGCCGGAGGAGTTCGCCGCCGCGGCCTTCGACCCACTCTCCCGCGTGACCGGCACGGTGTACCCGGCCTACGAACGGCTGCTCGCCCGGTGCAACGCGTACGATTTCGACGACCTGCTGCTGCGAGCCGTTCGCCTGCTCGAGGAGGATGACGAGGTGCGCGAGCATTACGGCGGTCGATTCGCGCAGGTGCTCGTGGACGAGTACCAGGACACCAACCACGCCCAGTATCGCCTCGTGCGCGCTTGGGGATCGGTCCACGGGAACGTCTGCGTGGTCGGCGACGACGACCAGTCGATCTACGGTTGGCGCGGTGCCGATCTTCGGAACATCCTGGATTTCGAGCGGGATTTCCCGGGCACGGCCGTCGTTCGGCTGGAGCAGAACTACCGCTCCACGGGTGCCATCCTGAACGTGGCCAACGCCGTGATAGCCCGTAACCGGGCACGAAAGGAGAAGCGGCTGCGCACGGAGCGGTCGCATGGTGCGCGAGTCGTGGTTGCGGCTCTCCGGGATGAGAGGGCGGAGGCCTCCTGGACCGTCCGTCAGGTCGAATCCCACCAGGACCGCTACACGCTGGGGGAGGTGGGCGTCCTTTATCGCACGAACGCTCAGTCGCGCGCGTACGAGGACGCGCTCCGCGGAGTGGGGATGCCGTACCGCGTCGTCGGCGGTATCCGGTTCTACGAGCGTCGGGAGGTCAAGGACGTCCTGGCCTATCTGCAACTGCTCGTGAACCCGGCGGATGACACCGCGTTCTTTCGGGCGATCGGGTGGCCCCGCCGCGGCGTCGGCGCGGTGACGCTCGAGCGGCTGGAGACGGCTCGGTCCCGGTCGGACGGCAGTCTCCTCGATGTCGCGGCGGCCGCCCGCGAGGTAGAAGGCCTGCCGGCTGGCGCAGCTCGTGCCCTGGCCCTGTTCGCGAAAGACATCGGCGCCCTGACAGACCTCGTGTCGGTGGCCTCCTCCGCCGAGGTGGTCGAGGAGTGCCTGCGCACGTTCGGTTTCCGAAGCGCTCTGGAGGCGGAAGAGGATGGCGAGGATCGGTTGGCCAACGTCGACGAGCTCATCGCGGGCATGGTCGCGTTCGCGGCGGATCGGCGGGGCGTCGAGGAGGAGCCGGCGGGAAGCGAGCTCGGACTCTTCCTTCAGCACGTCTCTCTACTCAGTGACATCGACCAGTACGATCCGGAGGAAGGAGCGGTCTCCCTGATGACCCTCCACAACGCCAAGGGGATGGAGTTCCCGGTCGTGTTCATCGGAGGTGCCGAAGAGGGACTGCTGCCGCTCGGCCGCTCGGCCGAGACGATCGAGGAGCTCGAGGAGGAGCGCCGGCTGTTCTACGTGGGGCTGACGCGAGCGATGGACCACCTTCATGTCACTCACGTCTCCCGCCGGTTCAGGGCGGGCACCTCCATGCCGTGCTTTCCATCCAGCTTCCTGGACGACCTCCCGGAGGAGGCGATCGACCGCCGGATGTCAGGGTTGTCCGGCTGGCGTTCCGGCGGCAGCCGGTTCGCGGCTCGCGGAACGAGCCACGAGAGCCGGTCGGCCTGGGCCGGCTCGAGCGACCGCGACCGAAGCTTCGACTGGAGGTACGATCCCGCGGCGACGAGTGAAGACGGGCCGGTCTACGACTACTCGGACAGCCAGGAGACCTTCGAGCTCGCCTGCGGCACCCGGATCGTTCACCCGAGATTCGGCCCCGGCACGGTGCTTTCCGTCATGGGCGATGGGCGAACCGCGAAGGCCAGCATCGAGTTCGATCTGGAGGGTCCCAAGACGCTACTCGTCGCGCACGCGGGTCTGCGTCCCGCGGGATAGCGGCCGATTCAGCCGGACCGCCGCCGCCTTCTGGAGTCGTCCGTGTCTTCCACGACCCGCCGGGGACGCGTGGCGCGTACCCCTCGGAGCAGAGAGGCGGTGTTCAGGAAAGTGCTCTCGGCTTCCTCCTGCACGACCTCCAGGAACCCGTTGATCTCCGCGCTTCGGTCGCGGGCCGAGTCGATGATCGAGTTGGCGGTGTCCGTGGCGTTGCGAACCGTCTTTCCGACTTCGTCCGCATCGCTCCGGAAGGCGGCGGTCAGGTAGTTGAGGTTCTCCGCCGTGTTCTCCACCGTCGGCCGCAGCTCCTTCACCAGGGAGTGGAGCGTGTCGGAGCCTCTCAACCAGAGGCGAAGCTCCTTGAAGGCCGGGATGGCGTACAGGACGAGCGCGATCACTGCGACGTACAGCACGATAGACATGACCGTGGCGATGGCCTGAAGGGTCTGGAGGTTCACCGCTGCACTCTCGGGCCGAGGGTTTGGCGGACCGCGGCGGCGTCTAGTGGCGCGCCTGCGGCTTCGCCCAAGGTCGCGACGGCCGTAGCCTGTCGCTCATCGGAATCTAGGCCCGGCCGGCGGCTGTCTCAACCAATCCGCCGTTCGTTGCCGCCCCGCTCGCTGGTTCTCTAGGTTGCCCCATGAGCTATTTCCGAATCGAAGGTGGAGGGGAGCTGACCGGCGTGTTCACCCCGGCGGGAAACAAGAACGCCGCTCTGCCGATTCTCGCCGGCTGCCTGCTCACCGATGAGCCCGTTCGCTTGACCAACGTCCCGGACATCCGCGATGTCCGCACGATGGCGGATCTCGTGGCTGCGCTCGGGGCCGAGGTCAGCTGGGAGGGGCCGAACGAGATCGTCGTGCAGGCTGCCGATCGCACGGCCCGTAAGGTCGATCCCGAACTGGCTTCGCGCATCCGTGCCTCGGTCCTCGTCGCCGGCCCCCTCCTCGCCAGGGGATCGGAGGTCGAGCTTCCGCCGCCGGGGGGCGACGTGATCGGACGGCGTCGGCTCGACACGCATTTCCTCGCCCTGAGCCGGCTCGGAGCCGAGATCGAGGCGAACGGCTCGTATTACTTGAGAGCGCCCGAACTCTCGGGCGCCGAGATCTTCCTGGATGAACCGTCCGTGACCGGCACGGAGAACGCAGTCCTAGCCGCGGTGACGGCGAAGGGGGCGACCCGGATCCGCAACGCTGCGGCCGAGCCCCACGTACAGGATTTGTGTCAGTTCCTGAACGCTCTGGGCGCCAGGATCGAGGGCATCGGCACCCACATCCTGGAGATCGAGGGTGTGGACCGGCTTACGGGTGGCAGCCACCGAATCGGTCCCGACCACGTGGAGGTTGGAAGCGTCATCGGCCTCGCGGCAGCAACGGGCTCGGCGGTGACGATCGAGGAT
>JBDGZR010000182.1:0-4726 GCA_039588495.1 Gemmatimonadota bacterium | reverse complement strand
CCCAACGCCAAGGAGCTGCAAAGCATTGTCGATTACACCCGCGCGCCGGACGCTCTGGACGCCGCCAGAGTCGGCCCCGCGATCGACCCGATCTTCGAGGTGACCGATATCGAGTCCTTCTACTGGACCGGCACGACGCTCCTCGAATCGCCGCCCATGCTTGGCACCGGCGCGCATGCCGTTTACATCGCCTTTGGACAGGCGTGGGGCAACACGTTTGGGGGTTGGACCAACGTTCACGGCGCGGGCGCTCAGCGCAGCGATCCAAAGAGCGGCGACCCGGGCGACTGGGCGGATGGGTTCGGCCCGCAGGGTGACGAGATCCGGATCTACAACTACTCGCGGTGCGTGCGAGGAGGGGCATGAGCGGCCGGCTCGCGTTCCCGAACCGGCGCTAGTGTGGCCCCGCTTGACCCGAGGGGGCGTCCGGAGGCAATTTTTCAGCGACATCGTGTAGAACGGCGGACGGATTTGTGGCCGCTTGCCACCGCCGCGCGGCACGGAAGGACCTGCCGCGAGCCAAAAGGTCTAAAGTGCCGGGACAGAACGGATCTTGCTGTATTCTGCGCCCCGCACGACGACCGGTCGGCGGGGCATTTTTCGTTTCGGGCGTTCCTCGTGCCACACCAGGGAGTCCGGTGAGTCCAGGGGGTCCAGAGAGCTTGACGACGCGCAGCGCCTTTCTCCACACGCTCGGAGAGCGAATCCTCGTGTTCGACGGGGCGATGGGCACGAGCGTCCAGAGCCGGGAGCTCTCGGCTGACGATTTCGGCGGGCCCGAGCTCGAGGGCTGCAACGACTACCTGGTCTTGTCCCGCCCGGACGTTATCCGCGAGATCCACGCTTCGTTCCTCGAGGTGGGTTGCGACGTTATCGAGACCGACACCTTCCGGGCCAATCGACTGAGCGTCGCCGAGTACGGCCTTCAGGACCGGATCCTGGAGATGAACCGGACGGCCGCCCGTCTGGCGCGTGAGGTCGCCGACGACTTCTCGACCCCGGAGCGGCCGCGCTTCGTCGCCGGAAGCATCGGACCGTCGGGATACCTGCCGAGCACATCCGACCCGACGCTGGGCGCCGTCGGTTTCGACGAGCTGGCTGACACCTTCGAGGAGCAGGCTCGCGGGCTCGTCGAGGGGGGCGTGGACGTCCTGCTCATCGAGACGACGCAGGACATCCTGGAGCTGAAGGCCGCCATCTCCGGCATCAGGCGCGGCCTGAGGGCCCTGGATGCCACATGCCCGATCCAGGCGCAGGTCACGCTCGATACCTCGGGCCGGATGCTTCTGGGCACCGACGTCGAGGCGGCCCTCACGATCCTGGAAGCGCTGCGGGTCGACGTGGTTGGGCTCAACTGCTCCACCGGCCCGGAACACATGCGGCAGCCCATCCGCTACCTCTGCGAGCGATCGCTGGTGCCGGTGAGCGTCATCCCCAACGCCGGCATCCCTCACAACGAGGGTGGCGTGGCGGTCTACGGTCTGACGCCGGAGGAGCTCGCCGAGGCCCACGAGGAGTTCGTCACGCGAATCGGGGTTTCCATTGTGGGAGGATGCTGCGGAACGACGCCGGAGCACATGGCGACGGTCGTGGACCGTGTCTGGGGCGCGGAACCGCTCGTGCGAAGCGTGACCCATACGCCGCGCGCCGCCAGTGCGATGACGGCGTTCGATCTGGCGCAGCTTCCCGCCCCTACCCTGATCGGCGAGCGGGTCAACACCCAGGGCTCCCGGCTGGTGAAGGAGCTGCTTCTCGAAGATCGCTACGACGAAGTGCTCGAGGTGGCCCGGGAACAGGTGGACGGAGGCGCCCACCTGCTGGACGTGTGCGTGGCCCTCACGGAGCGCGCGGACGAGGCGGATCAGATGCGGACGCTGGTCAAGCTCCTCGCCCAGGGCGTGCCGACGCCGCTGATGATCGACACGACCGAAGCCGATGTCGTCGAGGAGGCGCTCAAGGCCTACCCCGGAAGGGCCGTCATCAACTCCATCCACCTGGAGAACGGGAGGGAGCGCATCGACCGGGTCGCGCCGCTGGCCGTCGAGCATGGGGCGGCGCTCGTCGCGCTGACGATCGACGAGGACGGCATGGCGAAGACCGCGGACCGGAAGCTCGAGGTGGCGAAGAGGATCCACGACATCTGCGTCGAGGAGTACGGTCTGAAGCCCGAGGATCTGATCTTCGACGCTCTCACCTTCACCCTCGCCACCGGTGACGAGGAGTTCCGCCCCTCGGCGATCGAGACGATCGAGGGCATTCGCCGGATCAAGCAGGAGCTTCCGGGGACGCTCACCAGCCTTGGCGTGTCGAACGTCTCCTTCGGCCTGCGGCCGCACGCGCGACGGGCCCTCAACTCCGTCTTTCTCCACCACTGCGTGGAGGCGGGGATGGACATGGCGATCGTCAACGCCACCCACATCACGCCCTACGCCGAGGTCGACGAGGAGGAGCGAGGGCTGTCTGACGATCTGATCTTCGACCGTCGGCCGGATGCTCTCGAGCGCTTCATCGGTCACTTCGAGGCCCACGGCCCGACGGAGGAGGCCAAGGTCGACCCGACGGCCGACATGACGCCGGAGGCCGCGATCCACTGGATGATTCTCCACCGGAAGAAAGAGGGGATCCGGCAGCTCGTGGAGCGGGCGATCCAGGATCGGGGCGGAGACAACGACGCCGCCGTCCACGTCCTCAACCAGGTTCTCCTGCCGGCCATGAAGGAGGTCGGAGACAAGTTCGGCTCGGGAGAGCTCATCCTTCCCTTCGTCCTGCAATCGGCCGAAGTCATGAAGCGGGCGGTCACGAAGCTGGAGAGCTACCTGGACCAGCTCGATGGGCAGACGAAGGGGGTGGTCGTGCTGGCGACCGTCTTCGGCGACGTCCACGACATCGGCAAGAACCTGGTCGGCACGATCCTGAGCAACAACGGCTACACCGTCCACGACCTCGGCAAGCAGGTCCCGGTCAACACGATCATCGAAAAGGCGCAGGAGTTGGACGCCGACGCGATCGGACTCTCCGCGCTCCTCGTCTCGACGTCGAAGCAAATGCCCCTGTGCGCCCAGGAGCTCTATAGCCGCGACCTCGGGTACCCGCTGCTGGTCGGCGGTGCCGCAATCAACCCCTCATTCGTCCGCCAGGCCACCTTCGTCGGCGAGGAACGCGACACCATGTATCCGGCGGGCATGTTCTACTGCAAGGATGCCTTCGCTGGCCTCGCCACGATGGACGCCCTCTCGGACCGGGAGGGCCGCGAGGACTTCATCCGGGATCGGCATGCCGAGGTCCGGGAGGGGATCAACCGGCGGGCGGAGCTGCAGGAGAGGGCTGCCGAGCTGCGGCCGACCCGTGCTCGCAGCGGCCCGTCAGCCGACGTGGAGGTTCCGGAGCCCGAGTTCTGGGGCGTGAAGGTGCTGGAGCGGATCCCTCTCGGAGAGCTCTTTCCCCTGATCGATCTCAACACCCTCTACCGGCTTCATTGGGGCGCCAAGAACGCGAAGGGCGAAGAATGGGATGAGCTCGTGACCGGGCAGTTCGAGCCCCGGCTGGAACGCTACCAGCAGGAGGCGCTGGCGGGCGGCTGGGTTCGGCCCGCGGCCGCGTATGGCTTCTTCCCGGCAGGCTCGGCTGGCGACGCCTTGGTTCTCTTCGATCCCGAGGATCCGGGCCGCGAGCTCACGCGCTTCGACTTTCCCCGCCAGGAAGCCCGCGATCGGCTCTGCCTGGCCGATTACTTCCGGCCCGTCGACGCCGGCGCTAGCGACGCAAACAGCCGCGATGTGGTCGCCCTCCAAATCGTCACGGTCGGCGACGAGCTGCTCGAGCGATCATCGCGACTGATGGAGGGCGGGGACTACTCCGAGGGCTACTATCTGCACGGGTTCGGCGTCCGGCTGGCGGAGGCGGGTGCCGAGTTCCTGCACCGGCGGGTTCGGGAGGAGCTCGGGATCGATCGGGACCGCGGGCTGCGCTACTCCTGGGGCTACGGGGCCTGCCCCGACCACCGGCAGCACCGGATCGTCTTCGATCTTCTGCCGGCTCGGGAACAATTGGGCATGGAGCTCACGGAAGCCGGGGCCCTGGTCCCGGAGATCTCGACCGCCGCCCTCGTCGTGCACCACCCGGAGGCCCGCTACTTCTCGGCTTAGACGTGCTAGCTGCCGGCTTCCTCCAGCGACAGCTTCAGCCGGAGGCTCCGAAGCATCTCCTCGGCCATGCTCTCCAGGTCGTAGTCGGGGCTCCACCCCCACTCCTCTCGCGCGGCGGCATCGCTGATCGAGTCGGGCCACGAGTCGGCGATACGCTGCCGCACCGGATCCACCTGGTACTCGATCCTGAACTCCGGCAGGTGCCGGCGTATCGCCTCGGCCGCTTCCGCCGGCGTGAAGTTCATCGCCGTGACGTTGAACGCGTTTCGGTGAACCAGCCCGTCCGGATCCGCTTCCATGAGGTCGATCGCCGCCTTGAGCGCGTCGGGCATGTACATCATGTCGAGACGCGTGTCGGGCTCCAGATAGCAGGTGTAGTGACCGTGCTTGATGGCTTCGTAGAAGATCTCAACCGCGTAGTCCGTGGTGCCTCCACCTGGCAGCGCCACGTGCGAGATGAGGCCGGGATAGCGTACGCCGCGTGTGTCGACGTCGAAACGGGTATGGTAGTAGTCGCAGAGCAGCTCCCCCGCCGCCTTCGTCACGCCGTACATGGTCGTGGGCCGCTGCACCGTGTCCTG
>JBDGZR010000181.1:0-4735 GCA_039588495.1 Gemmatimonadota bacterium | reverse complement strand
TCCGGTAGCTTGCTGCATAAGGCCAACCTCCTCTTTTGGGCTTCGAGCCCGGTCAAAGCTTGGGGTACCTCTCGAAGGGTAACCCCGCCGGAGGTTGGCCTTCTCATTTCATCTACTCACATGTTTTGACCTTGCCGTGACCTTGCCGGAAGCGGGGGTATTCTAGGGTACGTCGTAGAAAGCGCGAAGGCGGAATCCCGCGTGGTTGCACCCCATTTATCTCTCTGGTACCCCGTTGTCAGGGCTGTTCCGGCACTTTTAATCCGTAGGTCGTGGGTGAGCTAGCCGCTGCGCGGCGTCGCTGTGGCTTCGCCGGCGATCCCCACCCCGGTCATTGCTGTGCATGGGGGGCTGGACAATATGCGGTCAATCATTCATTACGGTCCCGCTCGAGACCCCTCGAATCCACGCTGATTGCCCTCCACCTTGCCGTTCTCCCGTAGCCCTCGGCAGCAGCGCCAGCACTTCCGTTCACCGGGCGGTTGGATTACCGTAGCGGCTGGAGTGAAGCGGTTTCCCTACCGTATCCGAAGCCTACCCGTGCGAAGGAGAGAGGCAATGGCGACTCGCGGAAAGACTTTCCTCATCGCGTCCGGAGCGGCGGTCCTGTTTCTGGCCGGAGCTCCCGGATCCCCGGCGCAGGAGCGCTCGGACAGCGGAGATTTCGCCTTCTTGACCACATCTTCTGAGGAGATGCCCCTCAGCGACGGCAACGTGCTCATGCGTGTGGTCCAATCCGGCATGGTCTTCGCCGACGATTCCACCAGCCCTCTCGACCGGTCGGCCACGACGTGCTCCGGCAGCATGGTGATGGACACTTCGGCCCGGGCGACGGTCGTCAGCGGACACTGCGACATGGTGGACACTGACGGGGACGTGTGGACGATTTGGTACGCCGGCGATCAGGACGGGGGCGACTGGGGCTTCATGGGCGGAACAGGGAAGTTCGAGGGGGTCGAGGGCCGCGGCATCTTCAGCGCCGAGTTCCAGTGGTCCGACGGCCGCGGCATCAACTCTTGGGAAGGGACGTACACGCTCCGTTGATTGGGGTTTAGGTCAAGCCACTGTGGGTACATAGGTAGTTCGGGCGCCCGGTTCACGCCGGGCGCCTTGTTCATCGAGGTGGCGGTTCCTTCGGGGTCGCACCGACCCCGGTCATTGCTGTAATCGTCTCATCGGTGCCTACTTAGAGGCCTTTCCTGACCTCGTCGTCGAGTCCGCATCCATCCTCCGCTGAATTAGGTTTTTCCCCACAAGCCAGCGGGGTCATCTCCCCCCGTCGGACCCGAGCCGTAAGTCGTACGTTTGTTCCCGGCGAGCTCCTGCCGCCCCCGAAACTGCGACTTATCTTCAACTGTGGGAGGTCCCGATAATCGCCCAGCGAAGTACCGTCTGCTCCGCACTTCTCGTTGCTCTCTGCGCCTCCGCGCTCCACGCCTCGGACACGACGTTCGTGTACGAAGGCGCACGGGTGAAAGCCTTTCCAGCCCAACCGGGTGCGAAGGCGATCACCGGCAACGTCGTCGACCTCGCGTTAGATACCCTCATCGTGCTGCCCGAGGGAGGTGGAGGAGCCCTCACCTTCGATCCCCGCGATCTGCGAAAGATCGAGGTCTCGCAGGGGAGGAGGGGAAACGCTCTGCTCGGTCTCGGCGTAGGAGCAGGCGTCGGCGTTGCGTCGGCTATCGGGCTCGCGATCTGGGTTTGCAATGCGGATGACGACGGCTGTACCTCCGGGCAGGTGGTGGGTGGTGGGTTGGCTCTGAGCGCCATCCTCGCAGGGGTTGGAGCCGGTATCGGAGCCCTGATCAAGACCGAACGCTGGAGGAAGGCATCGATGCCACCATCTCCACCTCGGGTAGATCTGGGCTTCGGGGAAGACGGATCGGTGCGGCTGGCCTTCTCGCTGAGGTTGTGATCCTGGATCTGAGGTAGGGTCAGGGGCGGTTCCGACGGGGCCACCCGTTCGCTCTTTGGCTGTCTGAGGCTCGCTTCACACTCTTTCCCTCGAATTCCCGGGTGGGTCGCGCGTGGTCGCTGAACCCGCGGTGGCGGTGGCGAGGGCGTGAACACTAAGCTGGATAGAACCGGCTGCTACGGCCGACGGAAGGATGCGCCTGGAGGTAAGGTATGTCCCCCCTGACTGCTCGTTACGCTCTACAGTGCGCTGTCGTTGTCACCTTCGCCGCTTGCGGTGAGAATTCCAGCCGCTCGACAGCGCCGCTGCCGCCGCCTCCTCCGCCAGATCCGGTGCCGTCAAATATCGCGATCCAGTCCGGAGACTCACAGAGTGCACCCATCGCGGGGCCGTTGTCCGACCCCTTGGTTGTGCGGGTAACCGACGCTCAGGGCCAGGCCTTCGCGGGCGCCTCGGTGACGTGGTCCGTCATCCAAGGTACGGGGGACTTGTCTGCGACCCGGACATCGACCGGTCAAGACGGAACGACCTCGATCGATATCGTGCTGGGCGAGGATGTGGGCCAGCGGGCGCTTGTCGCGCGTCTCGACGACAGCCAGTCGGTGACGTTCACCGCGACCGGAATCCCCCTCGAACCTGAACAGCTGGAGAAGGTCGATGGTGACCCCAGTGACCTCATCGCCGGGTCTTCGACGAATGTGTCGGTGCGCGTGACGGACCGGTTCTCCAACGCGACCCCTGGCACGACCGTCAGATGGACGGCTGTCGCTGGTGGTGGGTCTGTGGCGGACGCGGAATCGATCAGTGACGAGGACGGCGTGGCCTCCGCGACGTGGACCACGGGAGGGGTTGCCGGTACTCTGAACGAGCTCGAGGCGCTGATCGAAGGAACCAGCCACTCCATCCGTTTCTTCACCACCACGCAGCAAGCGGAGGCGCCCATTGTCGACACGTCCGACCCGCTCTTCGGGGGGCTGAATCCTCCTCCGACAGGTAGCCCGGGAACGGATGCGAGCGCGATCGCGATGACCATCGGCGGCACGGTGAACGATAGGAGCGTGATCTCGACGGCCGTGGTCAACGTCCGTGTGGACGGCACGGACGCGGCGGGCACCGGCTTCAACGGCACGTGCGGGGCGAGTGACTACCTGCTCAGCGCGACGGGTGGCGAGATCGATCGAAACGGGGTCGACATCACGAACGGCACGAACTCGATCAACTTCAACGAGACATTCACGGTCACCGAGCCGGCCGGAGCCGTGAATCCTGTCGGGTACTGCTTCGAGCTCGTGGCGGTAGATTCGGCCCGGAGCAAGATGGGCGCGGCGCAGGGTAACAGCGCCACCCTGTTCACCCTGGCGTTCGTAACCTGGAACCCGTAACGGCCTTATGTTCGTCGGGCACCCACTCAGATAAGGACTAGACAGCATGGATAGGAGCAGGGGACCGCGCCCGGAAGCAAGTGGCGCCGTGTCTACGATCGGTCCGGGGCTACGAGTCATCGGCGATTGCGTCACCGACGGCGCCATTCACGTCGATGGTCTGGTCGAAGGAAGTATCAAGGCCGGCGAGGTCGTGGTAGAGAAGGGTGGGAGAGTGAAGGGCGACATCCAAACTCAGAACCTGGTTGTCGCCGGCCAGGTATCCGGAAACATTGCTGCGCGAGGCCGCGCCGAATTCGAGGCTTCTAGCCATGTCGAGGGCGATATTCTTAGCCCACGGATCAAGATCGAGGAAGGCGGCAGAATCGACGGCCGTCTCCACATGACCCGCGGGTCATCGAAGCCCGAGGAAGCCGGCACCTAGGCCGGGCGTATTGCCCGTAAACGGGTGAAAAATCTGCGGTTACCTGCAATTGATGGCGCGCCCACCTTCAACCTGCAAACCTGCAAGTAGGCATTCTCGCTTACGTTCGGTTACTGGCACACCTCTGGCTCCGTCTGAATCGTAGTGGCCGCGGAAGTCGCCGGAATCAAGTGACGAACCAGGCAGGATACCGATGCGATTCAAGACCGTGATGCTGATGGCTGCCGGGATCGGAGCGGCGGCGTGTTCGAGCAGCTCAGGCAATAGCTCTCCGGAGCCCAGGCCATCGGCCCGTAGCTCCGCTGTCTCATCCGGTACCGTCCGGACTTCGACATCCACGGCCGCCACTCTCGGCATTCCACCGGGCCATCTCCCGCCGCCTGGAGAGTGCCGCATCTGGGTGCCGGGAACGCCGCCGGGCCACCAGCGAGACGCCGGAGATTGTTCGACTCTACGGCGGCAGGTACCGCAGGGAGCATGGCTCGTCCACCGACCCTCGAAGGACAAGAAGGTCGTCAACGTCTGGGTGTATGATTCCGGGGAACCGCTGCCCTCGGTGATGCGCATCTTCGATGCGGTAACCGGAACGTTGCTCAGCGAAGAGCTCCTCTGATCCCCGACGGTCTGAGCCAGGCGGTCAGCGCCCGGGGCATTCCACCACACCTTACGACAGGATTCTCACCACAGACACGACGCAAGGCAGTCAGTAAGATCAAGCGGACCTTGTCACATACCGTTTCCGTCGTCTCTGCCGCGGAGTCCGCGATGACCACCGAGCTTCGCCTGGTTCGTCTTATCCCGTTCATGATCGCGCTGTTGCTGCTTTTCTCGGGTCTTCCTTGACTGGTCGGCGGCTCATCGGGAGCCGCCCCAGCTAGCATCTTCGTACGACGTACGCCTTTCATTGCCGCACATCGCGGTCTCGCCTAATCTATGCCCTTCAGACTTCCAGGCCCGATGCCCCAACTGAAAGCAGAGGCCACCGATGAAGAGGCGCACGTTTGTCCGATC
>JBDGZR010000180.1:0-5042 GCA_039588495.1 Gemmatimonadota bacterium | reverse complement strand
CATCCTTCTCGGCCTCATCCGCGAGGGCGAGGGCGTCGCGGCGGCCGTGCTCAGCAACCTCGCGGCCGACCTGGATGAGCTCCACCGTCTCGTGGAGGAGAACGTCCGCCGTGGCAAGTCCGCCTCCAACATCCCCGAGCTGCCGTATACGTCCAGAGCCAAGAAGGTGCTCGAGTACGCCATGGCCGAAGCGAGGGAGCTGAACCACAGCTATGTCGGCACTGAGCACCTGCTGCTCGGTCTCCTTCGCGAAGAGAAGGGTCTGGCGGCCAAGGTGCTCGGCGAGCTGGGCATCTCGCTCGACGAGGCGCGCACCGAGACGCTCAAGCTCCTGGGCACCGAGATGCCCAGTTCCGCTCCATCATCCTCGGGCGGCACCCCGAAGGGAGAGACGAAGTCCAAGACTCCGGCGCTCGATCATTTCTGCCGGGATCTCACGCAACTCGCGGGCGAGGGTGAGCTGGACCCGACGATAGGTCGCGAGGAGGAGATCGAGCGGGTCATGGAGGTCCTCTCCAGGCGCAAGAAGAACAATCCCGTGCTCATCGGGGAGCCGGGCGTCGGCAAGACGGCGATCGTCGAGGGACTGGCGCAGCGGATCATCCGGGGCGAGGTACCCGACAGCCTCAGCGAGCACCGCGTGCTGGCGCTGGACATGGCCGCGGTCATCGCCGGCACGAAATACAGGGGCCAGTTCGAGGAGCGCCTCAAGGCGATCGTGAACGAGATCTCCCAGAACAAGGGCGTGATCCTCTTCATAGATGAGCTGCACACGCTCGTAGGGGCCGGAGCGGCGGAGGGGGCGATCGACGCCTCCAACATGCTCAAGCCGGCGCTGGCGCGCGGCGAGCTCCAGTGCGTGGGAGCGTCCACGCTCAACGAGTACCGGAAGTACATCGAAAAGGACGGCGCGCTGGAGAGACGGTTCCAGACGGTGATCGTCGAGGCGCCGTCGCTGGACGAGACGGTCGAGATCCTCAAGGGACTGAGAAAGCACTACGAGGATCACCACCGTGTCATCTTCCCCGACGAATCGCTCGAGGCGGCCACGAAGCTCTCCGATCGCTACATCGCGGATCGCTTCCTTCCGGACAAGGCCATCGATGTCGTGGACGAAGCGGGGGCGCGAGCGCGTTTGGGCGCACAGGTACCTCCTCCTGAGGTGCAGGAGCTCCAGGAGCAGCTGGACGAGCTGTCGGGCTGGAAGGAAGAGGCGATCCGGGACCAGGACTTCGAGCGCGCCGCGTATCTCAGGGATCGCGAGAAGGAGATCCAGGAGGACATCAAGCGCGAGAGGGAGGAGTGGGAGCGGAAGCGCCGTGAGCACCGTCCGGTCGTCAACGAGGAGAACATCTCGTTCATCGTCTCCCGCTGGACGGGCATCCCGGTCACACGGCTCCAGGAGGCCGAGACCGAGCGCCTGCTGCGCATGGAGGATGAGCTTCACGAGACCGTGGTCGGCCAGGATGAAGCTATCGAGGCGATCAGCCGCGCGATCAGACGAAGCCGCGCCGGCCTCAAGGACCCGGACCGCCCGATAGGGAGCTTCATCTTCTCCGGTCCGACCGGCGTCGGGAAAACGGAGCTCGCACGTGCCCTCGCGCGTTTTCTCTTTGCTGACGATCAGGCTCTGATTCGGGTGGACATGTCGGAGTACATGGAGAAGTTCTCGGTCAGCCGCCTGATCGGGGCGCCTCCCGGCTACGTCGGCTACGAGGACAGCGGCACGCTCACGAAAGCCGTCCGGCGCCGGCCGTACAGCGTGGTTCTTCTCGACGAGATCGAGAAGGCACACCCGGACGTGTTCAACATCCTCCTTCAGGTTCTGGACGAAGGTCGATTGACGGACAACTACGGGCGGGTCATCGACTTCAAGAACGCCGTCGTCATCATGACGTCGAACGTCGGGGCGCGCGACATCACCTCTTCCTCGAAGGTGGGCTTCGACACGGCGGAGCAGGATGGCGAGCTCGACTACGATCGCATCAAGGAGCGCGTGAAGGAGGAGATCGACAGGACATTCGCGCCCGAGTTCCTTAATCGGCTCGACGACACCATCGTCTTTCACCCGCTGTCGCGCGAGCAGATCGGAATGATCGTCTACATCCTCCTGCGCGACATCGAGAAGCGACTGGGTGAGGAGAACCTCTCCATCAGCCTGAACGAGGAGGCGGTCGCTTTTCTCGTGAACGTCGGATACGACACCAAGTTCGGGGCGCGCCCACTCAAGCGGTCGATCCAGCGGTACATCGAGGACCCGCTTTCCGAGAAGATCCTCATGGCGGAGTTCGCACCGGGCGATGAGATCGAGGTTCTGCTTGCCGACGACGAGGAGTCTCTGCGTTTCCGGGCGGCGTCGCAGGCCTCGGCCACCTGACCCCAGAGATCGAAGAGGGCGAGCCCTGCTTGTGAAGTCGGGTTGGCCGCCGCTCGCTCTCGCCGCCTTCGCGCTTACGGCCCTCTTCCTTCCGGGGAAGGGGGTCGCCACGCTTCGGGCCCAGGAACCTCCCGTCGCCTCCGCCGCGGTTCCGATCGACAGTATCGTCGTGCGCGGCAATCAACGAATCCCCGCCTTCGACATCGTCGACCAAAGCGGGCTCAGGGTCGGACAGAGCGTGCGATTCCCGGACATCCAGGACGCCATCCGGCGCCTCTTCTCCACCGGAGCCTACGAAGACGTCCGGGTGAGCGTGACCCCGGGGACGCCGGCCATCTTTTACATCGATGTCGTGGAACGGCCCTACATCGTCGACATCGAGTTCCGCGGGCTCAAGAACGTGTCCGAGAACGCGATCCGCGATACGACGGGACTGTTTCGCGGGATGGCCTACGATCCCTCCAAGGTGCTGAGGGCGGAGACAGCGATCGAGAAGCGTCTCGCGAACGAGGGCTTCCCGCAGGCGACCGTCGAGCCCGAGCTGGAGTCGGCGGGCGTCGGACCGAATCAGTTTCTCCTCCTCTTCCACGTCGATGAGGGTCCGCGCCTCGGCGTGGCCCGGATCTCGTTCGAGGGGAACGAGACATATCCGGACGAGCTTCTTCGGGGGGCCATGGCCACGGGAGAGGAGGGTTTCCTCTGGTACCAGTCCGGGGAACTCAAACGGGAGGAGTTCCGGGCAGACCTGAACACCCGCATCCCGGGATTCTACGCAGAGCGCGGTTTCGTCGACGCGTCCGTCGTCGGCGACTCGGTGATCGTGGACCGGACGACGGGGAAGGGCGAGATCATCGTCCAGGTGAACGAGGGGACGCGGTATTATCTGGGCGGCTTCGAGATCAACGGCAACCGACGGTTTCCCACCGCGCTTCTCAAACGGTACTTCCGGCAGGCGTTCCTCGTCGGCGGAGAGGACGAGGATGGAAACCCTCTGGAGCCGATCTACGCGCCCTTCGACCAGGCGGCGTTCCAGGATGGTGCCGCGCAGGTAAGCGACCTCTACCGCAACGCCGGTTACATGCGATCGGCCGTCGTCCCGACCATCGACAAGCTACCCGCCGATTCCACCGGGCGTCGGATGGTCATGGCCTACTGGAATATCAGGGAGGGCGAGCCGACCTACGTCCGCAAGATCACGATCGTCGGAAACGACTACACGCACGACCGTATCATCCGGTCCCGTATCTCGCTGCTCCCGGGTGACATCTTCTCTCAGGCGCGCCTGATCAACAGCGTACAGGCGGTCCACTCCCTGGACTTCTTCGAGCCCCTGCCTCCCGAAGAACAGATTCGGATCATCGATCGCGCCGACGGCGACGTGGACATGGTGCTGCGCGTCCAGGAGAAGCAGACGGGGAACGTGAACTTCGGGGTCTCCGCCGCTGGCGCGTTCGGCTTCTCGGGGTTCGTGGGCTACCAGCAGCCGAATCTGTTCGGGATGGCAAAGGCCGGCTCCTTCCGCTTCGTCTTCGGGGGACGTCAGCAGGACATCGAGCTGACCTACTCCGATCCCTCGCTCTTCTGGTCGCGCTACTCCGGCACTGTAGGATTCCGGTCCTCTCGGGATCAGTTCACCAACGTGAGTCTCGGCATCCGCCGCGTGACCGGCGGTTGGTTCGAGATCGGGGTCCCGATTCCGGTTCGAAGCACGCGCGCGTTCATCGGCTACTCCCTGTTCAACGACCAGACGAGCAACTTGGAGGCGTTCGGCGTCGGGCTCAACAATCCGGCGATCATCTCGGGCACGCGGAGCACGATCTCGGCCCGCATCCTACGGGACGTGCGCAACAACCCCATATTCCCGACGGGGGGTAACCTGAACACCCTGTCCGCCAGGTTCGTCGGCGGCCCGCTGGGCGGCGACGGCGACTACACGAAATGGAACTTCGAGAGCGAGTGGTGGGTGCCCGTGGCGCGCTTCGGAGATGCGCTCAATCCATCTCCGATGGAGCTCGCGGCCGGCATCAAGTTCGGGGGAGGGTGGATCGTCGGGAGCCAGGTCTTCTTCCAGGAAAAATTCCAGGTCGGCGGCACGCAGGTCGGGCAGCAGCTTCGCGGGTACGAGGAAGCCACGGTGACGCCCCTGGGGCACGTGCCGCGCGGTGCTCCGATCAGCGATCTGGACCGCGTGGGCAACGCGTTCTTCACGACGACCGCGCAATTGGGGATGAAGCTCACGAACAACGTGTTCTTCAGCACGTTCGTGGATGCCGGCAACAACTGGTTCCTCGCCGGCGGCCCTTCGGACCGATCGGTCTCGACTACGCGTACGGTTTCGACCGACGTGACGTGCTCGGCCGGCCGGACCCGGGCTGGAAGCTGCACTTCAAGTTCGGCCGGATCTTCTAGCGTGACGCTCTGGCGGACCGGCCGTAGGGGTTTACAGGAGAGCTTCACAGGAGAATGAGGCGCATGCGACGCATATCGTTTGTAATGGCGGCCGGACTGATGCTCGGGACGACGGCCTCTCTCGCAGCTCAAACGGGTCCGACGGATGGCACGGGCTTCGTGTACGTGAACACGCAGAGACTGCTCGAATCGGCGCCGGGCGCCGTCGAGGCGCAGGAGACGTGGAATCGGGAGCTCGTTCAGATGCAGGAAGAGG
>JBDGZR010000179.1:0-4970 GCA_039588495.1 Gemmatimonadota bacterium | reverse complement strand
CTTCCTTGGGGTCCGCGATCAGCGGATAGCGTTCGACATCCTGCAGGTATTGATCGAACGAATCGAGATTACGCGAGTCGAAGAACATCTGCCCTCGGCACTTGGTGTGGCTGGGGTTCGTGGCAGCGGAAAGCGCCGCGACCCTCTATATGCAGCGAACGGGTCATCCCTTACATGGCTCCTGAGCGCGGGAGCTTACTACAAACCGGCCAGAACGAAGTTCCTGCCTACCCGAGGCTCCCGATCTGCTGACGTATCCACTCCTCTTCCTCCTCGCTCAGGCCTCCGTTCGCGTCCGGAGATGGCGACTCGGCGGCCCTCGCCTCTTCGGCCGGTGCGGGATCGGCGTCCCGTGTTTCCAGCCCCGCCAGGCCTCCCTCCGGCTGCTGCGCTGTCGCACCGGTCCATCGCCTCATCCGGTAGTACAGAAGCAATCCGCCGAAGAGCAGAGCGGCAGCTGGCAGAAGGTAGACGAGGAGGTTGATCCCCTTCGGCTCCGGCTTCAGCAGGATCCAGTCTCCGTAACGGCCCACGAAGTACGCTCTCACCTCCTCCGGCGTCTCGCCGGCGGCGAGACGGTCGCGGACGACCGACTGCATCTCCCGCGCCAGACCGGAGGATGATTCGAGCACGGATTGGTTCCTGCACACCGGACAGCGCAGCTCCGCCGCCACCTCCGCGGCCTGCTGGTCGATTTCGGCCGCCGACATCCCCTGCTCCTGCGTCCAGGCCAGGACGGATGCCGGCGCGAGTCCGAGGAAGAGGAAAGCCAGGGGCGCGAGTCGCCTCATGCGCCACCGACCGAGAGGAGTGAATCGACCTTCGTCTGCAGGATCTCCCAGCTCAGCGGGCCGATGTGCTTGTACGCGATCCGCCGATCGGCATCGATGAAGAACGTCTCCGGAACGCCGTACACGCCGAAGTCGATCGCCGTGCGGGTTCCCGGGTCGAGCACGGTCTCCCACTCGCCGCCGAAGCGCCGCATGAAGCGCTCCGCGCCCTCCGGCGTGTCCTGGTAGAGAACGCCGAGGACCCGGACGTCCGAGTCCTCGTACACCTCGGTGGCCCGGACCAGCGCGGGGTGTTCCTGCCGGCAGGGAATGCACCAGGACGCCCAGAAGTTCAGGACGACGACCCGTGCGTCCAGACCCGCCAGCGTCAGTGAATCCCCGCTCATCGTCTCGAGCTGGAACTCGGGGGCCGCCTCGCCGACGATCGCCGAGGGCAGGACCTGCACATCGCGGGTGAGGCCGAAGGCCAGCAGGGCCAGCGCGGGGATCGGGAGGATCGGGATCAGCCAGCGGCCGAAGCGCTTCACGACCCGTGTTCCTCCCCGCCCACCGTCACGGCCTCATCCCCGCGCTCGGCCTCGCTGGCGGTGGTCGCCGGCGAATCCGCCATTGGGGCGGAGCCGGAGAGGTCCGCCGCCAGCTCGGGCAGGTAGGCCGGCCGGCCGTGGGGCCAGATGGCGATAAGGGCGCCGATCCCGACAATCAGCCCGCCGATCCACAGCCACGCCACCGCGGGGTTCACGATCGCACGAACTGTGGCGTGCTCCCCCTTCTCCGGCTCGAACGCCATGAGCGTGAGGTAGAGGTCCTTCGACAACGAGGTCTCCACGGCGGGCGTCGCGATCGGCTGCTGAGAGGTCGGATAGTAGTTGAGGCGCGGCTGCTGCACGCCCAGATAGCGCTCACCCTTCCACGCCTGGAAGTTGCCTCCGACGACGAAGCGCTGCGCCTCCTCTCGCGTGAAGATCTCGTCGAACTGCACCCGGTACTCGCCGATCTCGAGCTGCTCGCCCTGCCTCAGCGTGACCTCGCGCTCGTACTTCCAGCTGCCCGATATGGCGAGGCCGACGGCGATCACCACGACGCCGGTGTGGACGACGTAGCCGCCGTAGCGCCTCCCGTTACGGGTGAACAGGTCCATGAAGGCGAGCGCCGGCGGCCGGCCGGATATCCGTCGGCGCGCGGACATGCCCTTCCTGAACTCTTCCACGATCGTGGCGAGCACGAAGCCGGCGAAGCCGAACGTGACCAACGGGTAGACCCGTCGTACGCCGAGGAGGAAGATCACGGCAACGACCGCCACGCCCACCGCCGTCGGAAGCCAGAAGCTGCGCTTCAGCTTCTCGGCCGTGGTCCGCCGCCAGGGCAGGGCGGGCCCGACCCCCATGAGGAACAGGAGAAGGAGGGCCAGCGGCGTGAAGACCATGTCGAAGTAGGGCGGACCCACGCTGATCCTCTCGCTCCTGGCCCACTCCACAACGAGCGGGAACACCGTGCCGAGAAGGACGGTGAAGGTGAGGGCGACGAAGATCAGGTTGTTGAGGATGAAGGCGCTCTCGCGAGACACGACGCCGTCCAGCGTGCCGGGGGCGTGCAGGCGGTCGCTTCGCCAGGCGATCAGCAGAAAGGAGCCCAGCGTGAGGAGAGCGATGAAACCGAGGAAGATGGGGCCGATCACCCCCTCCGTGAACGCGTGCACCGAATCCAGAATGCCCGAGCGGGTGAGGAAGGTCCCGAACAGCGTCAGGATGAAGGTCCCGATGATGAGGGTCAGGTTCCAGGTCTTGAGCATTCCCCGCCGCTCCTGGACCATCACCGAGTGGAGAAACGCGGTCGCGGTCAGCCACGGCAAGAACGAGGCGTTCTCGACCGGATCCCATGCCCAATAACCTCCCCAGCCGAGCACCTCGTACGACCACCAGGCGCCGCCGATGACGCCGAGCGACAGAAACGCCCAGGCGGCGATCATCCAGCGGCGCGCATCCCGCAGCCACGTCGCTTCGAGGTTCCCGCTCAGCAGGGCTCCGATGGCGAACGCGAACGGGACGGTGAGCCCGACGAAGCCGAGGTAGAGGAGTGGTGGATGCAGCCCCATCAGCGGATGGTTCTGCAGCAGCGGATTCGGTCCCGGCCCGTTCTCGGGCGTCGGGACGATGAGCCCGAACGGGTTGGCGGGGCCGGCGAGCAGACCGAAGAAGAAGATGCCGACGAAGCCCAGCGTGCCGAGGACGAACGGGGTCAGCTGATCCGCTCCCTCGCGCCGCACGAAGGCTACCAGGGCCGCGTAACCCGCGAGGATCCAGCCCCAGAAGAGGATGGAGCCGTCCAGGCTGCTCCACAGGGAGATCGCGGTATAGTAGCTCGGCGTCTCGCGGCTCCCGACCCGAGACACGTACTCGACGCTGAAGTCGTGGGTGAGAAGCGCCGCCTCCATGGTCACGATCGCCGCCGTCATGGCGATGAACGTGAAGTAGGTGGCGCGCCGGGAGACGTCGATGAGGACGGGCCGGTTCTTGAAGCCTCCGATGAGGCCCGTCAAGGTGGCGATCACCGCCCCGAGCAGGGCGGCGATCACGGAGGCGTAGCCGAGCGTGCTCAACATCGGGGCCCGGCCTCTCTAGCCGCCATCCGTTGGGAGGGGATCAACCTCCCGCTTCCTCGTCCATCAGCGAGCGATAGACCTCCCGCGGGTGCTCGCCCTCCTCCGGCGGCCGATACTCGTTGGAGTGCTTGACCATCACGTTGTGGGAGCGGAAGACGCCGTCCTCGCGATAGGAGCCCTCGACCACGACCCCCATCCCCTCCGAGAACATCGCCGGCGGCGCCCCGCTGCTCTCGACGGGAAGCTCCGTCTCCCCATCGGTGATCACGAACAGAAGCCGCCCGACATCTGGGTTCCAGTCCACGGACTCGGGCTTGACCTGTCCGCCCAGTCTCAGCGGCGCGCCGTAGACCTCGGCCCCCTTCGCCTCGAGCTCCGTCGGGGTGAGAAAGTAGACGACGTTCTCGCGCAGCCCTCCCGCGACAAGCAGGATGACCGCGCCGGCGATCGCCACGAGACCCAGCCCTATCCAGACCTGCCTTCTATTCATCAGCTCAACTCCGCTTCTTCGTTTACATGAGGTGTTGCCGGGGCCGATTCGAGCGCTCGTCGAGCGTCCGCGGAGCGCCTGTTAAGACGCCAGACGTACCATGCGAGCACGGCCCAGGTGATCAGATACCCGGCCACCATGAAAGGGGTGCCTGAGGGTTGCCCTTCCATCTTCTACCGCCTCTCTCTATCGGGGCGTACGTATAACTTCTCGCGCATCACTAGGTGATCCTTCCGTCGTCCCGCGTGAGCCGGAGCTCCTCCACGTGGCGCTCGGCGACCGCCAGTCGGTATCGCCGCACCATGAGGAAGACGTACAGGAGCGTGAAGGCGGCCACGTTCAGCAGCAGGACGTACAGGAACTCGCCGGCCATCGAGCGGGGGCTCGATGGGGGTTGGTGCAGCGTCCGCCACCAGAGAACCGAGAGATATACGATCGGGACGTCCACGAAGCCGACGATTCCGATGATCGCCGACCAGCGGGCCCGTTTCTCGGGATCCTCGGCGAACGATCGCACGACGAGATAACCCACGTAGATCATCAGCATGATCGCCGTCGTCGTCAGACGTGGGTCCCAGGTCCACCAGACGCCCCAGGTGGGCTTCCCCCACAGAGAGCCGAGCACGAGAGCGAGCGCGGTGAAGACGATGCCGATCTCCGCGGCGCTGACCGCCAGCAGGTCCCACTTGGGGTCCCGCTGGATCAGATAGAGCACGCTCATCACGAAGACCACGAAGAAAGAGAGCATCGCCAGCCAGGCCGCCGGAACGTGCACGTACAGGAGCCGCTGCACCTCGCCCTGAAGCGCGTCGGCGGGAACCAGGAACAGCCCGGCGGCGCTACCGGCGGCGACGACGAGCAGGGTCGCGGCGCCCAGGAGCCGCGCGCGTCCCGGATTGGGTCGTGGCAGATCGGTAATCGTCATTCCTCCAACACCAGGGGGTAGATCCAAACACAAACGACAAAGAAAATGATGTCGAACGAGATGAGCAAGCGGATCCAGCCTCCGATCCGGTCCAGCGGGTCGCCCGCGAGGGCCAGTGTCGTGCCGTTCACGGCGCCGAGGAAGACCGGCACGAGCGCCGGG
>JBDGZR010000178.1:0-5198 GCA_039588495.1 Gemmatimonadota bacterium | reverse complement strand
TCCTCAAACAGGGCGGTGCCAGATAGACCGTCCACTCCGTCCTTGAGCTCGGAGAGGTCGACCCCCCACCACGCCTCCTGGCAGCCGAGCGCGTCCTCGAGCGCGGCTCGGGCCGCCGGATCGTTGCCGAGAGCCGAGCGGGCTTCGGCGATGATGAAGAACGTCTCGCTGCAACTGGCGATGGGCAGGGGGTACTCCATCTCGCCGGGGACGTTGATCCACGACGCGTTCACCCCCGGATCGCCATCCCCACCGCCGGTCGCGTGGCCGATCCGCTGTCCGGCGAAGTCACCAGTGGCCAGCCTCCAGTAGACCGGCGCCCGCGGCTCGTCGTCCTCCAGGATCTCCGGCGTGCCGTTGTTCATCATCGAGACGATGAAGTCGTTGCTGCGTACCCTGTCGCTGCCTGCAGTCCACCATGGGTTCCGCTCGATGATGTTCGTCGAGTGAATCTGGGTCCAGTTACCGAGGACGCTCTTGATCCCCTGCTCCGCCTCCGCGAGAGCCTGGGTGTAGCGGCCACTCCCCTCAGCCTCGACCCAGTGCAGATGGAAGCGGGCCTTCAGCGTGTGGGCCACCGCGATCCAGCGGGCGTAGTCACCGCCGAAGTTGAAGTCGTTGACGCCCGGCGAGGCGCCGGACCCGTTACCCATGTCGGAGATCGCTTCGCTCAGCATTTGCTGGACCCCGGCGTAAACGTCGGCCTGCGGGTCCAGAGCGGGTTGAGGGAACTCGGAGGGTCGCAGGGCCTCACTGAACGGGATGTCGCCGAACAGACTGGCGAGCATCCCCGCCCAGTACGCCAGGTGCAGCTTCAGAACGCCGGCGTACCCGATCCACCCGTTCTCCTCCGCCCTGTCGATCGCATTCCTGAGGTCGATCAGCCCGCCTCCCTGGTAGGCGTTGTCCCAGATGGACGCGAAGTCGCCTTCGGTGACGTCGTATAATTCGAAGCCGGCGTGCTGTCTGGATGTCCCGCCCATCTGCTGCATCCACATGGCGTTCATGGTCGACGGGAATCCGCCGTGCCAGAAGAACAGCGTCGCCTGCGCGGCCACGAAGAGTTGGCTCACCGTGGCGTCGGGGATCGTGTTCGGGTCGGCCTCCGGGGGTGCGACGAAGTCCGAGCAGGCGGAGACCGACAGCAGCAGGACCGGCCAAACGGCTCTCGTTCCCGCTCTCCGGACCACGTTTGTCACCTCTTCTACCTCACCAGGTTGATCTGAAAGACGTAGGAGCGGACGCGCGGGTTGTTGAAGTACTCAAGCCCCCGGCCGGTGCTTTGGCCCGGGAGATTGGACTCCGGGTCGAGGCCCGTGTAGTCGGTCCAGGTGATCAGGTTGCGGCCCGTGAATGAGAGCTCGGCTCGCGAGAACCCGAGAAAACGTGAGACCGTTCCCCGGCCGAGCGCATAACGGATGGAGACGTCACGGAGCTTCACGAAGCTTGCGCGCTCGACGAAGAACTGCGCACCGCCCGTGAAGCCCGAGCCGTTCCCGGCCACCGCCCAGAGATCGTCTCGGATCACCTCCTGGCCGGCGCCGGGGCCGTCGCCCTCGAACACCCAGGGCTGGCCGTCGCCATGCCACTCCTCGGTCCCGGCGTGCGTTCCGAAGAAGAAGAGCGCGCCCTTCGTCCCGTTCCACATGTCGATCCCGCTGCGCCAGTCGATGAGCGCCGAGATCCTCAGGTCCTCGAGGATCGTAAAGGTGTTTCTAACGCCCCCGTTCCAGTCGGGGTTCGGGTCGCCGAGTACGCGCAGACGCTGGTCGGCGAAGGGATATCCATCGCACCCGACGTACAGCGCACCAGGCGTGGCATCGGGGAACGCCTCATCGATGCCGGAGACCGGAGTGGCCGGATCGCAGTCCACGTCTGCACTCAGTCCTCGGCCGAACTTCACCATGTCTTCACCATAGAGGACGCCGAAGGGGCAGGGCTGGTCGCCCGAAGGCCCGCAGATATCCTTCACGACAAAGGCGCCCGCGGATGTGAAGCCGTTCAGCTGAAACTGCTCAGCGCCCCGGAGGTCCAGAACCTCGCTGTCGATCGTCCCGCCGTGGGCGTTGATCTCCCAGGTGAAGCCGCGCCCGCGGAACGGGATGAGCCCGAGCTGGAACTCCCAGCCTCGGTTCCTGAACTCTGCTCCGTTCGTCGGTTGCGCCTCGAAGCCGAGGCTGGGCGGCACCGGGAGCTCCAGGATCGCGTCCTCCGTCTTCTGGTCGTACCAGACGACGCCCAGCGAGACGCGCGAGTCGACGAAGGCCAGGTCCAGGCCCGCCTCGAACTCCTTCGTTCGCTCGGGCCCGATGCCGGAGCTCGCCGCGGTCAGCTCCGTGACGAGGCCCTCCTGACCGAGATAGCTCGACCGGGCCGTCGTTATGAAGCCGGAGACGTTGGAAAAGGCGGGCGGGTCCTGTCCCGCCTCGCCGTACGCGACGCGGACCTTGCCGAAGTCCAGGATACCCGTCTCGGCGCCCAGAAGCTGCGTGAACTCCCACGCCACGCTTCCGTTGGGGAACAGGAACCACTGCCTCTCGCCACCGAAGGTGTTCCAGCCGTCGTAGCGAAGACCGCCTGTCACGAAGAGCTGATCCCGGACGTCGAAGTTCAGCTCCCCGAAGTAGCCGACGCTCCGAACCTGCGACTTGTACTCATCGGGAAAACGGTCGACGGTGGCCTGGAGGTTGAGCCCCCCCTCGATCAGGTTGACGCCAGCTGTTCCGAGGCGCGTGAAGTCGTTCTGGCGGATGTTCTGTCCGAGCGTAAGCTGGGCGAAAACCGCTGCGGTCAAGTCCCCGCTGGCCGTGATCCAGAGGCTGTTGTCCAGGATCGTGTTATCAAGCGAGGCACGGTTGATCCAGCCCTCCGGAAGGTCTGATGTGCTGACGGGAAGCATCACGAACCGGGCGTCGTTCCAGTAATCGAGGCCGAAGACGTTCGAGACGTTGAGCCAGTTGAACGGATCCCAGTCCAGCCGGACGTTCCCGAACGTGCGGTTTACGGTCTGCGTAAGCTCGGTCTCGTTCGCGACCCAGAACGGGTTGTCGTAGCCCCGGCTGACATTAGGGTCGGAGCGGCAATTGGGTCCCTGCACGCCTGTCTCGCACCGATAGGAGCGTTGATAGCCGGTCTCCGGATCGATCCACGGGATGTTGTTGAACTCGGGCGGCGTGCGGAACGCGCCGATGAGGATTCCACTGATGCTGTTCCCCTGCTCGACGATGTCGCCGGCTTGGTTCGTGTAGGCGACGTTACCCGACACCGTGAGGTTGTCCAGGAACCCCTGACTGGCCTTGAGGCGGAGGTTGAAGCGGTCCAGCTTCCCGGTGCCCTTGATGACGCCGTTGTTGCGGTAGTAGCCGCCGGAGAAGAAGTAGGTTGTCCGGTTGTTTCCCCCCGAGAGGGTGGCGTTCACGTCGAACGCGCTTCCCGTCCGAAAGAGTTCGTCGCCGTGATCGTAGACCGGCGTGCTCGGGTCCAACTCCGGGCCCCAAGTGACTGACGTCACAACCGGCTCCCCACCGAATCCCTGCCCGAAGGAGGTCTGGAGATCGTTGTACTCCGTCACATCGTCGGCCGTGTAGGCGAAGCGCACATCGGCTTGCACGGCGTTGGTCTGCGAGCCGGACTTCGTCGTGATCAAGATCACGCCGTTGGCGCCTGCCGAGCCGTAGATCGCCGATCCTGCCGGGCCCTTGAGGATCTCGATCGAGGCGATGTCGTCCGGGTTGATGTCGGCAGCGCGGTTCTGGATGACCATTACCAGCGACGCATCGTTGCCCCAGAGCCCCTTGGTGGAGTTGTCGACCGGCGTGCCATCGACCACGAACAGGGGCTGGTTGCCACCGGTGATTGTCTTGAAGCCCCGGATGTTGATGTAGGTGCCCGAGGCCGGATCGCCCGCTGAGCGTGTGACGAGCACGTTGGGCGCCTTCCCAGCGATCGCATCGACGGTGTTCGTCTCGGCCGAGAGCTCGATGTCGACGTCGCTGATCGAGTTGACCGTCGAGCCCAGCCGGCGCCGCTCGCGGGTTAGGCCCTGGCCGACGGCCACGATCTCCTCCAGGCCGATCGGATCGAGCTGAAGCTGGAAGTCCTGTGTCAGGTCGTCGCCCAGCAGCATGACGCTGGTTTGCCCCGAACGGAATCCGATGACGCCGGCGATCAGCACGTGCCGCTGCTGGTCGATCCGTGAGGCGGGGACGATGAGCGAGTAGGAGCCTTCGGTGTCGGTCAGCGTGGCCAGGTCGGTACCGTCGATGTAGACGTTGACGGTGGCGAGCGGCTCACTGTTCTCGTTTGTGACGCGACCGGTGATCGTCATCGCTTCCTGCGCGATGGAGCCGGCTGGGAGCAGGAGGATGAGGGCGGCGAACGCGGCGGGAGCCACGGAGCTACAGCGCGGCGCAGAGAGAACCATGGCACTATCCCTTGCGGCCCGTGCCAAGGGGCGGCGGTACGACGTCTATACTGCAAAGTCCCGGTCAATCAGCGATGCCGGGACCCGGTTCTCTCTCAATGGTGGGAATCCTAAATAGAGGGAATAATCTTCGCGCCATCAACTGTACGTGGACGTATGGTCCACTAGCCTGGCAGTCCTGCCGCCTTCAGTCGATGAGCCCGATCTCCGGCTGTTCTGCGCCTAGACGGTGAAGGCGACCCACGGTCCGATCCGCCAAATGCAGGCGATGAGGGGATCTTCCTCCTCCTTCTCGTAGCCAAGAATGACACCGGGCCCCCGAGCCCGGAGGCCGGCTCTACGGTACACACCGTAAGATCCATGGTGGCACTCACTTACTGGTCAATCCTTCGATCTGGCGCCGTGAAGAGCCCTCATTGTCTCCCTCCGTAGCCATCTTGACGCCGAACGGCACGGCGGTGTAGGCTGCGAGCCTACCAACGGCGTTGGAGCATCTCTCATACTCCTTACCACAGCAGAGGTCAGTACCATGCGTTCAGCAGCGCTCGTTGTATGCGCGGCCGTTCTCGCGTTCCCGTCCACTGTTCTCGGGCAGGCGGATCCGGACGCGCAGGTCAGCGTCAAGGAAGGCGGCATGGTCTGGGCAGCGGCCTGGAACGCCGGCAACGCGGCGGGTATCGCTGCTCTGTACTCGGATGACGCCAGACTGCTTCCGGCCGGCGGCGATGAGGTTCAGGGCAGGGAGGCGATCGAGGCTTACTGGCAGAGCGCCATC
>JBDGZR010000177.1:0-5306 GCA_039588495.1 Gemmatimonadota bacterium | reverse complement strand
GATCAGCTGAAGCGCGATCTGGGACTGCCGACCCTTCAGATCGAGGAAGCCCAGGACCTGCCGGCATCCGAGATCTTGACCAACTCGGTGAGTGCCTTCAGGCAGTACGCGCTCGGCTCGAAGGCCTTTGCGGGCTCTGATATCGATGCCGCTGAGCGTTGGCTGGCCGGCGCCGTTGAAGAGGATTCAACCTTCGCTTGGGCACAGTGGGATCTGGCGACCAGCTACTACCTCCTTAATCGGCCGGAGGAAGCCGCCGCCGCCATGCAGGCCGCCCAGCAGCACCTCTACAAGCTGCCAGAACGCGTCCAGCTACAGTTTCGGACGATCGACTATCTGTTGTTCCAGCAGAAGCCGGAGCAGGCATTCAAAACTGCCAAATACCTGGTGGAGCTTTACCCGCAGGATATCGACGGCCGTGGGTTGCTCGCCAACCTGCTCGGGACTCGTGGTCAGTGGGAGGAGCAGATCGCGCAGCTCGAGGCGATCCTGTCCATCGATCCAACCCAATACGAGCTGTTGCAGCAGATCGGCGACATCTACCAGGAGCACGCGCAGTACGAGCTAGCGCTCGGCTACTTTGGGCGTTACGCGGAGCTGTTTCCAAGCGACCACCAGTCGTTCGTCGCGATCGGCGAGCTGCGCCGCCTAACGGGCGAGCACGAGAGCGCCCGATCGGCCTTCGAAAGAGCTCTCCTGATCGAACCGGGCGAGGCGTCAGTGCTGGCGACGATGCTCCGGCTGGAGCGCGACTTGGGCAGTTTCGAGAAGGCACTCGAGTGGGCCGACGAGGCACTGACGGCGAGCCGCGGGCCGGAGGACCGGCTCGAAGTCTACGACTTCTTGGAGACCCTGTACTACAGGCAGGGCCTCTTCGGGCGGATCGAAGAAACCTACCCACGGCTCCGGGCTGCGGCGGCAGAGTTCATGATTACGGCGTCCGCCGCCTTGACGGTCGTCCAATCGCTAGCGCTCCAAGAAGCTCACGAAGCCGGCCGGGAAGCGTTCGCCTTCCGGCAGCTCGACAGCCTCCGAGCGGGGCTTCCTTCGCCCTACGATGATCTATATGGAGTCCTATATGTGAGTGCTATCGCCGAGTCAGGTGATACAGAACGCGCCCGGGAAGAGTTGGATCGCGGAAAGGCGGGGATCGCGGCCAGTGGATATGAGGCGTTGGAGAGTTATGCGGCATACGGAACCGGCCTCATTAGCGAGGAGGAAGGGGACTGCCTCTCGGCGGCGGAGAGCTATAGGCAAGCTGTCTTGCTGTCCCCAGCCGAGCTCTTGTTCGCGGCCGCGCTGGGCCGCTGTCAGCGCAAGCTAGGCGACCTGGAAGCTGCTGAGACTACCCTCCAAGGCGCGCTCAAGGTGGTCCCGGCCGATGCGAAGAACCGCTACGAGCTGGCGCTCGTGTATGAGGGTATGGGTCGAACGGCGGATGCGATCGAGCAGCTCGAAGCGGCCACAGATATCTGGAAGAATGCCGACCCGGATTACATGCCGGCCCAGCGCGCGAAGGCGAAACTGACAGAGCTTCGGCCAGGCGGCCCATCGCTCTGAAGGTTTTCTCCCTTCCCAGACTGCCTCTTTTCTTATCACAGCGTGTCAGAGCAGTGCCAGCGACAGTGCCAGCGCCCACGCGCCCACCGGCGCTGACGCGCGCACGGGAAGGGGAGTAGCGCGGATTCCAGCGCCCACCAGCGCCAGCGCGCGTCCGTCATCGGCTTTGGGAGCAGGGGGTCGCCGGTTGGCTCCGCTCGCTGCGCTCGGTCGCCGGTCAGGCGAATCCGGCCGCCCCGACTGATAAGCCCCTATCCGGTAGTCTGATAGGGGCTTTGCCTTAGGTGGGTTCTAGGACCAAATCGAAGGCGCGCATCGAGGGAAAGGGTAGCCTCCGGGGCTGCGGTCGCGTTCGTGACGAGGGCGCGATTGTTGGTCTTCGGCCGAGCCGTAGCCAACCTCCGCCTCGCGGGCATACGATTCGCGTCACACGCTTGGACGCCCCCGGGGGTGCCCCGTCGTCTTGGAGGCTGCTCGCCACATGCCGATGAGTGACGTTCCGACGTACTCCGATCGAATCGCCAGACGGCTGGAGGTCTGGTGGCAGAAGCCGCGTAACTACAGGCATCCTGCCACCTACACGGACTTCCTCCACCAGCTGCGCGAGCGGAACACGTTTCGCGACAGGTTCGATGCGGAGGAAAGGTGGCGGTGTTGTGCCCACTGGCAGCGTTCGCTGAGCAACAAGTGGAACGCCCGTGAGTTTGCACTGAGACACGGCTGCCGAGTACCCGAGCTGTACTGGTACGGCCGAGATATCCGCCAGGCGCCGTTCGAAACCCTGCCGGATCACTATGTCATCCGCCAGAGCTTCGGGAGCGGAAGGCAGCAGGTCTTCGTCTTCGGTGACGGCCGAGAGATCGTCTGGGGGCGTGAGATCGGCGTGGATGCGATGCACAGAAGGCTCGGCGGCACCGCTCGCAGTTTCGGGCGGGGACGGATCCTCGTGGAGGAATTCGTCGGCCGAAGGTCCGGGACGTCCGAGATGCCGCTCGAGTGCAAGCTGTTCATGTTCGGAGATCAGGTCGGTGCGATCGAGGTCTTCCGGAGAAGCCACCGCAGGATAGCGCCGGAGTCCTACGTCGACGGGTTGGGGTTGATCGAACACCGGTGCTACTCGGCCGCCTGGGAACCCTTCGAGGATCGCTTCTTCACGGCGGACTACGTTCGGAAATCGTACGGCAACGTCCCATCGAGCGAGCCCTCCTCCCCGCCCGGGTTCCTGCAAGAGCTGATCGCGGCGGGGCGGAAACTGGGCTCGGCCTACGGCACTCACGCTCGTATCGACTTCCTCGTGGGCGAAAAGGGAGTGTTCTTCAACGAGTTCGGGACGACGCCGTCCGCCGCCGCCCTGACCCCGTTCGCCGACGAGTATCTTGGCCTGCTGTGGCAGGAAACGTCGCCGGACGAGACGTAGCCGACGCGACCCGTGAGACCTCTTCGCGGCATGCTGTCGCTCCTGGTTCGGCGCCCTCGGAGGATACTGCGCAGACTTCGCGTGGACCTCTGGCTCGTAGAGGGGAATGAGGCGACAAGCGAGCGGCCGCTTTGCCTCCTGTATGGCGGCGTCGACAGTTATCCGCTCGAGCTCGGTTTCGGGGATTCTTATCGCAAATGCCACGCGGGCCGGGCATGGCTTTGGAGTCTCTCGCGCGCGGTAAAGGCGAAGGGGCAGGGCTGCGCCCTGGCGCTGATCGGCGTTCGCGGTCCTTATCTCAGGCTGGTGAAGCTAGCGGACAGCTTCCTGATCCCGAGCTGGGTGAGCGGCGAAGTCGACCTTCCGCTCGGATCGTCGATCCTTGAGAGCAGCAGCGTCAGATCGGACATCCGGCGGATTCGGAAGCACAAGCTTCACTTCTCCATCACGCGGGACCCGGAACGCTTTCACGAGTTCTATCACCGTATGTACGTGCCGTATATTTCCGCGGCTCATGGCCGGAGCGCTTTCATCTTGCCCTATGATGCGATGAAGAGCGAGTTCGGGAATTGCGAGCTTCTGTTGGTCACGAAGGAGGGGCGATCCATCGCGGGAATCCTGATCACGTACGAGAAGTCGACTCCCCGCCTCTGGTCTTTGGGTGTGCGCGACGCGGACCGGAGCCACGTCAAGGAAGGGACGGTCACCGCTCTGTTTTATTTTTCGTTCATGCATCTGGAGGAAAACGGATATCGAGTGGCCAACGTCGGATTCACGCGGCCGTTCCTGGATGACGGCGTGCTCCGGTACAAGCAGAAATGGGGGGCGAGGATCATCGGCGCCTCGGCTGACTGCTTCGTGCTGAAGCTCCTCTCCAATACGCCGGGAGCGTCCGGGTTCCTCGGAAGCCATCCCTTCATCTTCCGGAGTGGAGATGAGCTGTCGGGCGCCGCCTTCGTGGACTCGGCCTCGGCATCCTCTCCCGCGGAGCTCCGCCGGATCCATCAGCGATACTCCCTCGCCGGACTCGCGAAGCTCGGGCTCTACCGGCTGGGTGACTCGGGCGCCGTCGAGATCGATGCCGACCGGTACCGACCCTAGTCGGGCGGACGTGTCCGATCGGGAGCTGGGCAAGGCCACACGGATCTTGCTCGAGAGGCTGCTGCGGCTCCAAGCCGGCGAAAATCTCTTGCTCTACAGGGACAGCGGAAGCGATCTCCGAATTCGGAACGCCATCCGTGACCACGCCCTTGAGATCGGCGCTCGCTGCGAGTGCCTCGAGTTGGACGATGCGCTGGAGCTCGAGGATCTCGCCTCGCAGCTCGGCCAGTCCATCCAGGCCGGCCGCTTCGACGCGGTTTGCGAGCTCACGACCAAGTACTTCTATCGCACCGGAGTCGCGCAGATCATCGGCGAGGCCGGGGCTCGCGTCTACTGGTTGCCCGGACTTGAGCCGGCCGCGTTCAGCCGCTGCGTGGGGGCGGTGGACCATGAGCGCATGTTCGAGTTCGGGGTGGCGCTGAGACGTGTTCTGCGGCAGGCCAAACACCTTCGGGTTCTCACCGAAAAGGGTACCGACATCCGAATGCGGATCGGACAGCCGCTCCCGGCCCGGTTGGCCGCGCGGCTGGCGGGAAGGCAGCGCCCAAAGGTCTGGAGGCCCGCCGGTCTGCTCGACGAGGGCATCCGGTCCACGTTCCTGGGAGGGCAGCTCTGCTTCCAGCCAATGACGGAGACGGTCGAGGGCACGGCGGTCGTCGACGGCTATCTGTGGCCGCCCCCGAGCATCGGCCGCCTGGGCGACCCGATCCTCCTCACGATCGAGCGGGGAAGGGTCGTGGGCATCGACGGATCGGCCTCCCAGACCCGGCTGCTGGCCGGTTGGTTCGAAGGCCAGGACGTCGGCGTCGAGCACTTCTGCATGGGCTTTCACCCCGCGGCCGGACTCTCCGGTGGAATCCTGGAAGCGGAGAGGGGGTTCGGATACATCTCGATCGGCATCGGAAGGGGCAGCTTCCACACGGACGGCGTGATGACGTCTCCCACCCTCGAGACGGACGGCGCGAGGCTGGAGGAGGATGGCTCGTTCGTCCATGGAGAGCTGTCGAGGCTGGAGCGGGAATTGCTGAACAGCCGGTCGTAGGAGGTGCGTGATCGAAAACAGGTACAACGTCGGCATTCTGGATCTCAAACAGAGCGTCAAGCTGCTTCTGCTTCATCCCATCGCACCGGATGATGGAAACGAAGGACCGTTTCCCTCCGACCCGCAACCTTATCTCCTGCCGACCACGCGCGTCGATGAGCTCTACTGCCTCGGAGCGCCCCGGAC
>JBDGZR010000176.1:0-8389 GCA_039588495.1 Gemmatimonadota bacterium | reverse complement strand
GCGCGAGAAAGGCCAGGAGCATCGCGCCCACGTTGAGGGCCAGCTTGAGACCGCCGGCCGCGCCGCCCGCCGCGGCATCGATCACGTTGACGGACGTCTCTTCCACCTCGAAGCTGAGCGTGCCGCTCGTCTCGGATACCTCGGTCTCCGGCATCAGGATCTTGCTGATCACGACCCCGGCGGGCGCGGCCATGATGCTCGCCGCGAGGAGATGGCCGGCGATGTCGGGGAAATAGCCGGCGAGCATGGCCACGTAGGCCGCCATGACGCCGCCCGCCACGGTGGCGAACCCTCCGGTCATCACCGTGTTCAGCTCGGAGACCGTCATGTGGCTCACGAACGGCCGGATGAGGAGCGGCGCCTCGGTCTGTCCGACGAAGATGTTCCCGGCCGCCGAGAGCGTCTCCGCACCGCTTGTCTTGAGCGTGCGCTGCATCGCCCACGCGACCGCCTTGACGATCCGCTGCATGATCCCGAGGAAGTAGAGGATCGCCATCAACGAAGAGAAGAAGATGATGGTCGGGAGCACGCTGAAGGCGAAGTTCGCCCCGATCTCGACGACGCCCTCCGCACCGCTCACCGGAACGTCCCGGTTGACGAGCTGGCCGAAGAGGAAAGAGGCGCCCTCGTTCGTGTAGCTGATGAGGGCGATCACGACGTCGTTCACGACCCTGAAGAAGGAGCGTCCCCAGGTCGTCCGGAGTACCAGGAGGGCGAACACGATCTGCAGTCCCAACCCCTTCGCGACGAGCGACCAGCTCACCGCTTTCCGCTTCGCCGTGAACAGCCACGCCATGAAGAGGAGGAAGCCGATTCCGAGCGCTCCCCGCAGCAGCCTGATGCCGAAAGGCTCTCCGACGCTCAGCGAACGGTCCTGTCCCGTGACGCCCTGGATCGCCTCCTGGCCTCCCGCACCCTGGCCGCCCGCCTCCTGTGTCGCGATAGGAGCCGCGTCCGCCACCTCGGCGGCGAGAGGTGCAGCCGTCCATCCGGTCCCTCCCAGGACCAGAAGCGCCAGAAGCACGAGAAGCGCCAGCCGCCACACAGGGGCCGCGGACCTCACCATCGGATGCCTCTCAGCTCCTCGCGGCTCAGCTTCCGGCCCTCGAGCTTCGCTTCCACCAGCCGCCTCCTCTCGAACGGTTTCACCAGGATCACACCCGCCACGAAGCCGCCCACGTGCGCCCAGAAAGCGATGCCCGCCCCCGCGCCGGACGCGGATCCGGAGAGGAACTGGATCAGGAACCAGTAGCCGAGCATCAGCCAGGCCGGGACGTACGTGAGATAAACGAACACGAGGGTGAGAATCCGCACCCTCGGATAGAGAACCATGTACGCGCCCATCACACCGCTGATCGCCCCGGAGGCTCCCACGGTGGGGATCGCGCTAGACGGCCCCGTGAGCACGTGCGTGGCCGAGGCGGCCAAACCCGCGAGGAGATAGAAGACGAGGAAACGGCCGTGGCCCATGGAGTCCTCGACGTTGTTCCCGAAAACCCAGAGAAACCACATGTTGCCGATGAGATGGCCCCATCCGCCGTGCATGAACATCGACGTGAGCAGGGTGCTCCACGTCCGGCCTCCGGTCACGCAGCGGTATTCTCCGAGCTCGACTTCGCTGCCGGCGGGTACGGCCCCCGTCAACTCGCCGGGGATCGTTCCGTAACCACAAAGCGAGTCGATGAAGGAGAGCCCGACGCCTCCACCCTGAAGCGTCAGCCACACGCCGACGTTGAGGAGGATCAGGGCGAGGGTGATGAAGGGGATGAGCTCGGTGGGGTTTTCGTCCTTGAGAGGAAACATGGCCGCAGGTTAGAGACGGTCCGGATGGCACGCAACACAACCCCTGGGAGTTCGGGCGGCAGGCCGTGGAGAGCCGCATCCGGACCCGCAGCCTGCCGTTCTGACAAGCGAAGGGGGCCGACTTGTCATATTGTCGGGTTTCGGAGGTCCGAATCCCGCCAACTTCGGCGAATCAGGGGTCTCGTACCCGGCACATCGCTTGCACCCTATCGGGGTCTCCGAATAATACACGCACGAAAGGAAACGCAGATATGGGCAAGGTTATCGGTATCGATCTCGGGACCACGAATTCCGTCGTCGCGGTCATGGAGGGCGGCGACCCCGTCGTCATCCCGAGCGCCGAAGGCTCGCGGACGACTCCGTCGGTGGTGGCCTACACGAAGGACGGGGAACGGCTCGTCGGGCAGGTCGCCAAGCGGCAGGCCGTGACCAATCCCGTGAACACGATCGCCTCGATCAAGCGCTTCATGGGACGGAAGTGCTCGGAGGTCGAGTCCGAGCGGAAGCTCGTTCCCTACAAGATCGAGTGCGACTCCCAGGATCGGGTGCAGGTCAAGGCGTCGAACGCCGACAAGTCCTTTACCCCGCCCGAGATCTCCGCCATGATCCTTCAGAAGATGAAGCAGACGGCGGAGGACTATCTGGGGCAGGAGGTCACGCAGGCGGTCATCACGACTCCGGCCTACTTCAACGATGCCCAGCGCCAGGCCACGAAGGACGCCGGCAAGATCGCGGGCCTCGAGGTGCTCCGGATCATCAACGAGCCGACCGCGGCCGCGCTCGCCTACGGGCTGGACAAGAGCTCCGAGGAGATGATCGCCGTCTTCGACCTTGGAGGCGGGACGTACGACATATCGGTGCTGGAGCTGGGGGACGGCGTCTTCGAGGTGAAGTCGACCAACGGCGACACCCATCTGGGCGGCGACGACTTCGACCAGCGGGTCATCGACTGGCTGGTGCAGGAGTTCAAGAAGGACCAGGGGATCGATCTGTCCAAGGACCCGATGGCCCTGCAGCGCCTGAAGGAGGCCTCCGAGAAGGCCAAGAAGATCGAGCTGTCGAGCACCACGCAGACGGACATCAACCTTCCGTTCATCACGGCGGACCAGTCGGGGCCGAAGCACCTCAACCTCACGCTGACGCGCGCCAAGTTCGAGCAGCTGGTGGATGACCTGATCCAGCGCACCATAGATCCGATGAAGCGCGCACTCGCCGACGCGAACCTGGAGCCGTCGAGCATCGACGAGGTCATCCTCGTCGGGGGCTCGACCCGAATCCCGAAGGTCCAGGAGGTCGTGCGCGAGTTCTTCGGTCAGGAGCCCCACAAGGGCGTCAACCCGGACGAGGTCGTGGGCATCGGGGCCGCGATCCAGGGTGGCGTGCTGGCCGGCGACGTGAAGGACGTGCTGCTGCTCGACGTCACTCCGCTGTCGCTCGGGATCGAGACGCTGGGCGGCGTCATGACGACGCTGATCACCCGAAACACGACGATCCCGACCAAGAAGAGCGAGATCTTCTCGACCGCCGAGGACAACCAGAGCACCGTGGACATCCACGTGCTTCAGGGCGAGCGGAAGATGGCGCAGGACAACAAGACCATCGGACGCTTCCAGCTGACCGGCATACCGCCGGCTCCACGCGGCGTGCCCCAGATCGAGGTCACGTTCGACATCGACGCGAACGGAATCCTGCACGTGAGCGCGCTCGACAAGGCGACCAGCAAGGAGCAGAAGATCCGCATCGAGGCCTCGTCGGGTCTCTCGGACCGCGACATCGAGCAGATGGTCAAGGAGGCCGAGGAGCACTCCGACGAGGACCGGCAGCGGCGGGAGGAGGTCGATGCCCGCAACCAGCTGGACTCCCTGGTCTACCAGACGGAGAAGAACCTCGAGGACTGGAAAGAGGCGATCGACGAGGCGGCAAAGACGGAGATCGACGAGGCCCTGGAGGTGGCGCGAAAGGCGCTGAAGGAGGGTCAGCACTCCGATATCCAGGCAGCGACCGAGACGGTCAACCAGGCCGTGCAGGCGGCGGCGCAGCAGATGTACGCCAAGGCCGGCGCAGCTGCCGACGAGGCCGGAGACGGAGGCTTCGAGGACACTTCCGAGCCGCGGCAGGAGGGAGCCGAGGGCGACGAAGAGGTCGTGGAGGCCGACTACGAGATCGTGGAGGAGAACGAGTAGCCGCTGCGCTGCTCACCCGTATCCCGGCGGAGAGGGACGGCGTCACGTCGTCCCTCTTTGTATATCCTTAGCCCCCTCTTTGTATATCCTTAACCCCCTCCGGAGCGTGCACCGGAGATCGCTCGTTGCGCGGGTAGGGGAACAACGATGCAACTCGAAACGAATTCCGTGTATCAAAACGTTGCGTAACTCGGCCGCTCGACGACGGCCGGCTCCGAACCGTGATACGGAGTAGACGACATCGACAACCGAGGGGACAGAAGAAGAGGCATATGAACGACGCACTTCGAACCAAGCTCAACCTGATTCTCGTCGCTTTGCTCGCGTTCGCCCTGGGGCTCGGGTTCGCCGCGAGGCTCGACCTGACGCCGCAGTCCTTCGCCATCGGCTCGGCCGAGATCCAGTTCGGCGCCTCCGAGGAACAGCTTCAGCAGCTGGGGGATGTGAGCCTGTCCCAGGGCTTCGCCCCGGTTGTCGAGAAGATCGGGCCGGCGGTCGTGACGATCCGGGTGGCGCGAAACGCCCGTTCGGCACAGAACGCTCCGCAGCTACCGGAGCCGTTCAGGGACTTCTTCCGCCAGCCGGAGCAGGGTCCCGGTCTCGTACAGGGGAGCGGCTCGGGATTCATCGTCAGCCCGGACGGCTACATCGTGACGAACAACCACGTCGTCGCTGGGGCGGAGGAGATCAGCGTCGAGCTGGCCGATCGGCGTGAGTTCGTGAACGTTCGGCTCGTAGGCCGCGACCCGGACACGGACGTGGCTTTGCTGAAGATCGATGCGGACGACCTTCCGTCGATCCCGTTCGGCTCGGCCAGCGGAACGCGCGTGGGCGAGTGGGTCCTCGCAATCGGCAGCCCGGGATTCTCCGCCGGCGCGGGACGGGTGCTGGAGATGACGGTGACGGCGGGGATCGTGAGCGCCAAGGGTCGGAACATCAACATCCTGGCGCGCACGAACAACGCCGCCATCGAAGACTTCATCCAGACCGACGCGGCGATCAACCCCGGGAACTCCGGAGGCCCTCTCGTTAACGTGCGTGGCGAGGTGATCGGGATGAACACCGCGATCTCGAGCACTACCGGGTTCAACCAGGGATACGGCTTCGCCGTCCCCATCGAGCTGGTGGGCGAAGTCGTGGACGACCTCATCCAGTACGGTGAGGTCCGCCGGGCGATCCTCGGTGTCTCCGTGACGAGCGTCACGGCTGAAGACGCCGAGTTTTACGGCCTTGACGAGGTGGCCGGCGTCGTCGTCCAGGACTTCGGAGCTCTCGGATCGGCAGAGAGCGCGGCTCGTGACGCGGGCCTCGAGCGCGGCGACGTGATCGTGTCGCTGGAGGGCCATCAGATCAGCACGGTGAGCGAGCTACAGACAAGACTCCGCGCGTTCTCGCCGGGTGAGACGGTAACGATCGGCCTCATTCGACGCTCGACCAAGGAGCTTGACGAGATTCAGGTGCAGCTCCAGCAACGGCCCGCCGAGACCCGTGTGGCATCGGCCGATTCACCGCCGGACGCCGCCGACCACCTCGGCATCTCGGTCAGCGACCTGGAGGAAGCCCGGAGAGCGGGCCTGGAACTGGACGAGGACATCTCCGGCGTCATCATCTCCGATGTGTCGCGGACGGGAGCCCTCGGGCGATCCAACATCCAGCCCGGCATGATCATCCAGGACATCAACGGGCAGGCAGTGACCACCGTCGACGAGTATCACGAGATCGTCAAGGCGCTGCAGCCGGGCGGCATCGCCAACCTGGCGCTCCTCGAGCCGCGCTCGGGGTCGCGCCTCACGCTGAGCGTGCGGCTGCCTTCGTAGAGACAGGCGGTAGGGTCCCAACGCCGCGAGTATCTCGCTCCCGAGATACTCGCGGCGCTTGGTCTTGCGGCGGTTTCTTCGGCGGCTGGGGCACGCAGAGCGCGTCGGCGAGGTCCTAGCGGGATCGAGAAAAGACTAAAAGAGAGAGGCCCGGCTTCGTAGCCGGGCCTCTCTTGCATCGTGAGGGCGGCGGAGAGGGTGCGCGGCTAGGGTTCCTCGAACTCGGGGTCGCCGTGCTCGCTGACATGCCGGAGGAGTCGCGGATGCGCCCGATGAAGGTAGGTGCCCATCGCGAGCGCCGCGCAAACGTTCGCGACCACGACGCTCCACCAGGGCAGCGCTTCGCCCAACGCGGTGCCCGCCCCGGCCGCCAAGACGGTGGCCAGGAAGAAAGCTCCGAGAAGCACCATGAACGCCACGTACCAGATCGCCGGGTGGAGCTCTGTCTCCACCACGAGCCAGGCCACGAATATCCCGAATACCACGAAAGCCAGGACGTGGATTCCGTTGTAGGTGAAGACCGCCGCGGGCGTCACGGCCCCCTCGCCGCCCCCGGCTCCTCCGAAGACGGCCTGTCCCAGCGTGGCAACGGTGTAGAAAACGGAGCGGCCGGTTACCAGATCCACGATGCCGAGGACCAGCGCCACCGTCACGTAACCGATCAGGCCGGTGACCAGGCCCTCGTAGAAGACACGCTGCTGCGTCTCGCTCATGGCGCCTCCTCGGTTAGGTCACCCGGATGGATCGCCGCCACGCCGGCATCCCAAGCTTAGCTCGGCGGCGGTCCTCGATCTGTCGGGAGCTTCTTGGCACGCCGGGTGGTGGAATCCCCCTGGCTAGGCCGATCGCCTCGGGAGATCCCGAAGCTACATGCACCCCTCTTCAGACTTCTTCTTCTTGAACTCGATCAGGATCACCTCGGCCGACGCGTCCGTCAGGTTCTCGGGAAGGTGTGTAACGGCGTCTGTCCACGCTACGTCGCCCTTCTTGGCACTGTACTCCTCGCTCGTCCCATCCGGGGCGTGCATCTGGAAGGAGTTGTCGGTGAGATTGACCGAGACGGCAGCCGGATGCCAGTGCATGACGGACTTCTCGCCGGGACCGTAGGTGATGCGGAGCACCCGCACCTGATCGTTCTCGAACTCGACCTTGTAATGGTCGGAATCGGCCTCGGTCGCGTCCTGGGCGACGGCGGGTGCCGCGAACAGCAATAGCAGACCGAGTGCAGCAAGGTTGACACGTCTCACGGGACCTCCTTAAGCAGGGGGACATCGCTCGAGAAAGCCCACGATACGTGAAGGCCACGCCGGTGAGAAGAGGCGGCGGCCCGGGGTTGTGCCCCGTGTTCATCAGCGCGGAGGGTGACGACCTCGATGGCAGGGGGATTCACTTACTCCCCGGATGCGTTCAGGGACGGCCCCGAAAGGAACCGCCCCTGAGCTTACGGACCGCTGAGAGGCTTACGGATCCGGATACGCGGTCTCGTCCGCCATGGCCCTGTAGAGGTCCCGCATATCGTCCACGTCGTTCACTCCCAGATTGAGCATCTGGGTACCCAACTGGCCGAACTTGACCTTGTGCTGGGCCTCGTTGGACTTCTGGCGGAAGAAGCTCCCGACGCTGAAGCTGCCGTCCACGAGGATCTCCGTCCCGTCGGCCCCGTGGCAGAAGGCGCAGTCCGCATCGGCGTAGATCGTGTTGCCGCTTGCCGCACTGCCGTCAAGGCCGATGTTGGAAGGGGTCCAGGAGCCTGTCGGATAGGTGCCGCTCGTCGTGAAATCGTACAGCTCGTCGGTATCGATGGCCTCTTCAACAAAGAACTTCACCAGATCCCAGACCTGCGCATCCGTCATGAACTCGCCGTAGTTCGGCATCTGATCGCCGACCGTCGAGTTGGTGTCCGGGTCATAGGAGGCCAGATCAGCGTCGAGGTTGCGGCGCCCCGTGGACCGCATGATGTCGTCGAACAACTCCTGAGGCGTGCTGTTCGCCGCTATCTGCTTCAGGTTGACCGACGAGACGTTCGGCCGTGTCGTCCTCGGCGAACGGCTGATATAAGCGCCGGCGTTGCCGAGCAAGTCCCAGCCGTGGCACTGCTTACAGCGGTAGAAGTCCGCGAACTCGCCGAAGTGGTCTTCGTTGGCGCCGAAATCCCAGCCCGTCTCGGAAGCCCAGAATCTGTCGAACATCTGGCCACCGTTGACGCCATCGGCAGCCGTGAAGCCCGGGGGATCGCCTCCGTTTCCGTTCCCGTTCCCGTTCCCGGGTCCAGTTGGATCGTCGCTGGAGCATCCTGGGAGCGTGAGAACCAGGAAAAGGGCAACGACGGAGTAGGACAACAAGTGACGGACAGAGCGATATAACATGGCACCTACCTCCCAGGTCTGTAGCGATCTGGTAGAGATCGAACGGTTCTATTATACTAATGAGTATGTCGCGTACATAAGTCTATCTAACATGCCTATGCGTACAGTAAAGCTGCTGGAGCAGCAGGACTGGTTGGATGCGGGCTTAGAACTACTGCGAGCCCGAGGGATCGGCGGAGTCGAGGTCAACCCGCTCTGCCGTCGTGTGCAAGTCACGAAG
>JBDGZR010000175.1:0-5344 GCA_039588495.1 Gemmatimonadota bacterium | reverse complement strand
CAATCTGCAGATGCTCACCTTCGCCGGCGAGAACGCGGAGGCCTATTGGAACCCCGCCGCGGATGAGCTGATCTTTCAGGCTACCCGGCCCGGATTGACCGAATGCGACCAGATCTTCACGATGGACGACCGCGGCCGGAACCTCCAGTTGGTCTCGACCGGAGAGGGGCGGACGACCTGCGCCTACTTCTTCCCGGACCGGGACCGGATCCTCTACAGCTCCACGCACGCGGAGAACCGGGCCTGTCCGCCGCCACCCGACTACAGCCGCGGCTACGTGTGGGCGCTGTACGACTACGACATCTACACGGCGAACCGCGATGGCTCAGGACTGGAGAGGCTCACGGAGACGCCTGGTTACGACGCCGAGGCGACGATCTCCTCGGATGGCGGAAGGATCGTCTTCACCTCCACCAGAGACGGGGATCTGGAGATCTACACCATGGACCCGGATGGCACCGATCTCCGGCGGCTGACCCACGAGCCGGGATACGACGGCGGTCCGTTCTTCTCGGCCGATGGCACCAAGATCGTCTATCGAGCCTACCATCCGACGGACCCTGACGAGCTCGGGGACTACCGCTCGCTCCTGGCCGAGGGTCTCGTTCGGCCGGGAACGCTGGAGATCTTCGTCATGGATGCGGACGGGTCCAACAAGCGCCAGGTCACCTCCAACGGAGCGGCCAACTTCGGACCCTTCTTCCACCCGGACGGCGAGCGGATCATCTTCAGCTCAAACCTGCACGCTCCGGATGGACGGAACTTCGACCTCTACCTGATCAATGTGGATGGCACCGGCCTGGAGCGGGTGACGACGCACCCGGAGTTCGACGGCTTTCCGATGTTCACGTCCGACGGGAGCCGCCTCGTGTTTGCCTCGAACCGCCACAACCGGCAGCAGGGAGACACGAACGTGTTCGTTGCCGAGTGGGTAGATGATCCGGTTGCCGAAGCGGAGGAGGAGGGGCCGTGATGACCGAAACCAACCAACTGATGGCTGTGATGTCGATACTATCGAGACGAAGCACGACCGCCACGGCGTTGCTCGCCGCCGCCGTGCTGCTGCCCGGCGCCGGTCCGCGAGGCCTGGCCTTGTCCCAGGAGACCGACCCCCACGATCCGCCGGAGGCCGTAGCGGGCGAGACGCTGGTCTGTCCGACACCGCCCGTCGCCACGGCGGTCGATCCGGCGGTCGTGGGCCGCTACCTGGCGGCCGACGACCTGGAGGGTCGCCTCGCGGGCTCGCCGGGAGCGCGTTGCGCCGGCGACTTCATCGCGAGGCAGTTCGAGCTTCTTGGCCTCGAGCCTGCCGGTGAGGATGGCACCTTCTTCCAGCCGCTGCCTCTCGCCAGCTCGATCAACCCGCACGCGCCCTCCGGAACCGGCCGAAACCTAGTCGCGCTCCTTCGCGGAGATGATCCAGATCGCCGTTCGGAGGTCGTCATAATCGGGGCGCACTACGACCATCTGGGCCGGGGTCCGTTCGGCTCGCTGGAACCGGACGCCAACGAGATTCACAACGGAGCGGATGACAACGCCTCCGGCGTCGCCGCCCTGCTGGAGACGGCCGACCGCCTGGCCCACCGTCAGCCGCCGGCTCGGTCGATCCTCTTCATCGCCTTCACGGGCGAGGAGTTCGGGCTACTCGGATCAGCGCACTACACGCGCTCCCCGACGATATCGCTCGAGCGGGCCGTCGCCATGCTGAACCTGGACATGGTCGGTCGGCTTGGTGCCGGTCCGCTGATCGTCTACGGGATTGACACGGCTGCGGAATGGGAGGAGCTGGTCAGCGGGACGGCCGCCGAGCTGGGGGTGGAGGTGGCGTTCAATGGATCCGGCTACGGGCCTAGCGACCACACCTCTTTCTACTCCTCGGACGTCCCGGTCCTCCACTTCTTCACCAACGTCCACTCCGAGTACCACAAGCCGTCGGACGACTGGGAGCTCATCGACGTGGAGGGTCTGTTCACCGTCTCAGCGCTGGTCGCGGGCATCGCGGAGCGGATAGCCGAGCGGCCGACCCGGCTCACCCTGCAGCGGACCGAGGCCCCACCTCCGGCACGCGAGGGCGGCTACGGGGCGTATCTGGGCACGGTGCCCGACTTCGCACCTGTGGACTTCGGGGTTCGGCTGAGCGGAGTGCGAGCAGGCTCTCCGGCTGAGCAGGCAGGCATGCAAAAGGGTGATGTCCTCATCCGATTTGACGGGGAGGAGATCGAGGATCTGTACGTCTTCACGGACGCCCTCCGATCCCATGCCCCCGGCGACACGGTGAAGGTCGTCGTCCTGAGGGAGGGGGAGGAGGTACCGCTGGTGGCCGTGCTCGGTAGTCGGGGAGAGCGGGAGTGAGCGACGCCGAAGGTCCGAGACTGGCAGACTACGCAGACCTCGTCCAGCCGTCCGAGACGAAAGTCGTGCTGCTCGTGCTCGACGGGCTCGGGGGCCTGCCCCTCGAGCCGGGCGGCCCGACGGAGCTGGAGGCGGCGCGCACGCCCAATCTGGACGATCTGGCCTGGACCGCCGAGGTGGGACTCCACGACCCCGTCGGTCCCGGCATCACGCCCGGCAGTGGTCCCGGTCACCTGGCCCTCTTCGGCTACGATCCGCTCCGGTACAGGATCGGGCGCGGCGTGCTGGAAGCCCTCGGGATCGATTTCCCGCTCGAGCCGGGCGACATCGCCGTACGGGGGAACTTCTGTACGGTGGACGGCACGGGGAACGTCACGGACCGGCGGGCCGGCCGGATCCCGACCGCAGAGGCGGAGCGGCTGGTCGAGGCGCTCGAGGGGATTCCCAACGGAGAGGCCCAGGTCTTCGTGCGGGCCGTGAAGGAGCATCGCTTCCTTCTCGTGCTGCGACCCCCCGGGCCCATGAGCCCCGATCTGGCCGACACCGACCCGGGCAGGACCGGCGTTCCGCCTCTCCACGTGACCGCGGACTCGACGGCCGCGCAGGCCACCGCGGCACTGGTGAGCGAATGGCTGAGGGCGGCGCGCGACGTGCTGGCCGGAGAGCAGGCCGCGAACATGGTCCTACTTCGCGGTTTTTCGGTCCTCCCCGACTGGCCGAGCTTTCCGGATGCCTTCGGCATGCGGGCCTTCGCGGCCGCCGCCTACCCGATGTATCGCGGTGTGGCCAAGCTGGTAGGCATGGAGGCGATCGCCGTCGACGAGGATCCCTCCGCCCTCGTCACGGCGCTGGACGACGCGGCCTTGGGGCACGACTTCTTCTTCCTCCACTTCAAGCCGCCCGACAAGGCCGGCGAAGACGGGGACTTCGACCGCAAGGTGGCCGTGATCGAAGAGGTAGACCGGATCCTTCCGGCGCTGATGGATGTGCGGCCGGATGTGGTGCTCGTCACCGGCGACCATTCGACCCCCTCGCTCCTCCGCGCGCACAGTTGGCATCCCGTGCCCTATCTGCTCTGGTCCAACGTCGCTCGAGGTCGCGGAGCAGAGGCCTTCGGGGAGAGACCGTGCGCCAAGGCGGGCGATGGGGTCAGGCGCGGGCGAGAGCTGATGCCCCTCGCCACGGCCGCTGCCGGAAAGTTCGTGAAGTTCGGAGCCTAGGTGCAGCGCCGTGGCCGATAGTCAGCGAGGCGGTTCTTGCGTTTGGAGGAAGGCCGTAAGGTCCGCCATTTCGCTGGGTCTGAAGACTGGCCAAAAAGCCTCCTCCGCGGACGCCTGCTCCTCCCCGATCACCGTGTGATTCCACAACGCCGAGATGACACTAGCTGGTGTGTTCAAGCCCTCGGGCCGAGACAGGTCACCCGCGGCTGAGCCTCCTTGACCGTTCAACGAATGACACTCCAAGCACCCTTTCTGGCGGACGAGTAGCCTTCCCCTTTGCCGAGAGCCCGATTCGGCGAAGTAGCGCAGCGAGTACAGGTAGGCGACTAGATCGGCCATCTCGGCGGGCTGGATTTGGATCTCCCCGATTCCACGCGCTCTCATGGCCCGCAGCATTCTCGGCTGCTTGTTCCACATCGCCGCGGCGAACTCTGTCAGGCTCCGATGAGCTGCACGTTCGGCAAGATCAGGCCCTTCTTGTACACTTCCTCCCGGGGAACCGTGGCAACGGGAGCACTCTTTTTCCAGAAACAGCTGGCGCCCTTCAGCGGCGCGGCCTGGCAGGACATAAAGGGACTCATCCGAGGGGCCGCCGGACGATGACTTGAGGTAGGCAATCAGGTCGATCAGCTCGGCCCCCGTGAAGGTGGGGCGAACGATTCCTCGCTCTCGCAAGCTCTCGGCCATCGCGGAGCCGTGGTTCCACATCGCAGTCGCGACCTGGATCGGCGACGGCGTCTGACCGAGGCGATTGAGATCGGGACCGACCACCCCGCCGACTCCACCTACCTGGTGGCACAAAACGCACCGCTTCTCGTTGAACGTGGCTTCGCCGGCGCCGGGATCCCCGGGAGGATCGAAGTATTCGACGGTGAACAGGAAGGCGATTAGATCGCCGGTCTCCCTTGAGCTCAGACGCGGTCGGCGGATGTCCAGCTCTCGCATCCGCTCGACCATCTCCGGGCCGTGGTTCCACATGTCCGCTGCGAGGTCGTAGAACGATCGGAGTCTGGGCGTCCGTCCGAGATCGGGTCCTTCCGAGCCGCCTAACCCTTTGACCGCGTGGCATTTGACACATCCCTTGGCTCCGAACACGCGTGAGCCGGCGGCTGCGTTCACCGCCGGTTCCGGCGGCGCCTGAGCGATGATCGAGCGCAGCGGAAGCAATAGCAGGATGGCGGCGAGACATTGCGCGGCTCTCAAGGCTCCGCCGCGGGCGAACAGAGCGAAAGCATTGCTCTTACTCATCGTATCCTCCAAAAACCGGATCTCCTACTCCCGCGCCCTAAAACAAACACCCCCCGGATCATTGCTCCGCGCCCAGGGCTCTGAGATACGCGGAAAGGTCCCGCATCTCGTCGCCTTCGAAGCGTGGCCATTCCCTGTTCTCCTCCTCCACCAGGTCGAACATGGAGGGTGCGTGCTCCCACATGGCCGCGGCCAGGCCGAGCGGCGAGAGTACGGCTTCCGATTCGGACAGGGCTGGCGCTACCGAGGCCTGGTCTCGCCCATGGCAGGCGGCGCACCCCTTCTGCACATACAGGCGCTCACCGATCTGGACATCGCCTTCCGTCTCGTAGAACCGAAGGTAGTAGAGGAAGGCGATCAGGTTTGCCATCTCGGAGCCATCGAACCTGGGGAACCCGACGCCGCGGGTTCGCATGGCTTGCTCCATGAGAGCGGAGTGGTTCCACAACCGCCCTGCGATCTCCGACACGGTGAGCTGCTGGGTCGCCGTTCGGAGTTCCGGTCCGTACGCGGTTCCCTCGCCG
>JBDGZR010000174.1:0-6159 GCA_039588495.1 Gemmatimonadota bacterium | reverse complement strand
ATCCGAACGGCCGGACCGTGCCGGACTACGAGCGCTATCCCCCTTCGTAGGTCTTGCCGTAAGGTCTCGATGAGTCCGGGCATCCCGATGGTGTGAGCTTACGTGCCCCTCGCCACCGCGCGCCGTCCCGCCCATCCGCCGTTTGCTCCGTTCGCCCTTCGGCACTCACGCTCGCCACCGTACTTCTCTCCGCCTGCACGACCACGGCCAGAGTCGGGGGATTCAGGGAATTCGCCGACGCCGGTGTGGCGTACGTCGACGCCGCGGATGCCTTCCTGGAGGAGGCGGGCGATGCCGCCATCGACGCCGATTCGCACGTGCTGATGGTGGCGAGGGAACGATTGCCCGATGCCGCCGAACGAGCGAAGGATCTCGTCGACTCCAACAGACTGCTCAGGGACCGTCTGAGCCTTCTGTCGGATCTCCGCCAGCACGGGCACCTCCTTCGTGCCTACTTCCTGGCTCTCGCCGCCCTGGCGGAGAGCGATGGGCCCACTGGGATCGGCGCGGCGACCGAGGAGATCGTGACGTCGCTCGGCGCTCTGGATGAGCGGATCAAGATGGCGAAGGTGGGAAACCGGGAGGTCGGCGACTTCACGGGGGCGGTCGTCGAGATCGCGGTGGCCGGTTTCCGGAGCGCCGCGCTGGAGCGGGAGCTGAAAGCCCACGCGTCGGTCATCGAGCGTGAGCTGGATTTGCAGCAGGCGGCGATGCGGGCGACGACGGAGATCGTCCGGCCGTTCCGCGGCACCCGCCAGCTCCCGCGCAGATGGCCCACGAGCCGAAGGGAGATCCTCAAGGCAGCCGTTTCCGTCGAGTCGGCGGACGCCGCGGGCGACGCCGCGGAAGGGTTGAAGACCTCCTTCGTGAAGCTGGTCGAAGATCGACTCGGGATCTCCGACATGCAGGCCCTGATCGGCGACATCGACCGCATTCTCGATCTGATCGAGAACGTCGCGAGACCGGAGGCGAGCTGACGTGGGGCCGTTCGAGATTCGGAGACAGACCGTGTCCGAGCTTCGGAAGACCATCCTCGCGATGATGTCCTCGGAGTGGGATCTGGCGCTGGAGGGGAGATCCGAAGAGGAGGTCTCCGAGGCCGCCCGCAGCCTGCTTCGTGCCCAGAGGGCGCGCCTCCGCCTCGGGAACGCCGACCTGAGGACGATCCGAGGGGATCTGAAGGCGAACGAGGGTCCCCTGGAGCGGGGCAGGGTGGCTCTCGAGAAGGCCATGGAGGACCTGGACGCCGTCCGCGGTGTCCTGGATGCGTTGGCAGGCTTCCTGAGGATCGTCGGACGCGTCGTCCGGCTGCCCGTCTAGCTTTCGTCGGGTCTCGAGATCATCCAAGCTACCGGCAAGGGGACGGCATCTCCGCCCCCTTGCCTGGTGGGTGGCACCTAGCTGAGCGAGCTCAGTGGGCCGGCGCACGGGGAGCCGGGAGCCCTCACGGGGGTCTCGGTTTCCTTCTCCTTCTCGTCCTCGAAGAACTGCTCGTCCTCCGTGGAGCCGGCAAGGGCGCCCAGGGAAGAGGCTCCGCCCGTGATCACCTCGCTCACGGCGTCGAAGTAGCCCGTCCCGACCTCGCGCTGGTGCCGGGTCGCGGTGTAACCCACCTCCTCGGCCTCGAACTCCTGCTCCTGCAGCTCGACGTAGGCCGACATGCCGCGCTCCCCGTAACCACGGGCGAGCTCGAACATGGTGTAGTTGAGCGAGTGGAAGCCGGCCAGCGTCACGAACTGGAACTTGTATCCCATCGCCCCGAGCTCGCCCTGGAACTTCGCGATCGTCGTGTCGTCCAGATTCGCCTTCCAGTTGAAGGAGGGCGAGCAGTTGTACGCCAGGAGCTTGCCGGGGAACTGATCGTGGATCGCCTCCGCGAAGCGACGTGCCTCCTCCAGGTCGGGGTGCGCGGTCTCACACCAGACCACATCGGCGTACGGCGCGTAGGCGAGGCCACGGGCGATCGCCTGATCGATGCCCGGGCGCACCCGGAAGAACCCCTCGGGCGTTCGTTCGTCATCGACGATGAACTCGCGGTCGCACTCATCCACGTCGATCGTCAGCAACCCGGCGGCGTTGGCGTCGGTTCGCGCGATCACGAGGGTGGGGACCCCCAGCACATCCGCGGCCAGGCGAGCCGAGATCAGTTTGTCCACGGCGTGCGAGGTGTGAACGAGCACCTTGCCGCCCATGTGCCCGCACTTCTTGGCCGATGAGAGCTGGTCCTCGAAGTGCACTCCGGCCGCGCCGGCCGCGATCATCGCCTTCATCAGCTCGAATGCGTTCAGAATGCCGCCGAAGCCGGCCTCGGCGTCCGCGACGATCGGCTGGAACCAGTCGACGCTGGTGTCGCCCTCCGCGAAGTGGATCTGATCCGCTCTCTGGAGCGCGTTGTTGATGCGCTGAACGAGTGCCGGGACGGAGTCGGCGGGATAAAGGGACTGGTCCGGGTACGTCGCGGCGGCCAGGTTGGCATCGGCCGCCACCTGCCAGCCCGAGCAGTAGATGGCCTTCAGACCCGCCTTCACCTGCTGCATTGCCTGGTTGCCGGTAACCGCGCCGAGGGCGCGGACGTAGGGCTCTTCCTGCATGTGTTTCCACAGCTTCTCGGCCCCGACCCTCGCCAGCGTGTACTCGATCTTCACGCTGCCGCGCAGTCGGACGACGTCCTCCGCCGTGTAGGGCCGCTCGATCCCCTTCCAGCGCGGGTTGTCTCGCCAGTCCTTCACCAGTTCCTCTACGGGGTTTGCCACCATGATCATCTCGCTCTCCGGGTCGTGATGTCCTTGACAGGAAATGGGTTACTGTTCGTCCCGGCGATCCTGCCTTGGGTGGGCGTTCGCGCGCCGGCGGGCTGCGGGCTACGGGTTCACATGCCGACCATATCCGAACTCATGCAAAGGAAAGGCCGGAACTCCTCTTCCGTAAAAACCGCCTGCGCGTCGGCGGCAGCCGCGGCATAGCGGGAGATCTCGGCTTGCACCGCCGCCTCCGGGCGGCCCTGCATCGCTGTGCGAATCTCGTCCTCGATCCTCTCGAGCTCCTCACGGAAAACCTCTCCGACGAGCTCACGGGTCACCCGATGGCCGTTCTCCAGCTCGACCTGGTGACGCAACCACTGCCACGTCTGCGCCCGAGAGATCTCGAGCGTTGCCAGGTCCTCCATCAAGTCGTCCCACGCCACGCAGCCAATATCCTGGTTCCAGCCCTTCTGGTAACCGATGCCTACGCGCACGTTCTTGCGCAGCCCCTCGATCGTCCTGGGTGGTGTGGACTCCGGGAGAAGCTCCGGTCGGTCATCGATCTCCGGCACGATCTCGAGCTGGTTCTCCCGCGGGAAGGCCGTCAGGGCGGGGCCGATAAAGTACGGGTGGGAGACCCAACACCCGTCGTGGCCGAGGCTGAACTCGAACTCCTTGTCCTCGACGACCTTGCGTGTCTGCTCCTCTCTCAGCTCTCGGGTGCTGCCGGGGGTGAACGCCGCCATGCCGCCCATGGCGAACGCCCCGTGCCGATGGCAGATCTTGATGAGCCGCATGGCGTAGTTCTTCATCCACGGGCGGTTCAGCGAGATGGAGCCACGGTCGGCCATGACGCGGTCCGAGTGCTCCTTGAGGACCTTGATGTCGCTGAAGATCTTGTCCCAGCGTCCCACGTTGAGGCCGGCCGCGTGGTCACGGAGCTCGTAGAGGATCTCCTCCATCTGAAACGCCGCCGGCAGGGTCTCGATGAGAAAGGTGGCGCGCAGCGCCCCGATCTGGAGGCCCAGCTCCTTCTCCAAGAGCGTGAGGAGTCGGTTCCACCACCGCGCCTCCAGGTAGTGCTCGACCTTGGGCACGTAGTACTTGGGCGTCTTGCCCTGGGCCAGGAGCACCCGGGCCGTGTGGAAGGCGGAGAGCGCGAGGTCCATCAGCCCTCCCGAGACCGGCTCGTCATCCACCTGCAGATTCGCTTCGTCGAGGTGCAGCCCTCGGCACCGCACCATTAGGATAGGCATGTCCTGGGGGTCCAGCGCGTAGATCTTCTCCGGTTGGTCGCCGGCGGCCGGCTTCACGAAGGTCAGCGTGCCCTCCGCCGCTCCGATCAGGTTCACGAGGCCCTGCATGACGTTCGGCCACGACGGCTTCATGGAGTCCTCGAAGTCGAGCATTGCCGCATCCGCCCGCATGCCCGCCGCGGTCCGGCTCAGCATGTTGATCACCATCTTGGCGTCGCTGATCGGGCCAGTGATCTCCACCCTCCGGACGAGCAGATCGTTGGGCAGAGGGGCAACCGTCCAATCTCCCCGCGCTCGCTCGGCGGCCTCACCCTCGACGTACTCCGGCACGGCCCCCTCATCGAAGCTCCGCTGCCGGTCGGCTCGCTGCCGAAGCAGCTCCAGCCGTTCCTCCTGCAGAGCGCCGTGCAGGGCCGCGATCAGGGAAACCGCGCCCGGGGTCAGAACACGCTCGGCCTGTTCCGTCCACGCCGCCGCGTTGATCACGACTCCGGGGGCGAGCCCCTTCCACTCTGCCGCTTTGCCCGAGGTCTCCGAAGCGTCCGTCCCTCCTCTGCTGGGGGAAGGTGTAACTGTCGCCATATGATCTCTGCCTTGCTTATGTGTCGGTGTCTTCCGCCGGTGGGCCGGGGTTTGAGCGCCCTTACTGGCACTTCGAGCGACGCTTCCAGCGAAGGACGAGCATGTCATTAGAATGTTGTTAGAATATAGCGATTCCTCGGCGTCTTGCTGAGGGGGCGCAGTAGAGTTCGGGAGCCTGGCTCTCTAACTTCAGAGCGATCGGCCGAGTCTGAATCGAACCTCCACGCCAGAGGACAGCGGCACGTGATGAGAATCGGCAGAATCCTCGCGCTCGCAGCGATCGTGGGTGCCTTGACGACGCCGAGCGATGTGCGTGCCCAGGCCGCGGAGCGCTCTCCGGTTCCGGAGGGTAGCCAGGATTGCAGGACCCTGATCGCCTTCTCGTCGGATCGGACGGAAGCGCCCGGGATCTACGTCATCAATCCCGACGGCGGCGAGGCGGAGCTCGTCGTGTCGGTGCCGGGGGCGCTTCAGATTGAATGGTCGCCCGACGGGAAGCGGATCGCCTTTCTGTCGGTGACTTCGGAAGACGAGAAGCTCTTCGAGCCGTTCACCGCTCTGAGGTTCCATGCCTTTCTCTACACGGTGAAGCCGGACGGCAGCGACCTGGTGAGGCACGGCGCCTACCCGATCTCCATGGGGTTCTCATGGTCGCCGGATGGGCGCCGGGTGGCGTTCGCGTCGGCCCTGGAGACGGGCGGCACCAGTTCGGTCTACGTCGCCGATTTGGATGGGGGCGAATGGCAGAAGCTGACCGACGTCGAGGGGAGCTACATGTTCCCGGAATGGTCGGCTGACGGAGAGATGATCGCCTTTGCCGCCAGAAGAGGCGATGAGACGTCGCTTCGGGTCGCGACCCCGGATGGGCGGGAGGAAAAGGCGGTCGTGGAGGTCTCCGGATCGCGGGCATACCGGATGTTCAGGCCGGTGTGGGCGCCAGCGGGCCGGATGGTGGCGTTCGCCGAAGGCCGCGCCGTGTTCATCGTCAGCGCGATCGACGGCGAGCCGCAGCAGATCGCCACGGGACCCGGCGAGCCTCACGGCTGGTCCCCGGGCCAGCGGTCCGTGCTCCTCGGAGAAGGGGCCGAGGGCCGCGGGCGGGTCTTCGTCATCGATCTCGACACGCTCGATGAGCAAACGCTGGCCCGCGACGCGGGGGTAGGTGGAGCCAGCTCTCCCTCTCCCCTGTGGGACCGAGTTGCCTACACGGCGATTCCGAACGAGCAGGCCGACGTGTTCGTCGTGGGGATGGACGGAGCTCCCGCCGTCAACCTGACCGACCATCCGGCCAACGATTACTTTCCGGCCTGGTCGCCCTGTCTGGGCGGCGGATAGGCCCGAGCTCCGGCTTCTCGAAGGCGATGGCCAGAGGCCGGGGAACCCGAGGACGAAGGTGATGACCGAAAAAACGATCGACACACCCGCGATAGCTGATGGGACGACGCAGGCAGAGGGCACGAAGTGGATATGGTCGTTCGCCGAGGGCGACGGGACGGACAAGCGCCTTCTGGGCGGAAAGGGCGCCAACCTCTGCGAGATGACCCGGATCGGCATCAACGTGCCGCCGGGCTTCGTCGTCA
>JBDGZR010000173.1:0-6195 GCA_039588495.1 Gemmatimonadota bacterium | reverse complement strand
CATGGCCTCGTCCCCGTTCTCGCCCAGGAAAGATCCGGGATCGTCTTCATCACCCAGAGTGGGCAGCCGAGCGAGCAGGATCCCGGGGAGGGGCTGCCCGACTCGATCGCAGCGGCCCCGGACCTGACTGATACGCACGACAATGAAGCCGACTTCAACTGGAAGGTCTCGATCGAAGGATCCATCGAGGGCTACCACATCCGCTTCGGCCATCCGAAGACCTTCTACCCGTACGGCTACGACAACCTGAACGTAGTCGAGCACTGCGGGCGGAACAGCCGCGTGACGTTCCCCTTTCGACGCATCGAGAAGCTGGCCGACGTTCCGGAGGCAGAGCGCCGCATCGAAGGCCGAGTCACATACGTCTACCACCTGTTTCCGAATGCGCTTGTCACCGTCTTGTCTCATCACACGATCCTGGTCGTGCTCGAGCCCATTGCCCCCGGCCGAACTCGGAGTATCGCCTATTCCCTGGCGCATACCGGCGGAGACCCGGCTGCAGCGGAGACGGCGAAGCGAGACGCGCAGTTCGTGACCCAGACAGGTGCTCCGGAAGACCGCGCGCTCGCAGAGAGCAAGAGCGGAGCGAACGAGCACTTCACCTTCGGTCACTTCGAGAGCGCGATCATCCACTTTCATCGCAATCTCCATGCGGCGCTAGAAGAATCGGATCAGCGCGCGTAGGAAGTTCGACCGAGTGAGCAGGCTCGTCGTGGGCCCAAGACATACAAGCTGCGTTCTAGCCGAAGGTCCGGGGATGAGAGCCCGCGACGGAATGACCGGATACGATCGCTCAGCGTGCGAACGCCGTGCACTGAGCCGCATAACATGGCGCTGCAGCTGCCCGGCCACGGCCCGCGCCTGTCGATTCTGGTAGCTTTCGGCAAGGCGCTGATCGTCGTCAAGGGAGTGTTCCCGCAGGCCGGCAGCTGAGCGCTGGTCCGTTGGGCGGCGTGACGAGGTCGCATTCAACGTACTGAGGAAACTTGACAGACGAACAGCGGCTGATCGACAAGCTTCGCAGAATCGAAGCGCTCTTCTCGCGAGCTTCGTCAGACGGCGAGCGAGTCGCGGCGGAGGAAGCTGCCAGTCGCGTAAGAGACCGACTGGACGAAGTCCGCGCCGGCGAGTTGCTTGAGTTCAAGTTCACGCTGCCGGATGCGTGGGCGAAGGCCCTTTTCATTGCGTTGCTGCGGCGGAGCGGTCTCGATCCGTACCGCTACTCGGGGCAACGGCGGAACACCGTGATGGTCCGTGCGCCGAAGCAACTCATCAACGACGAGATCTGGCCGGAGTTCCAGGAGCTGCATAAGACGCTCCATTCCTACCTCAGCGATGTGACCAAGCGCGTTATCGCTACAGCTATTCACGGCGATGTTTCGGAGCCGGAAGTGCGCACAAAACCTCGGGAACTCTTGCCGGGCAGTTCCATTGACTTCGTGTAGATTCGCCGCTTGGCTTCACATTTGAAGCGCAACACGACCTAGGCTGCGTGCAAGCGTTCCGGGGTGGGTAGTCGTACATGACACTGGGCGATCTTGGAAACATCGGTGAGTTCGTCGCAGCAATCGCCACACTTGGGACGCTCGCCTACCTCGCGACCCAGATTCGCCAGAACACCCGAACTGTACGCTCGGCGACGCACCAAGCGTACGTTTCGGCTGCGGCCGATGTCAATCTGCTGCTCTCCCACAACCGCGACCTCACTCGCGTCTTTCGCACTGGAAGCCAGGAGCCTGACAAGCTCGACCTGGAGGAGCGGACGCAGTTCAACGCCTACCTGCTCCAAGTATTCAGGGGATTCGAAGGTCTCTATTTCATGTTTCTAAACGGTTCCATCGATGCGATCTACTGGAACTCGCAAGTCCAGTCCTGTCGTGCTCTCATGAACGCTCCTGGCATCCGAAGCTGGTGGGCACAGTTTGGGGAGACCTTCTTCGATCCGAGATTTCGTGAGGTCGTTCAGAGCGACATGCTCAGGGAGCCGGCCGCCTTCTAACGACCCTGCAGCTGGCCGGCCACAGCCTGCTCCAATCGAGTCTGGTAGCTTGTGGCTCAGCGCATTGGCAGTCGTCAGCGGGGCGTTCCCGCAGGCCGGCGGCCGAGCGCCAGGTCCGGTAGGCGGCAGCGGCGTCAGCAACCCGGAGGCTTCGCAGATGATCCCCGATTCCGAGCATCTCTCTATTCGGGAGTCCATCCGAATCAAGGTTCGCTCCCATGACACGCGTAGGCCAACGCTGGAGTTGCGCATGGGCCAATACCGGTCGTCAAGCGGCACGTGGGTCGAACTCGATCGCCGGATCGACCGACGCGCCGACTGGTATTTCGAGGAAGTCAAGGACTGCGCGACCGGAAGCGTACTCCGTTCGTGTTCCGAGCCGTTGTCTAGCCACAAGGGCCGCGGGTCCGCGCGCTCGAAATCATAGGTGCGCACCTCAGTTGCCATCCTCCTGCTGCTCTTGTTGGCCGCACGATCCTTCGCCGATTCGACCTGCGAAGCGTGGCTCCGCAAGTCCCACAAGGAGAAGGTGCTCTCTCTGGCCGAAGGAAACCAGATCGTCCTCGACGTACTCCTGCACGCCAAACGACGGCTCATCGAAAAACGTTCAGCAGTCGAGAACCTCGAGACAATCGACAGACAGATCGCCGCCATGCTGGCGTGCCAACAGCGCGAGACTCCGAAACTCATCGCTACGTGGGACGCGATCTGCCACAGTCAGGAGAACACGCTAGCCAACCTTGAGGCTGCTCGTGGTCGGTACGCTCAGATCTGCACGCAGGAGACCGTGGCAGAGATGCCCAGGTAGACGGCCGCCTCCTCACGAGGCGTTGTAGCTGACCGGCCACAGCCTGCTCCAATCGAGTCTGGTAGCCTTCGGCTCAGGGCGCTGGTAGTCGTCGGCGGGACGGCCCCGCAGACCGGCAGCTGAATCTCCACGGACACCGGGATCAGGGGAATCGACTTCGTGATCGCCGATCAGCAGATCGTGAACGGCGTTTACCCGCGATCCGATCAGACTGATAAGCGGATCCAGCGGGTTGTCCCACCCCCCGGCCGAGAAAACGAGCCCCGAGCTCGTTCGATGGCAACCGGACCACAACGGACCGGTGCACAGGCGCGCGTACATTTCGGCCAGCGGGCCCCCCGCCGAGAGGATGTCGGCAGCGCTCCGATGCCCCTAATGGACGCGGACGCACCCACGATCCCGGGCGCACTCTCCGAGTGATCCGGGGCGCGGGAGAAGACGCTTGCGCGCGGCCGAAGTAGACTCCAGCGCACACGGAAGGTGCGATGGCTGAGCCCATCGATCGCAAGCTCGCCGCGATTCTCTCCGCCGACGTCGTCGGCTACAGCCGCCTCATGGCTGAAGACGAGGCGGCGACGATCCGGACGCTCTCGGACTACCGCGAAGAGATCACGATGCGTGTCCGACAACACCGCGGCCGCGTGGTAGATGCCCCCGGCGACAACGTCCTCGCCGAGTTTCCGACCGCGCTCGATGCGGTCCGCGCCGCCGTCGAGATCCAGGGGGTGCTCCGAGCGCTCAACGCGAGCCTCGCAGCGGAACGCCGCATGGACTTCCGGATCGGCGTCCACATGGGCGACGTGGCGACGGACGGGGACCGGGTCTACGGCGATGGCGTCAATATCGCCGCTCGCCTGGAATCCCTCGCCGAGGCTGGCGGCATCTGCATCTCGGCCACGGTGCACGAGCAGGTACGCAACAAGCTGGAAGTCGGCTTCACCGACCTGGGCGACCAGACGGTCAAGAACATCCCGGACCGGGTCCACGTCTACCGGGTGCAGCCCAGCGCCCCGATCCGTGGTCCGGCGACGCCGCGGAAGCGCCCGCGTCGGCTGCACCTCGCCGCGACGGCGGCGTTGCTGATCGTCCTCGGCGGGGGCCTCTGGGCGAGCTGGCCACGACCCCTGGGCCTGTTGATCGACCTCGCTGGCGTCAGCAGACCGCCGGTCGATCCGCCCCTTCCCGACAAGCCCTCGCTCGTGGTGCTGCCCTTCGAGAACATGAGCGGGGATCCAGAGCAGGAATACTTCAGCGACGGCATCACGGAGGATCTGACCAACGAGTTCGCGCGCAACCCGTTCCTCTTCGTCATCTCGCGCAACTCGGCCTTCACCTACAAGGACAAGCGCGTGAAGGTGGAGGACATCGGGCGCGAGCTCGGGGTGCGCTATGTGATCGAGGGGAGCGTGCGGAAGTCGGGGGACCGGGTCCGGATCACCGCGCAGCTCATCGATGCCACCACGGGTGGCCATCTCTGGAGCGAGCGTTACGACCGGGATCTCTCCGACATCTTCACGCTTCAGTCCGAGATCGCCGCGGAAATCCTGGGGGCGGCGGGTGTCGCAACGGCCGAAGCCGAGACTCAGCGACTGACGCGCATCACGCCCCAGAACCTGACGGCGAGAGAGGCCTCTTGGAAGGGTGTCTCCCAGATGCTGGGTTTCACGCGGGCAGGCAACGAGGAGGCGCGTCGGCTCTTCGAGCTCGCCATCGAGGCCGATCCGGGATACGCGCCTTCCTACGCGTTCCTGGGAAACACCTACGTCACCGAGTTCTCGAACGGTTGGAACCGAGACGGGACGCTCCTCGACCGTGCCGAGGAGCTGGCTCGCCGCTCCATCGAGATCGATTCGTCCTGGCCGGCGGGTCACCTCACGCTCGCCTACGTGAACTTCTTCCGAGGCAATCTGTCGCAGGCGGTCGCCGGGGCAGACCGGGCGATCGAGCGCGCGCCGAGCGTCCCCTGGCCGCACACGCTGCGAGGGCTCGCTCTGTCGCAGCAGGGCCACATGCTCGAGGCGACCCGGTCGATCCGACAGGCACTCCGCCTCAGTCCGCGGCCCCCGACGCCGCTGCTGCTGAGCATGGCGTTCGTGAATCTCGGCGCGGGTCGGACCGAAGACGCAATGGAGCTACTGGAACAGGTACGAGCTGCCAACCGGGACAATCTCATGGCCCGGATCGTGCTCGCGGCCCACTACGAGCGCGAAGGCCGGCACGACCGGGCCAGCGCGATCGTGACCGAGATCCAGCGAGTCCGACCGGAGCTGGCGACCGACGAGGCGCTGGAGATCATCCCCGGGTGGAAGCAGATCATGAGCTCCGCCCCGCGCGATCTCCGCAGCGCCGGGCTTCCCTGAGGAGCCTCCCGCCACGCTGGCGGCCTCCGATATCCTGGGCGCCAGCGGAAGCGCGTGGCCCGGCGGTCCTTGGGACGACCCTCCAAGATCCTCGAATGATTGGGTGAACGGGGTTGTGGCACCGGAGGCTGACAGCAACGCGATAGCAACGGGAGCGGACACCCACGCGCTCGGTGGACGCCGGCGGAATCCCGCGTTCCGCCCAAGCCCCAGCCGGTGAACGACTATGGACGCCCGTGCACGCCGGCGGAAACGACGCGAAAGCGATTCGTAATCAGCAGGTCGCCGGTTCGAGTCCGGCCGTCGGCTCCAGCGATTCCAGCCAGTTACGTTACTGAGCGATGCGCCCGACCATCGCTCTGGGTGCCGGTTGGGTGCCGAATCTTGATTCGCAGGGGCGGCGCAAGAGCCCCCTCGCCTGTAGGGAGCCTCCTCCTCAAGAGAGCCCTTTGGGTGGACGATTAACTTCCGCGGCGAACCCAGTCATCGCTCAGCCGGTCCACTACCAGCTTGTCTTCGAGGGAGTCTGGAGCGCGGCCCACGCCAGTTTGCCCTTCCCCCCCAGCGCCCACTTCACGACTCTCATCGGAGCCACCCACTCCACGGGGGTACCACTCTGGGAGGCCGGAGGTCTCGCCACCCCCGGTATCGAAGCCGTGGCTGAGCTGGGAAACACGGGGCTCTTAGCTGGCGAGAGCGCGACTCGCATCGGCACCGGCACGGCCGGCGAGCAAGTCACGTCAGCGGGGATGTTCGGCTTCCCCGCTGAGACGGAGACGATGTTCCAGATCGACCTTGATCACCCGGCGGTCTCGCTGATCTCCATGGTCGCCCCGAGCCCCGACTGGTTCGTGGGGGTCTCGGGCCTGAGCTTGTGGGACGGCAATGCGTGGACCGAAAGCCTGAGCATCGATCTCATGCCCTACGATGCTGGTACGGAGCAGGGCGACCTCTTCTCGCTCAACAATCTCGCGACCGTACCGCAGGCGACCATTGCGATGCGGGGATCGCCGTTCGTCGGCGAGCCC
>JBDGZR010000172.1:0-5628 GCA_039588495.1 Gemmatimonadota bacterium | reverse complement strand
CTGGGCGGAGCTCGTGACGGCCAACGGCCTGTACGACCGGGCCGGCATCACGCTGCTCGGCGACGTGCATCGGCACACGAGCTACGGGCCGCTGAAGCGCGGACTCGTCAAGGTCGGCATGGAGGAGAACTTCCACCTCCGGCACGGCGAGGTGTGGATGAGGCGTCTGTGCGAGGCCGGGGGCGAGGCCCGTGACATGGTGCAGGCCGCGGTGGACTGGATGTTTCCCATGGGCGTCGAGTGGTTCGGGATGCCGGATGAAAAGAAGCACCACAACGCACAGCTCGACTTCAAGCTCAAGGGGATGACCAACGATCAACTGCGGCAGACCTGGCTGAAGGCCGTCGTGCCGCTCTGTGACGAGCTGAGCATCGAGGTGCCGGCTCACGTCAATCCGGGCACCGAGGAGGTGGAGCTCGAGTTCGAGTTTCCGGTCCAGTACGATCCCGATGCGAAGCACTGGCTCCTGGACGAGCCCATCACATGGGATCAGGTGTGGGATCGCTGGCGCGCCCGGGGGCCGATGAACGAACAGTTCGTGGAGTGGATGCGAGTGAGCCGGTACTCGGTCGAAGGGCTGCTCGAAGCGTGACGTTGGTTCAGCTCGGCAGGGTGCCTTCCGGGCCGGAGCCGCCGGTCTCCCTCGAGGAGGGGATGGACTTCTCGGCCGTGCTCGCCGAGACGATGGGTGTGGGCCGGGCGCTTCCGCCGCCGCCCGAGTGGGCCGAGCCCCCCGTGGATCTTGCCGAGCGGGCCCGGCGGGCGATGTACGAGATCTCGGATCCGGAATTCGCGATATCGCTTGCGGATCTGGGTTTGATCTACGGGGTGTCGGCCGATGAGACGATCGGCGTGGTCACCGTCGAGCTGACCTTCACCGCCACGGCGTGCCCGTGCACCGACTTCATAAAGTGGGATGTGCGGGACCGTCTGCTCCGGGAGCCCGGAGTCGAGCGAGTCGACGTGGAGGTCGTCTGGGATCCTCCATGGACCACGGCTCGGATCAGTGCAAGGGGTCGCCGGATCCTCGAGGAAGCCGGCATCGCGCTGATCACCTGAACGCTGCGCCACACGACGGCCCCCCGACGGCCTGCCCAACCACAGGGAGGACAGATGGCTGATGGTGATCGACTCTGGGAGGTGTTCGCTCGTCGCAAGAGAGCGGACCATTTCGAGCACATCGGCTGCGTCGAAGCGCCGAACCCGGACCTGGGCAGGGTCTACGCTTGGCAGACGTACGACGAGGCGAAGTGGTTCGAGATGATCGTGGCGCCCCGCGACGCGTTCCACCCCGTCAACCGGGGCGAGCAGCCGTTCACGCTGCACCCCTCGGCCGAAGCGCTCACCTGATCGGGCGACACCGGAAGGAAGATTCAGGGTGACGGAAGAAGGCAAGTACTCGAAGGCGGCCGACCTGCCCGAGGAGCTTCGGGAGCACCTCGGAGCCCTCATCCTGGTCCTGGCGGACAACAAGCGGCTGCTGGGCATGCGCTACTCCGACTGGATCCTCGGCGCGCCGGCCCTGGAGGCGGGCATCGCCTGCTCGGCCATGGCCCAGGACGAGTGGGGCCACGGCCGCATCTTCTACGCGATGCTGCGCGAATTCGGCCAGGACCCGAACCAGCTCGAGCACGGGCGTGAGGCGCCGGAGTATCGAAGCAGCGAGCTGCTGGACGGCCCGGCCGCTGCCTGGACGGACCTTCTGGCGCTCAACCTGCTCCTGGACTCGGCGCTCTCCGTTCAGTTCGAGGCGATGGCGGAAAGCCGGTTCGAGCCCGTGCATTACAAGGTCAGCAAGCTGCTCGACGAGGAGCGTTTCCACTTCGAGCACGGCCGCGGTTGGGTGGCACGACTCGGGAGCACCGAGTCCGGTCGCGAGGCGATGCAGAGTGCTTTCGCTCCGGTATGGGAGGCGTGCGTCCGCTGGTTCGGGCCCGACGATGACGAAGTCGCGCGCGCCCTGTGCGATGGAGGCATTACCGACAAGGATGCGGCGGGCCTGAGAGCGCGCTGGCTCGAGCGCGTGGCGCCCGTCGTCGAGAGCGTGGGGCTCGGGTTGGCCGAGGAGGACGGTGGCGCCTGGCGCAGCAGGGCGGAACCGGCCTGGGAGGGATGGGACCCGGATGTCCGTCGAAGCCGCGAAGGAGGCCCCGACGCCGACACGCTGGTCCGGGTGCGGGGCGACAAGAACCGCCCCCTGTTGATGGACTGATTCTCGACCGGGCCTGCCTAGCCATGGACTGGAGCCCAGTGGAACCGTGAACTCCGGGGATGACCGGCCGGGTCGCCGTAGCGATCGCGAGCCGAGCGCCGAGCTCGGCCGGCCGCTTCGTACGGAGGAGCTTCCCCCGGCGATCAAGTGCCCCTTCTGCGGCAGCGAGGAGAGCGAGCAGTTTTCCACCTTCGGTAGCTCGCTGTCGCTGAGCCAGTACTACTGCAACGGCTGCCGCACCGTCTTCGAGGCCTTCAAATGGAGGGAGCGCGAGTCGGAGGCGGCGAAGGACGCGGATCCCGACGCGCGCCGAGAAGACTGAGCCGTTGCCCGGTACTCTGAGGTCCAAGCTCCCCGAGCTCCTCGTCGAGGCATTCTCCGTGATGTTGGCGGTTCTGGTGGCCCTCGCAGTGGACGCGTGGCGCGAAGACCGGACGAACCAGGTGCTGGCGGATCTCGCCCGGACGAGCATCCTTGACGAGGCGCGTGGGAACCTCGAGGAGATCCAAAGCACGCGCGCCGACCATATCGCCGTTCTCGAGGCGCTGGCGAGCGAAGTCGCCACGCTGGAAGGCGGCGGCGACTCCGCGCAGGTCGGCTTCAACTTCGCCCTTCTCTCCTCGGCGGCCTGGCAGACGGCACAGGTCACGCGCGCCACGCAGTTCCTCGACTTCGACTGGGTCCGCCGCATCGCGCGTCTGTACCACTTGCAGGAGCTCTACGACGACCGGCAGGCGGCTGTCGTAGACATGATGGGGGCGATCGGCGGCGAGCCGGAGGAGGCGGCCAAGCAGCTGGAGACGATAGGTGGCCGCATCCGGATCGTGCTCAGCCTCCAGGACGGCCTGATCGACGCCTACGAGCAGGTGCTCGCGGAGGCAGCGGGCGACGACTGACACCGTTGCTCCCGAGCTGTCGCCGTCAGGCTCCGACCGGTAGGATCCTCGGAACGCCAGAGCCGTGCCGTCCGCCGACGGCCCAGGACGGCCCGATCTCTAATCCACCCCAGACAGGCACTCGGACGATGGCGACGAGATACTTCACGCCCAAGACATTCGGGTTCCTCCAGGATCTGAAGAAGAACAACAACCGGCCCTGGTTCACGGACAACAAGGGCAGGTACGAGGAGGATATCAAGGAGCCCGCGCTCCAGTTCATCGAGGCCTTCGAGCCAAAGCTCGCCAAGATCAGCCCCCACTTCTACGCCGGGTGCCGCTCGTTCTTCCGGATCTACCGAGATACGCGGTTTTCGAAGGACAAGAGTCCCTATAAGACGCACGCCGGGATCCAGTTCCGTCACGACGCATGCGGTAACGACGTGCATGCGCCAGGCTTCTACCTGCACATCGAGCCGGGAGCCAGCGGGGTTGGTTGTGGGGTGTGGCATCCCGATTCGAAATCGCTCCTGAAGATCCGGGAGTCGATCGTCGAGGAACCGGCCAGTTGGAAGAGGGCGAAAGGGGCGAAGCGGTTCAACGAGACGTTCGAGTTGGGCGGGGAATCCCTGAAGACGGCGCCGCGTGGATTCGACAAGGAGCATCCGCTCATCGAGGACCTTCGCCGCAAGGACTTCGTGTGTTGGGCGAGGCTGAGCCAGAAAGCCGTGACCAGCCCCGACTTTCTGGCCGATTTCACGGCACTCTGTGGGGCCGCCGCGCCCTTCCAGCGCTGGCTGTGTGACGCGATCGGCGTCCCGTTCTGAGGGAGCGCCGAGGGACCTGAGCCGCGATCTCGCCCCACTGGCGCCGTACGCCAGGGCCCTGACCGATTACATGGCTGGCGATGATGCGGCTACTCTCGTCGTTCACAGCAGCCTCGGCGAGTCCGATGACCTTCCGGTCCGGGTCTTCTTCCGGGATGAGGAGGATTTCTTCTCCTTCGAGCAGACCGCGCTCGAGCTATGCCGCGGCCGTCTTCTGGATGCCGGGGCGGGAACCGGCGTCCACGCCCTCGAGCTTCAGAGGCGAGGTTTCGAGGTCCGGGCGATAGACGTCCTCCCCGAGGCCGTGGCGATCATGCGGGGTAGGGGTGTGGTCGACGCCGTGCTCACCGATCTGTACGAGCACGAAGAGGCGCGATTCGACACCCTGCTCATGCTCATGAACGGGATCGGTCCGGTCGGACGGATCGGCGAGCTTCGGCGTTTCTTCGAGGCGGCTCGCCGACTGATCGCTCCGAGCGGCCAGATCCTCGTGGACTCTGGCGAGGCGATGATCTGCGAGCCTCGGGCTGGAGCACCCCGGCACGTGTGGCCGCCACCCACGTCCGAGGGATACGGAGGCGAAGCCTGGATCCGGCTCGAGTACGCCGGTGAGATCGGGCCGCCGTTCCGGGAGCTCTATCTGGGAGTGGAGGAGATGATGACTCATGCGGCGCTCTGCGGCTGGCGCTGTGACATCGCCTTCACGGACGACTCCGGCGCCTACCTCGCCTGTCTGCGGCCGGGGCGCGCCATCGCCCGACGCACCTGATGCCGGTGGTGGCCAGGCCGTCCGCGTCCGAAGCCTCCTGGCTCGAGCGGCTGCCGAAGATAGAGCTGCACCTCCACCTGGAGGGCGCGATCCCGCTGGATGCCCTCTGGGAGCTCGTGATCAAGTACGGCGGCGACCCGGATGTCCCGTCGCTCGCCACACTCGCCGACCGCTTCGCCTACCGGGACTTTGAGCACTTCATCCAGACCTGGCACTGGAAGAACCGGTTTCTGCGCGAGTACGAGGACTTCGCCTTCATCGCTCGACGTGTCGGCGAGGATCTCGCCGCCCAGGGCGTTCGCTACGCGGAGGTCTTCTTCTCGCCGCCGGACTTCGAGCGATACGGCCTGGAGCCGCAGGGTTTGGCCGAGCGGATACGGAGCGGTCTGGATGAAGTGGCCGGAATCCGTGTGGCACTCGTCGCCGATCTCGTTCGTGACACCGGACCCGAGCGGGCGGATCGCACGCTGGAGAAGGTCTCCGAGGTCAGGGACTGCGCCGTGGTCGGCATCGGCCTCGGAGGCTCGGAGCACGAGTATCCGGCCGCCCGGTTCAAGGATGTGTTCGCCAAGGCGCGGCGGCGGGGATTCCGGACGTCCGCTCATGCGGGCGAGGCGGCCGGGGCCGAGAGCGTCCGAGCGGCCGCCATGGAGCTGGAGGCGGACCGGATCGGGCATGCGACGCGGGCCGTCGAGGACCCCGGGCTCGTGGACGTTCTGGAGGCCAGGGGCACCCCCCTGGAGCTATGTCCCATCTCCAACGTGAGAACCGGCGTCATACCATCCCTGGACGCTCATCCGGTGCGCACCTACTTCGATCGCGGGATGCTGGTCAGCGTGAACACCGACGATCCGAAGATGTTCGGCAACTCGCTGGCGGATGAGTACGCGGCGCTCGTACATCATCATGGGTTCACGCGCTTGGAGATCCGGGATCTGCTGGAAC
>JBDGZR010000171.1:0-5689 GCA_039588495.1 Gemmatimonadota bacterium | reverse complement strand
TTCGCCGTGGTCCCGCCGGCCGAGAAGTACAAGGCCAAGCCGGTGATCGACGTCTTCCTGTATCGCGGTGGTGATGTGGCCGGAGCCGGGATCGATGGCCTGCTTCGATCCATGGGGCTCGCGCTGTCGTGGATGGCGGTGGCCACGATCCCGTTCACGGCGGCGTGGACCGTGCTCTCGCTGGGGATGGGACGCGCACAGATGAAGCGAGATCCGGCCCAGTCTGGGGCCGACGCAACCGGACCGCCCGGCTCACCGGCACCGGAGTCCGCCGCGATGTAGATTCGGCTTCGGCGAGCGATAGGCCTGCCATTGGCTCCGGCACCTGCGTAGCGCTCGGCCTGCCGACCGTCCTCAGCGAACCTCCGACGGAAGCGTGTGAGATGCCACTGAACCGAAGAGAGATGCTCAAGCTCACCGCGAGCGCGAGCGCTGCCGCTGCGTTGGGGATCCGCTTGGGCGGCCGACCAACCCCGGCGCTGGCCCGGCTGTCGGAGCTTCTCATGCGTCCGATCCCCTCGTCCGGCGAGAAGATCCCGGCGATCGGCATCGGTACCGCCCGACGCTACGATGTCGACGCGGCCGACGACCTAGCCACCCTTCGGGAAGTGCTGGCAGCGTTCTCCGAGATGGGTGGGCAGGTGGTCGATACGGCTCCGTCCTACGGGCGGGCCGAGATCGTGGTCGGCGACCTGGTTCGGGAGATCGGAAACCGGGACGACCTCTTCCTGGCTACCAAGGTCAGGACCGAGGGGCGGGAGGCTGGCATGGAGCAGATGGAGGAGTCCTTCCGCCGACTGCACACTGAGCGCATCGATCTCATGCAGGTGCACAACCTAGTGGACGTCGAGACCCAACTGCCCACGCTGCGGGAGTGGAAGGAGGCGGGCAGGATCCGGTACGTGGGCATCACGACCTCCCGCAACAGCCAGCACGAGGCCTTCGAGCAGGTCATGCGGGAGGAGGAGCTCGACTTCATCCAGGTGAACTACTCGCTGGCGGACCGGGCTGCCGGAGAGCGCCTCTTGCCGCTCGCGGCCGATCGGGGCGTGGCCGTGCTGGTCAACCTCCCGTACGCTCGCGGCCGCCTGTTCCAGAGGGTGGGCGACCGGCCGCTGCCGGAATGGGCCGCCGAGTTCGACTGCGAGAGCTGGGGTCAGTTCTTCCTGAAGTTCGTCCTCTCGGCGCCGGCCGTGACCTGCGCCATCCCGGGCACGGCGAAGATGGCGTATCTGGAAGACAATCTCGGAGCCGCGCGGGGGCGTCTGCCCGACCCGGAGCTCCGGGAACGGATGATCGACTTCTACGACAGCTTGTAGGGCGTTCCGTATCATTCACGGGGGCAGCCACTTGCCGGGTGACCGCTTGTAGGCCAAACCCCTACAGGTGGTCCCCCACCTGCCCTACGCGGCTGTCCTCCGCTTCCCGACACCGCAAAGCCCCTGACGCTGGTAGCTTTGGATCAGACCCGTTGTCATGGCGACGCGGGGATGGGACGGTTGCCATCCAGAGGAAACGGGGTCCGGAGCCACCACGGTGAAGGCCCCGGTTCCCTGGATGACGGCCGACGCCCGCCTCACGCCCGACTGGAGGACACGGCGGTGACCGGAAATCAAGGGGCCCACCACGCCCACGCGCGACGCGGCCATCTGCGTCACGACTTCTCGCAGGCTCCCTTTCTCGTCATCTGGGAGACGACGCGCGCCTGCGATCTCGCCTGCAAGCACTGCCGCGCCGAAGCCCTGCTGGACCGGAACCCGCTCGAGCTCACGACAGATGAGGCCAAGCGCGTCATGGATGAGGTGCGCCGATTCGGCCGGATCGTCTTCGTCCTCAGCGGGGGTGACCCGGTCCGACGACCGGACCTGGTGGAGTTGGTCGAGTACGGAGCCGGCCTCGGCCTCCGCATGGGTCTCACCCCGGCCACGACGCCGCGACTCACTCCCGAGCTGCTGGGCGAGCTGAAGCGGGCCGGCCTGGCGCGCCTGGCGGTTAGCCTCGACGGTTCGAACGCGGAGATCCACGATGACTTTCGTCAGGTCGAGGGGTCCTTCCAGGAGGGTCTGCGAATCCTGAGGCAGGCGAAAGAGGCGGGCCTGAGCACTCAGGTGAACACCACCGTGGCCCGACACAACATCGACGATTTCCCGCAGCTATGCGACCTGATGAGCGAAGTCGGGATCGTCTTCTGGGAGGTCTTCTTCCTCGTTCCGACCGGCCGGGCGAGCGTGGAGGACGTGGCGAGCGCCGAGGAGTTCGAGGCGGTGTTTCACCAGCTGTACGATCTTTCGAAGGCCGCGCCGTTCGACATCAAGGCGACGGCCGCCCCGCAGTACGCTCGCGTCGTCCTGGAGCGTCAGGTCGCCGAGCGCCGCGCCGGCGATCGTGAGGAAGCGCCCGACCCGCTGACGGCCGGGCTGTTCTACTCGCTGCAGGACGGGATCGGGCGGGCTCGCGGCGTCACCGAGGGTGACGGCTACGCCTTCGTGGACCACGTCGGGGAGATCTATCCCTCGGGCTTCCTGCCGGTCTCCGCGGGCAACGTGCGTGAGGCTGGTCTGGTCGAGGTCTATCGTAACGCGCCGCTCTTCCTCGAGTTGCGGGACAAGGACCTGCTGAAGGGCAAGTGCGGTGCGTGCGAGTTCCGGAACATATGCGGCGGATGCCGGGCGCGGGCCTATGCCATGACGGGTGACTACCTGGAGTCGGACCCGTTTTGCTCGTATGTACCGGCTGGCTGGAAGGAGCTGGCCGCGGCCGAGGTGGGCTGAAGGGCGGTCCGGCTTGCGGGCCCTCGCCTAGCCGATTCGAATCCGGCCCGTGATCTCGCGGGGTGTTATCCGGATGACCTTGGCCGCCGCCATCGCAGCCACGTCTTTCGGCCTGACCTTTCCCCCGCGGCCCACCTGACCCCGAAGCGCCCGGATCGCTGTCACGTGCCCCTTGAAGCCATGCACGAGTGAGGCGTCGCCGAGCACGACGACCGAGTACCAGGGCTCCCCGAGGCCCTCGGCCTCTACGACCGTCAGGCAGACCGCCGGGTTCGCCTGGAGGTTGGTGATCTTGCGGCCGCTCCGGCTGGCCACGTAGAAATCCTCCCCATCCCATCCGTAGATGACGGGAACCGAGTAGGGCCCCTTCTCCTCGGCGGTCGCCAGGCTGCCCCACCAGCTTCGGGTCAGAAGGTCCTCGACCTCTTCGTCCGTCATCTCTCGGGAGATGCCGAAGCGGCTGGTGAACCGCTTGGCTGCATCCTCGCTCTGCGCTGGGTCTTCTCGCTCGTGCATGCCGCCTCAGCCGCCCCGGGCCAGGCGAACGGCTGCCAGAACGACCACTAGCCCTGCGACGGCGTTCAGCCGAGCGAGCCAGGCCGCGGTTCGCCGTGCCCGCAGGCCCTCCTCCGTGGCCGGATCCAGGCGGCCGGAGCGGGGCCCGTGAATGAAGTCGTGCACCGCCTGCACGACAAGCATCGCCAGAACCGCGACCAGCTTTACCGCCAGCGCCTTTCCGTACGAGCTTGCCCAAAAAGCCGCGTTGCCGAGAAGGCCGGCCGAGAGAATGCCGCGGAAGTAGAGGTTGCCGACGCCGGTCAGCAGGAGGATGGTGATCGCGACCCACCCGACGATCCTGAACTGTTCCCCGATGCGGGAGAACAGGTCCCTCCGGAGTGTGGCGGGCTCGACGCTTCGGAGCACGGGAGCACCCACCACGGCCAGAAAGAACATCCCGCCGAGCCAGAGCAGCGCCGCGAGGAGGTGGGCCGAGACGTTCAGGTAGTAAAGAGTAGACATGGTAGGGGTACTTAAGCGGGCGGGAACGGTACATCAATGGCGGGTGCCGTACCGGTGTGTGCCGTTGCGGCCTCTTGGCGTGCCTGTGGGGTACGTTCGGTCGACGCGGCGAACGAGGGACGAATGAACGCGACGGGACCTCAGAGGAGGCCGGCAAGTAGCGCCCGAGCGTGCCGGGCAGCGATAGCGCTGCTGGCAACGGTGTCGATGCTCGTACAGGGCGGCCGGCTGGGCGCCCAGCCGAGCGAGGTGTCGGGAGCCCCGGACCCGCAGCGGCTGGAGGCGGTTCTCGAGCAGGTATCTGCCGATCAGCGGCTTCGAATCGAGGCCGGAGGCCCGGAGATGCGGCTCGAGGGCCGGTACGCGGGCACTGCCGACGCGGGACTCGCGTTGTCTACGGATAGCGGCATCGTGCATGCGCGTCTCGACGAGATCGATCGACTCTGGACGCAAGGTCGATCCACGGCCAAGGGGGCGCTGATCGGGGGCGTCGCGGGCTTGGTAATCGGCGCGACGTACGGAGCTCTGATCTCGGAGGTCACCTGTGCGGAATCGAGCTGCACGACGCTGGGCCTCGCTGCGGCCGTTGGCGGGGTCGGTGCGGCGGGAGGCGCCGCCGTCGGCGCGCTGGTGGGTTTGGCGATCCCATCATGGAAGCTGCGCTTCCCCTAGCTTATCTTGACAAATGAGAACGACGAGGATTTCAATGATCGTTGTGTTTCAGAGGTTGCTGCTCGCAGTAATCGTCGCTCTGGGGATCACGGGATGCTTGGGCGACCTCTTCGACCCATCACCCGGCGATTTCTACGGGTCGGATGACGGCGTCATCATGGTCATCACGCCCTCAGGCGCCGATCTGGAATGGGATTGTGCGGCGGGCGAGATCACCGAGTCCTTCACGACGGCGGATGATGGATCGTTCGACCTGGAAGGTACCTACACGGCCGGGTCCGGCGGTCCCGTGCAGGAGGACAACCCGCCGCTGGCGGAACCGGCTCGCTACACGGGCACGAAGTTCCAGTTGTCGCGGATAACGCTCACCGTCGAGGTGCCGGGCAGCGAAGTCACATTGGGACCATATCTCATGCGCTTGGGCCAGGGGGTCGTCCTCAACCGCTGCCTGTAGCCGTCCGGCTCGGGCCCGGCCCGCTCAGTTGCAGGACGCCGGCTTCATTTCCCACTCGTCGACCACCTCATCCGTGCCGTCGTCGATCCGCGCGACCAACCTATCGCTGTCGCGACGGTAGCTGATGCGCCTGGGGAAATCGTGCTCGGGCGCCTCGAACAAGACCTCTTCCTCGCCGAGAGACGTCATTCTGAAGTCGTGCTCCGAGGGCCGGCCGCGCGGGAACGGGGTGAGAACCACCTCGCCTTCCGATTCTTCGAGCTTGGAGAACTCCCACATGACGGTCCGCCCCTCGAGGATATAGCGGGTGGTGCCGAGCATCAGGTTATCGCTCGGCGACGTGTAGTACTCCTCGATGATCCCGCTGCCTCGCTCGGCCTGGAAGGTGCCTTCCCAGCAGCCGGTCATGAAGCCGAGTTGGCCGAGCGTGCCGCCGGGGTCGTCCAAGGCTTCCGTATTCGGCGGGGCGGGCCCCCAGAGAAAGGGAGCGACGAGCAGGAAAACAAACGCGGGTCGGGCGGTTTTCATCGCTACACCTCCAATGGGCTCGCACTCTCGTGATGGAGAGGCTGTCTCATCCTGGAATGTTGAATATGGCGCCACGGCTGCTCCGCAGCCTACCATCGCCCTGTCAAAGGGCCTATCTTGTTACGCGAAGAGGGCTCGCGTCGGCGGGCTCTTGTTTTGTTTCGGGGCGTGGCGCAGACCGGTAGCGCGCCTGAATGGGGTTCAGGAGGTCCCGGGTTCAAATCCCGGCGCCCCGATTGGCAGA
>JBDGZR010000170.1:0-5732 GCA_039588495.1 Gemmatimonadota bacterium | reverse complement strand
GAGCACGTACTCCTTCGTCTGGGCGTCCAGTCGCCGCAACCAGTCGTAGCCCGCCTCGAAGCCGCCGGTGCGCTCGTACTCGCGGTACATGATGGCGGCGAAGATCGCCCGCATGGTGCCGGAGGCCAGCGGATCGCGGATCAGGACCCGATCTCTCCACCGTGGCTCCAGCACCGCATCCCAGTCCGCCGGAGCTTCTTCGGGAGCCAGCACCTCCGAGTTGTAGGCGATGACCTCCGGCGTCAGATAGGTCCCGAGCCAGCGCCCTTCCGAATCGCGAGCTTCCGGCGGCACGGCCTCCGCCCAGGTCGGCTCGAATGCCTCCAGGAGCCTCTCTTCGGCCGCCCGCACGAACATGCCGCTCGGGGCGCCCCACCAGACATCCGCCTGCGGATTCACCCTCTCCGAGCGCAGCCGATCCAGGATCTCCTGCGATCCCATGTCCAGGTACTGCACGGATACGCCCGGATTCGCCGCCTCGAACTCGGCGGCGAAATAGGAGAGGAGCTCCCGGCCGTGCGGAGAGTAGACGATCAGGCTCTCGCCGGAAGATCCGCCACAGCCCTGCAGGATGAGCCCGCCAGCCACCATGGCGAGCCCGGCGAAGCCCGAGAGGGCGTCCCGCCGGTCTACTCTTCCGCGACCGGCCATTCGTCCGGCGTGAGCGAGAGCAGGTTGGCGAAGAGTCGGTACGCCCCGGGAACGCCGGCAGGCAGTTGGCGGAAGAACGAGAGGCCGGCGTACACCCACAAACCGTCTCCCACCCGCCCCACGACGAGAGAGCCCGCTTGAGGGTTTTCGCCGGCGTCGGCGACGGCAAGCAGCGGGGTGAAGCGATCGTCCCACTCGCTCAGGAAGTAGAGTCCCCGTTCCTGTACCCAGCCCTCGAAGTCGGTCACGGTGATCCGGTTCGGGCGAAGGAAAGCGGGAGAATCCGGGTCCAGGAGCGTCACGATCGACGCCTCGTCCGTGACCCGGCCGTGCGGCCGGTCCATGGCGACGGCGGATGGCGCGAAACCACCCTGAGGGAGCTCGTACTTGTTGTACTGGACGATCAGGACCCCGCCGGCCCGCACCCAGTCCAACAGCGTCGTGTTCGCCGCCGCGAGGTCGGAGCGCACCTCGTAGGCCCGAACCCCGAGGACGACGACATCGAAGCGCTCCAGCCCGTTCGACTCCAGGTCGCCGGGCTCGATCATTTCCACCGGCAGGCCGAGCTGGCGGATCGCCTCGGGCACCTGATCACCCGAGCCAGCGACGTACCCGACCCGCCGGCCGGCGTCGATCTCGACATCGACGCGCCGCAATGCCGTCTTCGCGGAGCTCACGTAGGGCGACGGCTCGATGTGCGGATAGTCGATGACCACCGCTTCCTGGGTGAAGGAGCGGCCGCCCCCCTCGACCACGGCGCGCAGCCACCCGGCCCCATCGGTGGCGCCGGACGGCTCGGTTCCGCCGGATGGCTCGCCCGTGGGCGCGATCTCGAAGGAATAGGAGCGCAGTACTCCGGGCGCGTCGAGAGCGACCGATCTCTCCGCAGGAGAGACTGCCCACCCATCCGGCGCCACCAGACGGAGGCGGCCGCTCAGCCCCTCGGGCGCCTCGCTGCGGACCGTCACGACGACCGATCGCGGCGTTTCCTCCCCGAGCGGCCACACGATGGTGCGTGGCTCGATGGTGACGGAGATGGCAGGGAGCAGTAGCAGCGGGCGCCAGTACTCGCCGATCGCTTTGTCGACGCCTCGGAAGCGCACTGGGCGGGAGATGGCCAGGCTTGTCTCGGCGGAACCGGCTCGCAGACGAAGCTCCACCGCGGCGGAGACCGGGGCCGCTCCGAACGCCCGGCCGCGAAGCGCCGGGTCGCCAGGCCACGTGTAGAGATCGCCGGCTCGGTCACGGCGCAGGTAGTACGGTTGCGAGGGCCCGGCGTCAGGCGGGATCCGCACGCGAAAGCCCCAGGTCGCGAGGTCTCCCGATGAAAGAGCCGCCAGCGCCGGCCGCCTGCTTCCGGTCCCTCGCGCCTCTGCGCCGGACCCGTCCGCGCCGCCGTCCTCACGGGCACCCCGCGCCTCCTCGAGGCTGGCCGGATAGAAGCGGCTTCCAGGCTCCCGGGCGATCTCGTCGTCGCCGGCCACGTGCCAGCCGTCCGGGACGACCAGGAGGGAGGGCGCGGTCTCGAGCTCGAGCGGGCCTCCGTTCCATAGCTTTACGCGCACCCAGAAGCTCTGACCGGGAACGAGCACATCGTCCTCGGACTCAGCGACCAGCGTTACTGAGGCGGCCGCCAGGATCGCTTCCTGCAGGGTCTCGATCCGCGCGTCCAGCGCCCGCATCAGCACCGGGGCGGCGGCGGAGCGCCGGGCTTCACGCAACTCATCCAGCGCGCGAGCGAGGGCCGGGACGGCACGCGACGGCGCCAGCGCCACGAGATCGCCCCGGGCTTCGGCCAACCGGTGCCGATAGGCAGCGATGGCCGCCGCGAGGCCGTCTCCATCGGCCGACGCCGGGCCCTTCTCCGACCACTCCCTCGCCACGCCGGCCAGTGTCGTGTCGACGCCGGCGAAGAGCGACGTGTCCGGCCCCCTCACCCGGCTCTGAACGAGCTCCAGCAACGTGACGCGCGGACCGCCGGGCTCGGCGGTGCCGAAGTCCTGCGACCGGTGCTGACTCCTGCTCCGCATCGCCAGCTGATGATAGGAGCGGCCCAGAACCGGATCGAGGGTTCCCGTCTCGATCGCCAGGGTCGAAGCCTCAGGATCGCGCCACGTACGGCGGTAGAGCTTCAGGGGCGTCCACGCCTCGACCCCTCGATCGGCGTGCTCCGGAAAGCGGGCCGGATCTCCGGCGGCCTCGAACGCCTCCCTCGCCAGGATGCCCGCGACCTGGTGCTGTCCGTGACCGTCGTTCGGCGTTCCCGAGAACACGGACACGATGATCTGGGGACGGAAGACGCGAATCGCCCACACCACGTCGCTGAGGATCGAGTCCCGGGGCCAGTGGCCGAAGGTCTCTTCCGCCGTCTTCGAGTACCCGAAGTCGAAGGCCCGGGTGAAGAACTGGCTTCCTCCATCCACGCGGCGCGCGGCGAGGAGCTCGCCGGTGCGCACGATTCCGAGGCCCTCGTCCAGCTCGGGCCCGATCAGATTCTGCCCTCCTTCGCCTCTCGTCAGTGAGAGGTACGCCGCCTGCGCCCCCATCCCCCGGGCTAGCACCGCCAGGAGCGCGGTGTCCTCATCGTCGGGATGAGCTCCGATCATCAGCACGCGCTTGATGCCGTCGAGCTGGCGCATGAGAAGAGCCGCTTCGACGACGCCCGGCCCTTCCCCGGTGCCGGACGGGGTCTGTGCGGAGGCGTGGCTCGGCAGAAGAAAGCTCGCGCTCCCTGCGAGGCTGAGCGCGAGGAGGCTGGAGAGGAGCCGTGGGCGCGACCGGGCGTATTCTGGCATCGCGCCGAAGCTATGCCGGGCCGTCAGGCGGGGAAAGCAACGGCCGGATGGGGTGGGATCGTGCGCGACCTGTATGCCGGCGCCCTCAGCTACGCGCGAGGGCGTCGGCCTTCCCCGACCCTTGCTCCGCCCTGATCCACCAGAGCGCGACGAAGGCGAGGGCCGCGATGCGAAGCGGCTCGGCAGCGAGCGGCAGGGCTACCGCCACCGCGATCCCGGGGGCCGCGAACCAGTAGTAGAAGCCGACCGCGAGCGCAGCGAGCCCGCGCAGGATGCGGCGGTTTCGGATCGGCAGCAGCATCGTGGCCGCCGCGGCCAGGAGGTAGCTGATCGCGGCCCAGAGCAGGATGTGCAGATAGACGTCCGGAGCCCCGGACAGCGGAAGGTCCTCGAGCGTGAAATACCCGAGGACGAACCCGGGGAGAGCGGCGGCGAACGCCCCGAAGGGCGAGCGGAGCCAGGAGGAATCGTGGCGTGACGCGCCCAGCTGCTGCGCGATCGATTTCTCCGGCGCCAGGTCTATGCACGCCCTCGAGCACAGGTCGCAACGAGCACAGCGATCGTTCGAGACGCGGAGCAGCGGACTCTGTCCGTACAGGCGCTCCACCGGCAGCACCGGACAGAAGGCGTTGCAGAAGCCGGCCTTCAGGTCGAACCCCGCCCCGACGGCGAGAGCGAGGATCGCGACCGCCACGATCGCGATGGCGAGCGCCAGGCCATCCTGGTTGAAGAGAAAGCGCCGGGCCGGAACGAGCAGATAGAATAGCAGAATCCCGAACAGGCTCGAGTAGGTCGCGAAACGCTTCGTCTGCTGCCGGGCGCCTGTCCGGCCGGCGGAGAGCAGGTTGAGTGTCGCCAGCGGGCAGGTGTTTCTCCAGATGAGGGGGCTCAACAACAGAGTGGCGGGAACGAGCGGGATCGCCACGTTCCACAGAAGCGCGAGCGAGGGCTCGGGCCGCAGGACGAGACCCGTCAGCAGCAGAGCCGTAAGAGCCAGTCCGGCCGCCTGTGCGGCCTTCCACAGCCGTGCTTCCCGCACACTCTCCCCTTCCACCCTTGCCTCCCCCGTGACTCCCCGAGACTCAGCTACGCGTCGCGACCCGTCGGACGAGATCGACCAACAGATCCTCACCTCCCGCAGCCGCGAACGCGACTCGCCCGGCGGCGTCGATCACGTACACGAGCGGCGGATGCACGATGTCGCCGGTCTGCAGATCCCGCTCGCGCGGCACCTCCCACCGGTCCAGTGTCTCCTCGACGACGCTCACCTCTCCGCCGAGCAGGCGCTCGTCCGTCCCGAGTCCCAGGCTGGACGAGAGGTACTCGAGCCTGGCTGGCGTGTCCCGCCAGGGGTCCAGCGTCAGCACGACCGCCGCCGCGTCGACGCCTTCGGCCGCCAGGCGGCGCCGTGCGGCGACCGTCTCGCGCACGATCAAGGGGCAGATCGTCTCGCAGTGGCCGAACACGAAGGTGACCAGGAGGGGCCTCCCGGCGTACTCCCGGAGCGTGACGTTCGCTCCGGCCTGGTCCATGAGGCCAAGAGGGGGGGCCGGTCGATCCTCCACCCTGAATCCGGTCGGCAGACCTCCATCCGATCCTCGTGCCGAGCCCAGCTCAGCGGGGGCGAGCTCCGCCGACGCCGCAACGGCGACGCGCACCCTGGCTCCAGCCGCGACGATTCCGGCGACCATCAGAACGGCTGACGTCGCCAGAGCCCATCGGCCGACCGGCCGGCTCGAGAGCGCTCGCAGCCCCCCCTGCACCTCCGCACGCCACCCGATGAGCAGGATTCCCAGCATGCCGAGCGGCTGGAAGATCAGGGCGCCCCAACCCTCCGGTCCGGGAAGGCCGTCAGGCCGCGTTCCGAAGCAGACCGCGCGGGTGCGGGCCAACCACTCGGGCGGTACGTCACCGGCCGGCCAGAGCGCCAGAGCCCACCAGGCAGCCGAGACGAGCGCGATCGTCGCGAGGCCGCCGAGGGCGACGGCCTCACGTCTCTCGAGCTTCAACCGCTTATCCCACCTGCCACACGACCGAGAGCAGCTTCCAGTTCGTGAAGTAGTAGACCGCGAACGCCGCCAGGAAGACGAGCGCCAGCACCAGCGTGCCGGGGGCCATGCCGAAGCTGCCCTTCTCCGCGTACGCCGTCTCCTCGTCTTCCGCCGTGAACGAACGCGGCGGGTTCACGATTCCGTTAGGAACTCCGTGCATCGACATACGTCGCATCTCCTTCCATCGGCTGGCCCAGGAAGACGGACCATACGGTGACCAGGATGTAGATCGCCC
>JBDGZR010000169.1:0-5751 GCA_039588495.1 Gemmatimonadota bacterium | reverse complement strand
GCTCGAGGCGCGCTCCAGCGCCTTCACCATCGCCCCGGTTCGGATCTCCATGCCCCGCTTCTTGAAGGAGCGGGCCAGCGTCTTGCCGATCTCGGGATCCTCGAGCGGAACGAGCGTGTCGAGAGCTTCTACGACCGTCACCTCGACCCCGAACGCGCTGAAGACGTCGGCGAATTCCACGCCAACGAAACCGGCGCCGACCACGACCATCCGCTGCGGCAGCTCCCGGAGCTCGAGGGCTTCCCTGCTGCCGATCACCTTCTCGCCGTCTAGTTCGAAGCCTGGAAATGTCTTCATCACCGCGCCGGTTGCCACGATTACGTGACGCGCGTCCAGAATCCGCGCCTCGCCACCCGGCTCCGTCGGATCGACGACCACGTCCCGCTCAGCGGTCAGACGTCCGTGACCGAACACCGATTCCACGCCGTTCTTCTTGAAGAGGTAGCCGATCCCGTTGGTGAGCTTCTCGCTGATTGCCCGGCTCCGATCGACCGCTGCGCTCATGTCGTACTCGACGTCGATGGGTCGGACGCCGAACTCCGCGCCCTGCGACTTGACAGTCTGGGCGAGGGCAGCGCTCTCCAGCAGGGCCTTGGCCGGGATGCATCCCCAGTTGAGGCATGTGCCGCCCAGGCCGCCTTCGTAGCCGTTGGCCTCGACGCAGGCGGTCTTCAGTCCGAGCTGAGCAGCGCGGATGGCAGCCACGTAGCCACCCGGTCCGGCCCCGATCACCACGACGTTGTACCATTCAGACATCCGGTCGCCTCATTCGTTAAGGCCCGTAGGCCGGGCGTGCTTCGATAGTTGACAGGTGCTGGATGCCGGGGCTCACGCCCGAGCGCGTTACAGGACCATCGCCAGCGGGTTCTCGAGCATCTCCTTGAGAGTCGCCAGGTACGCCGATCCGATCGCACCGTCGACGACCCTGTGATCGCAGGACATCGTCACGCGCATCCGGCGGCGCACCGTGATCTCGCCTCCCTCGACCACCGGCTTCTCCTGGGTCATGCCAACCGCCAGGATCGCCGCTTCCGGAGGGTTGATCACCGCGGTGAACTCGTCGATCCCGAACATTCCGAGGTTGCTGACCGAGAAGGTCGCCCCCTGATACTCCTCCGGGAGGAGCTTGCGAGCCCTGGCGCGCTCGATCAGATCGGCGGACTCCAGCGAGATACGCCGAAGCCCCTTTCTGTCCGCGTTGCGCAAGACGGGCGTTATCAGGCCGCCGTCCACCGCCACCGCTATCCCGAGGTCGACGCGGCCATGGAACTGGATAGCGTCCTCGTCCCAGGAGGCGTTGACCTGCGGATGACGCACGAGCGCTTCGGCCGCCGTCTTCAGGAGGATGTCGTTGACGCCGATCTTGAAGCCGTCCGCCCTCGCGTTCAGCTCGGAGCGCATGTCGAGTGCCCGCCCCATGTCGACCTCGATCGTCAGGTAGAAATGCGGAACGGGGCCGATCGACTCCGCCAGCCGCCTGGCGATCGCCTTTCGCATCTGGCTCGCTTCGACCCGCTCATCCCGCAGGCGTGGCTCCGCAGGCGGCTCGGATACGCCGATCGCGCCAGGCGACGGTGCCCGGCCCGCCGGGGCGGGAGCGGCCACGGCCGCTTCGACGTCCGCCTTCACGATCCGGCCGCCGGGGCCGGATCCAGCGATCGTCCCGAGCTCGATGCCCTTCTCGGCCGCCATCTTTCGCGCCACGGGAGACGCTCGGACGCGCCCGCTTTCGGCCTCAAGCCCGGTTTCCAGCGGCGGGACGACGGCCGACGGCTCTTCCGCAGCCTCCGCCGTCTCATCTCCGGCGGCGGCCTCATCGGTAGTGGCAGCTTCATCCGGGACGGCGGTCTCGGCCGGCGCAGTCGCCTCTTCGGGAGCGTCGGGGCGCTCCTCGGTCGCCACGACGGCCGGTTCCGCCTCGGCCTCGCTGAGCAGAGATTCGATATCCTCGTCAGGCTCGGCGATGATCCCTATCAGCGTGCCGACCGGCACCGTCGCCCCCTCCTGGACGACGATCTTCCGCAGGACGCCGGCTCCCATCGCCTCGACGTCCATGTTCGCCTTGTCGGTCTCGATCTCGGCCACGATGTCGCCCTGGGCGACCGGATCGCCCTCCGAGATTTTCCACTCGATCAGCTTGCCCTCCTCCATCGTCGGGCTGAGCTGGGCCATGACGACCTTCGTCGCCACTTAGATAGCGTCCTTTCCCGAAGCGGGCTTGGGCGGATTATCTGCAGCCATATATGGCACCAACCGATAGTCTATCATCATCAAATATAGCAGACGTCGCGCGCGGCGGCGCGGATGTTCTCGGCCGACGGCAGCACCAGCTTCTCCAGGTTGCGCGCGTAGGGCATCGGCACGTCCAGCCCGGTCACCCGCGCGATCGGGGCGTCCATGGCGTCGAATGCCTCGCGCTGGATGTCGTCCACGATCTGGGCTCCGATGTTGGCGACCGGCCACCCCTCCTCGACGATAACCGCACGGTTCGTCCTCCGGACCGAGGCGAGCACGGTCGGCACGTCGATGGGGCGCACCGAGCGCAGGTCGACCACCTCGGCCTCCACCTCATCTTCCGCCGACAGCGTCTCTGCGGCTCGCAGCGCCTCGTGCACCATCTTCCCGTACGTGACGATCGTCACATCGCCTCCCTGCCGCTTCACGTCCGCCGAACCGATCGGCACCAGGACCTCTTCGTCCTCCGGCACCTCGCCCTTCACGTTGTAGAGGAGCTCGCCCTCGATGAAGCAGACGGGGTCGTTGTCCCTGACCGCCGACTTCAGGAGTCCCTTTGCATCGTACGGCGTGGCTGGAGAACAGACCTTCAGGCCGGGCACATAGGCCAGCCAGGGCTCAGGCGACTGGGAGTGCTGCGCGGCCAGCATCAGCGCCGCACCCCCGGGGCCGCGGAAGACGATCGGGACGTTGTACTGCCCGCCCGACATCTGATAGAGCTTCGCCGCGCTGTTGATGACCTGATCGATCGCCAGCAGCGCGAAGTTCCAGGTCATGAACTCCACGATGGGCCTCAGGCCGACCATCGCCGCGCCCACGCCGAGGCCGGCGAAACCCAGCTCCGCGATCGGCGCATCCCTCACGCGCCACTCCCCGAACTCCTCCAGCAGGTTCTTGGAGACCTTGTAGGCCCCGTCGTACTCGGCGACCTCCTCGCCGATGAGGAAGACGCTCTCGTCCCGGACCATCTCCTCGCGGAGGGCCTGGTTGAGGGCCTCCCGGTAGGTGATCACCGCCATGAGTCCCTCCGGTCCAGGCCGTGGGGGTACTCATCCGAGTAGGCGAGGTCGTAGATGTGGCTCTCATCGGGCCGAGGGCTGGCCTCGGCGAACTCGGCCGACTCCTCGACCTCCTCGATCACCGCGCGGTCCATCTCCTCGTACTCCTCGGAGGTCATCAGGCCGGCTTCGATCAGCGTGTCGCTGAGAGAGAGGATCGGATCGTCCTCCCGCCAACCCTCGACCTCCTCGCGGGCCCGGTAGGTGCCGTGCGAGGGATCGGCCATCGAGTGCCCCATGAAGCGGTAGGTGATGGCTTCGATGAGGGAGGGACGCTTCTCCTCCCGGGCGATCCGGACGGCTTCGTCGATCGCGGCCCGCACCTTCAGGACGTCCATGCCGTCGACCTGCGCGGAGGCCGTTCCCTCATAGGAACAGGCGCGGCCCACCAACTCGGAGATCGCCGCCGAACGGCTGATCTCCGTGCCCATCCCGTAGGCGTTGTTCTCGATGATCCAGACTACGGGCAGCTCCCATTTGGCGGCCATGTTCAGGGCCTCGTGGAAGGCGCCGATATTCACCGCGGCGTCGCCGAAGAAGCAGAGGCAGACCTGGTCGCCGCCGCGGTATCTGATCGCGTAGCCGACCCCGGCCGCGATCGGCAGGTGCGAGCCGACGATCGCGTGCCCGCCCAGGAAGTTCACGGAGCGGTCGAAGAGGTGCATCGAGCCACCCATCCCCTTCGAGCAGCCTGTCGCCCGCCCGTAGAGCTCCGCCATGATGGCGCGAGCCGGAACGCCGCGCACGAGAGCCTGCGCGTGCTCCCGGTAGGCGGAGATCACGTAGTCGTCCTCACGAAGCGCCGAGATGGCACCCGCCGCCACCGCCTCCTGCCCGACGTAGAGGTGGAGAAACCCGCCGATCTTGCCCAGCTGATACGATTCGGCGGTCTTCTCCTCGAAGCGCCTGGCCAGGATCATCAGCCGCAGCAGCTCGCTCAGCTCGCCCGGCTCGAGGCCCAGGAAATCCGGCTGATTCGCCGCTTCCGGCTTCGAGGGCGCGTTGTCGTGCGCCCGGGTCTCTTTCGTCGCCATGGTCGCAGATTCGGTCCCGGTCGTCGGGGAGCGGTGTCTGGGAATGGTCCGAGAAGACGCCGGCTCAGCCCAGCGCCGCAGCGCGAGACTTGAGCTCTTCGACCTGCTCGCGGGCGTGATAGCTACTTCGGACCAGAGCGCCGCTCTCCACGTGAAGCAGACCGAGCTCCTCTCCGATCCGCTTCCAGTCGACAAACTCCTCCGGCGTCACGTACCGGTGGATCGGCAGGTGTTCCGTGGAGGGCCGCAGGTACTGCCCGAGAGTGAGGATCTGCACGCCCGCGCTCACGGCGTCGTGCATGAACTCGAGCACGTCATCGGGAGCTTCTCCGAGGCCGAGCATGATGCCGGTCTTGATGAGCACCTCGTCATCCATCTTCCTGGCATCGGAGAGGACACGAAGCGAACGATCGTAGCGTCCGCCCGGCCTAGCCGTCCGGTGCATCCGCCGAACGGTCTCCATGTTGTGGTTGAAGATCTCCGGACCGGCCTCGATCACCCTGCGGATCGCCCTCCGGTCCCCGCGGAAATCGGGGGTGAGGACCTCTATGGAGCAGCCCGGCAGCCGCTCCCTGATCTCGCGGATGACCTCGGCGAAGATCCAGGCACCGCCGTCCGGAAGGTCGTCGCGGTCCACCGAGGTGACGACGACGTGGTTCAGCTCCAATCGCGCCACGGCCTCCGCAACGCGCCGAGGCTCGTCCTCGTCCAGCTCCTCCGGCCTTCCGTGGGCGATCGCGCAGTAGGGACAGTTCCGGGTGCAAATGTCGCCCATGATGAGGAAGGTGGCCGTTCCGGCCTCCCAGCACTCCCCGATGTTCGGACAGTGGGCCTCCTCGCACACCGAGTGCAGCTCGCCGCTTCGCACCAGGGTCTTGAGGCGGCGGTAGTTGGAGCCACCGGGCGCCCGGACCTTCAGCCAATCGGGCTTCCTCGCCGGCCAGTGCTCGGTCCCGTTCGAGGCGTCGGCGCCCGAATGGCCGGGAAGCGCACCGTTTGCGGCCTTCTGAGAGGCTGTCAGAACCGTGAGACGTTTCATCCGTTCCTTCGACGGCGAAGCCCCGTCGTCCAGCCGGGTACGCGGGAAGACGAGGCGCCGGTGTCTTTCTGAGCGGCCGCCATCGCGAGCGCTGCATCGCCTCGCGAACCGGCCCGATTGCGACGTGCAAACATACCCCTGAGGGGGGTGGTCGTCCACCAGAATGCCGACTGTTAAACTCGGTTGCAGAAGTGGTGGATCCACTATATTCTCACGGCTCCGGCGGAAGATGGGCTTCGCTGGCGAGCCACACCGACGAAGGCAATCGGAACCCCATGACCTATATCATCGCGCAGCCCTGCATCGACACCAAGGACGCGTCGTGCGTCGACGTCTGTCCGGTCGACTGTATCTACGAGGGGGAGGACATGTTCTACATCCACCC
>JBDGZR010000168.1:0-5886 GCA_039588495.1 Gemmatimonadota bacterium | reverse complement strand
CGACTACGGCTACGAGAACAACCTGTACAAGCACGTGATCCGCGGCGGGCCGGCCGGCGGCGGATTCTCGACGGTCGAGGACCTGTACCGGTTCGCCAGGGCGCTCACGAACGAAAAGCTCCTCTCGAGGGCTTCGCTCGAGCGGATGTGGGAGGACCACGCCGGCGCCGACTACGGCTACGGCTTCTCCGTAGCGGATGGGGCGCTGGGACGTATGGTCGGTCATGGCGGTGGGTTTCCGGGAATCAACTCGAATCTCGACATCATGCTGGACCGCGGCTACGTCGTGGCGGTGATGTCGAACTACGGGTCGGCGGCGACGCCCGTGGCGACGCGGATCAACGGGTTGCTGGCGCGCGTGCCCGCGACGAACTGATTCCGCTCGCTGCCGCGCGCCATATACTCCGCCGCGGCGACCTGCGTCTGGCTACGGGCCGCCTGCGGCAGCGCCAGCATCAGCCCGAAGACGGAGGCCAGCGCGATCCTATGCAGTCTGTGCGCTACACGCAGATCATTCCGTTGCCGCGGGCCACTCGAACTCGGGCGCCAATACAGCGTTCGCGTTCGTGGTGATGCGAAAACGGAGTTCCTTTAGGGGGCGGTAGGCCGGATCGTTCACAAAGGCGCGAACGTCCTGCTCGGACGGGAAGCGTAGAACCACGGCGCCGTCAGCGGGCTCACCCTCTAGAGCCTCGGTCTCGAACGCGGCCACCAGTATCTCCGCGCCGTACTTTTCTAGGAAGGGGAGGACGCCGGGAACGTACTGTTCAGCATAGGCTGTTTGATCCGTGACGGTCTGCGTCAGAATGAAGTAAGCGGCCATCCTTGTCTCCTCGGCAGGCGTTCCACTGGGCCATAGCGAGCCCAGAATAGCTGTTTTAGGCGAGAACCGCTGTCGTTGGCCTACTGTTCCCGAGGACGACGGCAGAACCTCTATTCTGCGGCGTATGGTCGGAGGACGAGATCAGGAGCGGGCGGCCGCGTTGCTACGCGCGTTACAGGTTCATGAATGTAGGTAGGGATGGCCCCGAAGGAACCGCCCCTACTGTCAGCGGGAGACTCAGGGATCTTCTTCCGCCGGAATCGCCGCAGCTAGGGCGGCCAGCTTCTCGAGCTGTTTCTTTGTGAGTTCTGCCTCTTCAGTGCCAACGCGAAGACCCACCTTTTCGGACGCCGAGAGCGAAAGGAAGTCGGCGGTGGGCATCAGGCAGGTGATGATCTCGTAAACCTGCCTTCCGGTGCCTTTCTGCGCCCGGTAGCCCGGATTTGCCACGCTCAACTCCGTATTTTCATCCAGAATCAAGGTTACGGAGTGGTTGTCCACGTACCTCGGCTTTCCGACCGACGTCAGAACTACCCGCACGGCGGTCGGCCGACAGGCTGCGTCGCCTGGACACATAAAGGCAGCACCCACATTGAACGCATTGCTGGCCTGAGGTCCTACGCTGAAAACCACCTGCCCACCGCTCTTCTTCTTGTCGACCTGGGCAGGCAGAGTCGAGGGACTCGTGAAGATGGTGGCCGTGAGCACGGCCAACATGGGCATTGAGAGGGGCAGCAACCGCTTCATTCGGCTCTCCAAGTGCCGGCGCGATCAGGCAGGCGTCGTTTGCACGGCGTCTGCTCCGCGGGCGCGGATCACCGCAAGCGCGGATCACCGAGCAGCTAACGAGGCATCTGGAGCCTCGATCTACTCAGCATCGAGGTGAGATTCGACAGTGGCAAGTCAGGAAAACCTCCATTTGGTAGCGTATGGTCGGAGGACGAGATCAGGAGCGTCGCCGTACGGATTAAAAGGCGACCTCGAAACACCCCCAAACCCCGGAAATTCCGGGGTCCATTCGGGTGCAGATTCGGGTGCAGAAAAAAGCGAGGAGCCGCTCCCGAATGAACCGCCCCGTAGCCTTGACCTACGGTTCCTGGGGAAGCCTCGTTGCGGTCAGCCAGGAAGGTCTTTGCGCCTTGCTCGGCTCGCCCAGACTCATGTCCGCTCCTTCCGGCAACTCCGGCGGCGGCGCAGGCCAGGCTAGCAGGTCGGCCTTGGTCTGCCTAACAACGATGTAGTCAGACGTGAGGTTGATGGTCGTCAGGTCTTGCATCAGCAGCACAGGATCATCGTAAGTCGTGCTCCAGCGTTGGAAGAGCGGGTCGATCAAGTCGTCGTCCAGCGTGAAGTGCATCCCCACGCCCAGTCTGGGCTTGGCGATAGTGTACACGCGACCCAGTTCCGCCGGGGTGGTGTGCTCTTCCATGACGCCATAGGCAGCTTCAATCGGCATGTGGTTATAGTGGGCGAACTCCTCGGCGGACGGAAAGATCTCATGGATGAATACGTCCGCACCCTTGCCCTGCTCGGCCTCGAAGGTGCCCGGCTGACTGTCGGCGGTATACACGAGAGTGAGTCCCTTCCACTCCAGCCGGTAGCCCATTGACCCGGCGAGCGCGTGGATTACCGGGAAGGCGTAGATCTTGACGCCGTTCTCGTCGTAGGCGAGCTCGCGTGGCTGCTCGGGGCTGAACTTGCTGATGTCAACCTCGTGAGGAATGATCGTCATTCCAGCCATCGGAAGGATGCTTCGCTTGTTCTGAATGTGCCACTCAGACGCCTCCCTTATGTTCTGCGCGAACGCGGTTATACCCAGCTCAGGCGTATAACCTGAAGATCCCCACACATGGAGGGGTGTGTTGCGCGCCCAGCCCATTGCGTCGAAGAGTGGGAAGATGCCGCCGACGTGATCCAGATGAAAATGCGTGATGAAGACTTTATCCAGCCTGGCGGGATGCACGCCCAGGGCGAACAAGTTCCCAACCGTTCCACCGCCAATATCAAAGATAAAGACGTCATCATTACCCAGCTCGACCAGAAGACAAGACGCACCCTGGCCAATGCGAAGCGGAGCCGGACCCCAGGAACCGCAGGCCGTGATTCTCATCTCGTTCTCAGCCAGGCTCTCTTGCCCCGGGATGTAGTGCTCCGGGTATTCCTTCACGGAGACGCCTGCCTCGGCGATTACGGGTGTCTTCGTGATTGGCTTTCCGGTGAGAGGCAGCGGGTAGCCAGCTTCCGTTGTTCCCGGTTCTCTGGGGAAGCGGTAGACCCCTGTTCCTTCGGTTCCGGCCGCTCGATCCGCGGTGGCTTCGTCCGTTCCTGCGGCGCACGCCATGACGGGCAGGGCTAGGGCGAGCGTAACTGCGGCTATGCTGTGGCTCGACATGATTTCCTCTTCCCTCGTGTTCTCTTCTTGCCGGACAAAGGACAGGATGCGGACCCGCATCCTGTCTCGCCATATCGCTGAGACCGTCCGAAAGGGATCTTTCCTGGACCGGATTCGGGTGCAGTCCCCCTCAGACGGCGGCGAGAAGCAGAACGCAGTGGGCGTGTAAGCCGCAATACAGCAGCGGCTTACACAAATGACCGGGGTGGGGATCGCCGGCGAAGTCACAGCGACGCCGCGCAGCGGCTAGCTCACCCACAACCTACGGATTAAAAGGCGGCCTCAAAACACCCCCAAACCCCGGAAATTCCGGGCCATTCTTGGCTTTCACCCCGGAAGTTCCGGGGTGTGATCCCGTCCAACCCCGGAAGTTCCGGGGTCCATTCGGGTGCAGATTCGGGTGCAGTAAAAAGGGGCGGCCCCGGAAGGAACCGCCGCTGCCAGTGTTGGCTGGTCATCGAGTGGTTGGTGGCGTAAGCACAGCGCTCGGGGAAGGGTCGGGCGCAAGAGAAGCCCCGAGCGCCACGAGACGCCCGGGGCTGAGAAAGCCGCTGCCCAGCGCGGGACCAGGCAACAGGTTCAATCCTGCAATATCAGTCCTCCGCGCAATTGCCCCAGTCCTCGCAATCAAACGCCCACTTGTCGCTGTAGTGGCAGACCAGTGAAGCTTTGCCGCTGGGCGTCACGTGCGACTTCCAGTTCATAGTGAACAGCGGGTTGTTAATGTCGTAATCCGTTCCCAGGACAAAGCATGGGAACGGGGGGCCACTGAGGTTGGGCAAGCCGAACGTACCGTCGTACCCGGCCGCCCAGTCCGTCCCCTCTGTGTTCCAGGGACCCCAGTGCACGGTCCTTCCGGTCGGGTTGGGCCAGTAAGTGGCTATATGGTAGGTTGTTACAACAATGACCGGGGTGGGGATCGAACCCACGACCTACGGATTAAAAGGCGGCCTCGAAACACCCCCAAACCCCGGAGACTCAGGGCCATTCCTGGATTTCACCCCGGAAGTTCCGGGGTCTGATTCGCCTTAACCCCGGAAGTTCCGGGGTCCATTCGGGTGCAGATTCGGGTGCAGTAGAAAAGCCGAGGGGCGGCCCCCGGAGGAACCGCCCTGTAGCCGCCATCGTATCGGCAGCGACGCCCGCTCAGTGCATGAGCTACTTCGGGGGCGCCGCAAACGGGTTGGGGACCATGAGGTCCTTCGTGAGCGGCCATTGCCGAACCAACTCCGGCATGTGGCCCTCGGGATACCAAAGTGTTGGATCGATCTCGTTCGCTTCGATCGTCTCGTTGATCACGTCATACACCTGATGGCGCGGCGCGGGAAACGTGATCATCTGGCTCGTGAAGTGCGGCCTCGGCGTCTGGGAGGACTCCGCCGCCACACCCTCGCGCCACCACACTTTTCCGTCGCCGTGGATGTTGAAGGTGACCAGATCGGGCGCACCGAAGGCGAACGCTCCCTTGAAGTGATGCCGTACCTGCGCGACCGTCTCGTTGTTGAAGATGTCATCGAAGCTGTAGTGGGTGGCCACGCACACCTTGGGCTGCGCCTCCTCACAGATGTAGCCGAGTCCATACGCCGGTGTGTGCGAGGTGTCGATCGTGTATGCGCCCATCCCCGGCGGCATCCCGAGGGCTATCGATGAAACGGAGACTGCGGCGTTCTGGACCTCGCTGATCAGCATGTCCACCCCACTGCAATGCTTGATGGTCAAGCTGTTGGGCCGGTTGTCTCCTGTGTAGCAAAGGCTCCTGCCGTTCCAGTCCAGCCTGTAGCTGGTGGCCCCATCCTTCGTGTGGGACGTCGGCCAGTGGATGATCCGCACACCATCCTGTTCGTAGACGACTCCACCTTCGTCCATGTAGTCGAACTCGTGAACTACGGGCTCGTAGCCTTCGCCGATCGGCCAGGCGTTGAAACTGTCTCGATGCCAGGCAGTCATCTCCAACATGTGCTCGACCATGTGGGCGATCCCGTACTGCGGTTCCGATCCGCTCGGACCATAGATGTGAAGCGGCGTCCAGCCACCCTGGATCGGACGGAACATCGTGAAGTACGGGAGGTCGCTCATGTGGTCCATGTGGAGGTGGGAGAAGAAGACGTGATTGATCGTATTGAAGGGAATGCTGAACGCGTTGTAGTTCCGCAGTGACCCGATGCCGAGGTCGAAAACGAACTTGTCCCCGTTGCCCAGCTCCACGAAGATGCTCATACCCGACTGGGACTCGTTCGGGTAGTACGTCGAACCCATGAAGGTGACCCGAACCTCGTCCGCCTGGAGTTGCTCGGTGCCGGGGTAGTACAACATCGTCGCGTTGAAGTGACTCGCCGGGGCCACGTGGGGCACCATCGTCTCGCCTTCGATCCACTTCTCGCCGGGGATGCCGGCGACTTCGAAGAACTCTTTCGCTTTCAGCAGCTCGGGATCCGGCTCCTGAGCCCACATCGCCGAAACGGTCATGGCATGGCCAGCAAGAGTCGCGGCGATCAAGAACCTTTTGAGCATCATCGTTCGGGTCTCCTCGGGTGTGGCGGCGCAAGGGTTTGTTCACACGGACTCCCGCCGGTCATTGCGGGATGTAAAGCGAACAAGTTGCGGGACCTCCCTTATCGGAACAACCGCCGCAAGGACTGCAGCCCGGCCGGCGGGTGAGCGGTGAGGCGAA
>JBDGZR010000167.1:0-5891 GCA_039588495.1 Gemmatimonadota bacterium | reverse complement strand
CTCCGTCACGGAATCGACGGCCGACAGCGCGTCGTCCAGGATGAGCACCGGCGTATCGCGATAGAGCGCCCTCGCTAGAGTCGCTCGCTGCTTCTGTCCACCCGACAGGTTGATGCCCCGTTCACCGAGGTGCGTGTCGATGCCCTCCGGCAGGACGGCGAGCGCCTCCGTGAGGTGGGCGATGTCTACCGCCTCCATCAGCCGGTCGATGTCCGCCTCCTCCGCTCCGTACAGCGCGATGTTCCGTTTCAGCCGCATGCTGAACAGGAAGGACTCCTGCGGAACGACCGAGACCGCGTCCCGAACCGCCGCGAGAGGGAGCTTCCTCACATCCACCCCGTCGAACAGCACGGTGCCCTCGGTCGCGTCGTAGAGCCGTGGGAGCAGCCGCACGAGCGTCGATTTTCCACTCCCCGTCTGACCGACGATCGCCGCTGTTTGACCCGGCTCGAGAACGAGCGAGATGTCCTTCAGCACCCAGCGCTCGGTGTCCGGGTAGCGGAAGGAGACGTCCCGGAGCTCCACGCGCCCCCGGAGCGCCCCGATCGGCAGCGGCGATGGATCTTCGGAGATGGCAGGGACGACCGACATCAACTCGTTGATCCTCCGCATCGAGGCTGCGCCCCGCTGGAAGAGGTTCGTAACCCAACCGAGGGCGATCATCGGCCAGCTGAGGAGGGTCAGGTAGAAGCCGAACGCCACGAAGTCGCCGACCGTGATCCGCCCTGCGATAACGAGGCTTCCGCCGTACCAGAGCAGGATCACCGCCCCGATGCCTGTGAGCAGGATGAGGGACGGGTGGAAGGCGCCCCACACGCGCGCCAGGCTCATGTTCCGGTCCAGGTACTCCTCGTTCAGCTGGGCGAAGCGCTTTACCTGGGCCTCCTCCTGGGTGTACGCCTTCACGATCCGGATGCTCGAGAGGAACTCCTGGCTGTAGTTGGAGAGCTCGGCAAACTGGCTTTGGATCTTCTCGAAGCGGTCGTGAATCTGCCGGCCGAACAGGAAGACGACGGCCGGCAGGATCGCCAGCGGGATCATGGCGAGCAGCGTGAGGACGGGGTCGATCCATATCATCAACAGAAGGGCGAGCGTGCTCACCGTGGCCGTGTTCACCGCGTACATGATCGCCGGCCCGGCTACCATCCGGACGGCCAACACATCGTTGGTGGCCCTACTCATCAGGTCCCCTGTCCGCCAGCTGTCGTAGAACTGCGCCGGAAGCCTGAGGAGGTGGCCGAAGAGGTCGTTTCGCAGGTCCGTCTCGATGCGGCGACTGATTCCGTTCAGAAGCTCGCGCATGTAGTAGCGGCTGATGCCGGCGAGGATGGCCACGAGAACGATAAGCAACGCGTAACGCATTATAAGCGAGGAGCTTAGCTCGGCCTCCAGCGCGTCGATCGCTGCCTTCAACAGGTAGGGGCCGAGTAGCGTGAAGACGTTTCCGATCACCACCAGCACGAGGCCGGTGAGGATTCCCCTGTGGTAGGGCTTGAAGTAGGGAATAAGAGCGCGAAGACTCTTCATTTGCTCCAGATCTGCGAAGTTGCCGTGACCTCACGCGCCCCCGAAGGGTCCATCGATTGAGGGCCGATGAGCGCAGCAAGGTAAATATCGCGGTATTCACGTTCAACGTGGAGAGGCAGGATGGGCGGCATGACCGCACCGAGGAGGTCAGGAGCAGATCGCGGCTCCCGCTTGGCCGGGATGCTGGCGCTCGTTCTCGCCGGCCTGCTCACGGTAGGGGCCGTCGCTTGCGGCGGAGCCCCCGAGATCGAGCCCGAGGCGGCCGTGGACACGCTCGCACTGCTCGATCGAGAGCTCGATCTGGCGATGACCGGCGACACGGCTCTCGCCGAGCTGCGGGACAGACCGCGCGGCACCCGCCAGCCCGAGGAGCGTCCGGATCCTCGGCCGGTCGAGCGGCGATCTCCACCACCGCCGGCGCCGCCTGCCACATCGCCGAAGACCCCTCCGGCCGAGGATCCCTCCTCCGCGGAACCGGCCTCGGCGGAGCCGGAGCGTGAAGAAGCGGCCGGTGAATCGAGCGGCGATGCGGGCGAGCCGGCCGACAGAGGCGACTCGTCCGGGCCCGGACTCGCTCTCCGGAGCGTCGCCGGCGGCGCCACGTTCGAGGTGACGCTCAACCAGGAGCTCAGCACCCGTCACAACCGTGTCGGAGACCTGTTCTCGGCGGCCCTCGTGGATCCCTTGACCGACGGCCGACTGGTTCTCGTGCCTGCCGGCGCCCTGGTGGTCGGCGAGGTGACCGCGGTGGAGGAATCAGGGAGCCACGGCCAGACGGCGATCATCAACCTCGACATCCACGAGGTGTCGTTCGACGGGGAAACCTATCCTCTGGAGGCCTCCATCCTCGAGGCGAACCCGGAGACGCGGTCTCGTAGCTCGACCGGCGCCAAGGCCGCCAAGATCGGCGGTGCAGCCGTGGCCGGGGCCATACTCGGCCGGGTGATCGGTGGTGACGCGCTGGGGACTATCATCGGAACCGCCGTCGGTGGCGCCGCCGGAACCGCCATCGTGCTGGGAACGGATGACGTGGATGCGGTCCTCCCCCGGGGCTCGAGAATGCTCCTCAGACTAGACGCTCCGCTCGAGATGCAGGTAGCCATGCCCTGACCCGGCGCGCCGCAGGCCTGTGGATCTTTCGCCCGAGCGTGTCGTTCTACGGTAGTACGCGAGCGAAAGGGACCTGCCGGCATGCGCAAGACCGAAACCCTCCTTACGGCGACTCTCATGGCCATCGCCCTCGCCGGGGCGCAGGATGCCGCCCTGGGCCAGGAGCCATCCGGCGCGGTGGTGGGAAGCGTCTTCATGGCCGAGGACAACTCGCCGCTCTCCGATGTGACGGTCAGGATCATGGGGACGGAGATCCAGTCGGTCTCCGACAGCCTCGGCGCCTTCCGACTCGAGGGGGTCCCGGCCGGTGAACACACGTTGACCGTGAGCTACCTGAACATGGTCTCCGATGTCGCCGGAAGCGTGGCCGTCGCCCTGGCCGCTGGCGAGACGATCTGGCTCAGCATCGAGCTCGAGGTCAGGGTCGTTCCGGTGCCCGAGCTCGTCGTCCGGATCGAGCGGGCCGACAACGTCGGTAAGATGGCCGGGTTCGATCACCGGAGGGCTACGGGGTTCGGGAGCTTCATCACGCGTGACGAGATCGAGCGAGCGCGCCCCAGCCGGCTCAGCCAGCTGTTCTACGCGGTCGCCGGGGTCCGGGTCGTGCCGGCGCCCAACAACGACATTCTCGGCACACGGCTGGTTTCCGCCCGAGCAGGCGGCATCAACTGCTACATGGAGCTCTTCCTGGACGGAATACGGCAGCCGTCCGAGGTATTCAACATCGATCTGCTTCCGCCCGAAGACATAGAGGCGATCGAGGTCTACGCCGGAAGCTCCCGCACGCCGGCGATCTTCGCCCGCCGTGGCTCTCCCTGTGGGGCCGTGGTGATCTGGACTCGGGATCCGACCCGCCAGGACCGGGAGCCCTAGCGCGGTCAGTAACCGAGCGCGACCCCTCCGCCTCGTGGATCCGCCGCACCGTATCTGACGCCGTCCGGCGCCACGTAGATGGACTGCACGTCGCCCGAGAAGCCGGCGCGCTCCTCGAGCCGGTGGCCTCTACGCTCCAGCTCTTCGATCACCGACGGCTCGAGACCGCCCCGCTCGTAACGGAGCAGATCCGGAATGTGCTGGTGGTGCACCCGAGGAGCGTTCACGGCTTGCTGAGCGCCGAGCCCGTGATCGAGCTGGGCGATGACAACCTGCAGCACCGAGGTCGTGATCGTCGGGCCGCCGGGCGTGCCGGTGACGAGCTCGGTCCTGCCGTCCGGAGCGATCACGATGGTCGGCGTCATCGCCGACAGCATGCGTTTTCCCGGGGAGATGGAGTTCGACTCTCCTTGGACCAGTCCGTACATGTTCGGCTCGCCCGGCCTGGTCGTGAAGTCATCCATCTCGTTGTTGAGGAGGAACCCTGTTCCGCGCACGACGGCTGCCGATCCGAACGAGCCGTTGATGGTCGTGGTCACGGCGGCGGCGTTTCCGGCCGAGTCCACGACGGAGTAGTGCGTGGTCTGAGCGGATTCAGGCGCGACCGCCACGTCGGGCTCCGATGGCGTGGCCCGTGCCGGATCGATCGTCTTCCCGAGCGAGTCCAGGTAGGCAGGGCTGAGGAGGCGGTCGATCGGCACGCTCACGAAGTCCGGGTCACCGAGGTGGCGGTTGCGGTCGGCGTAGGCGCGCCGCATGGCCTCCGCCAGAAAGTGGATCTCGTCCGCGGAGCGGTACTCGAGGCCGCTCAGATCGAAGCGCTCCAGCATGCCGAGCATCTCGCCGAGCACGACTCCGCCACCGGATGGCGGCCCCACGGAGATGAGGCGCCGGCCGGCGTACTTGATGACGATCGGCCGGCGCCATAGAGCCCGATACTCCGCGAGGTCGCGCTTCGAGATCAGGCCGCCGCCCCTCTCCATCTCCGCGACGATCGAATCGGCGATCCAGCCACGGTAGAAGGCGTGCGGGCCCGAATCGGAGAGCGCGTCCAGCGAGCGCGCGAGATCCGGCTGCCGAAGCACCGTCCCACTCGAGGGCGGGCGGCCCTCCGGCAGAAAGATCGAAGCCGTCGCGGGAAAGCGGCTGAACCTCTCCATCTGCGCGGCTAGCGCGTCGTGCAGGCGCTCGGACACGGGGAAGCCCTCGGCCGCCAGGCGACGGGCCGGCTCCAGCAGCCGGTCCCAGGCGAGCCGGCCGAAGCGACGGTGCGCCTTCGCCATCCCGGCGACGGAGCCGGGTACCCCGGCTGCCAGATGGCCGGTCCGGCTGGAGGAGCCGGCCTTTCCATCCTCGTCGAGGTACATGTCGCGCCCGGCCGCGAGCGGCGCCCTCTCCCGGAAGTCCAGGGTCGCCTCTCGTCCATCGGCCGTGCGGACGACCATGAAGCCGCCGCCTCCGAGGTTGCCTGCCTGCGGATAGACGACGGCGAGGGCGAAATGCACCGCCACGGCCGCGTCGATGGCATTGCCTCCCTCCCGGAGCACCGCCAAGCCCGCGGCGCTCGCGAGGCTGTCCGCGCTCACGACCATCCCGCGAGAGCCCGCGGCGGGCGTCCGTTCAGCCCGGAAGGGCCAGCCCGCGGGGAAGAGAGCGGTGATAGTGTCGGCCCGCTCGGCCGTCGTTGCCTGGGTTCCGGCCGGAGCGGTGCCGGTGGCCCAGGCCGGCTGGCCCCCGAGCGTGATGAGTGATCCCAGGGCCAGGAAGGCCAGGGAAGCGAGGCGGCGGGCTATCGACATGCGCTCAATCTCCGTTCACTCCGACGCGGGGGCATATCTCGGCGATCTCGCACCGCCCGCACTCCGGACGCCTGGCCCGGCAGGTGGAACGACCGTGCCGGATAAACTGGACGTGGAGGGAGAAGCGGAGATCCGGAGCGACGATCTCGTTCAGTATCTCGTGGGCCTTCTCGGACGACGCGTTCGGCGGCACGAGCCCGAGGCGCTTCGCGAGCCTGTGGACGTGGGTGTCGACCGGCATGACCGGGCGTCCGAGAGAGAAACAGAGGACGCAAGCGGCCGTCTTGGTCCCGACGCCCTTGATCGAAGTGAGGTATTCCAGGGCCCGGTCATCGGGCAGGTCCCGGAGGTGATCCAGGCTCGGCACCCCCTTCTCGCCGAGCGTCTCGAGCACTCTCAGGATCGTCTCGCTCTTCTGGGCGGCCAGACCCGCGGTACGGATCGTCTGCTCCAGCGGCTCACGACCCATCGCACGCACCTCGTCCCACCCGGCATAGCTCTCCTGCAGGTTCGCCCAGGCTCGATCGCGATTCACGTCGGAGGTATTCTGGCTGAGGATCGTGAGGATCAGCTCGTCCAGCG
>JBDGZR010000166.1:0-6446 GCA_039588495.1 Gemmatimonadota bacterium | reverse complement strand
GATCCTGCGCCGAATCGAAGAGGGGGATGGAGAGCCGAGGGATCTGGACACGCTCTACGATCTGTGCGATCAGCTCACCGGACGGACGATCTGCGTGCTGGCCGACAGCGTCGTCTTTCCGCTCCGTTCCTCGCTGGACAAGTTCCGCCACGAGTACGAAGCGCTCATGCGGCGTAGCTCCACAGTGGTCACCTAGGGCATCGAGCGGGAGCCCCGGATTGGAGTGGACGGAAGGATGACGACGGGCACCGACCTGATCAACCTGACCATCGACGGCATCGAGATCGCCGTCGAGCCAGGTACCCACGTCATCGATGCGGCCGAGCGAGCGGGCACGCTGATACCCCGCTATTGCTACCACCCGGGCATTCCCACCAGACCCGCCCAGTGCCGGGTCTGCCTCGTGGAGATCGAGGGGCAGCCGAAGCTCCAGCCGTCCTGCAAGATGACGGTCCAGGAGGGAATGGTCGTTCATACGGCCAGCGAGGAGGCCGAGGACGCCCGCCGAGCCGTGATCGAGCTCCTACTCGTGAATCGCATCGCCGACGACATCCTCTACTTCGCGGACCGGTGCATCATCTGTACGCGCTGCGTTCGCTTCATGAGCGAGGTGGCGGGAGACGAGGCCCTCATCGTCGCTCAACGCGGGCATCGAAACGTGATCGACACGTTTCCCGGGCGCGATCTGGACCACCCCTTCCAGGGCAATATCGTAGACGTCTGCCCGGTCGGTGCCCTCGTGCACGAGGACTTCCTCTTCAAGGCTCGCTTCTGGGATATGGATCAGGCGGCCTCGATCTGCCCGGGCTGCTCGACGGGCTGCAACGTCACGATCGACGTCAAGGAGAACCAGATCGTCCGGCTGAAGCCGCGCCACAATCCGGAGGTCAACTCCTACTGGATGTGTGACCACGGCCGGAAGCACCTCGTCATGTCCAACCGCGGTGAGAGAGCCGATGTCCCGCTGATCCGCCGTGACGGTCGGCTCGTGGCGGCCGACTGGAGCGAGGCTCTGGCCTGGGTGGCGGATCGCCTTCTGGAGGTGAGGGGGGGAGACGCCGTGGTCTCGCCCGACGCGGCCAACGAGAGCCTTTTCTTCATGAGGGAGCTGCTCGACCGACTCGGGATTGCGGGCGGCAGCTTCCGGGTCCCGACCGGAGAGGAGACGGCGCTCGCCGGCTTCCCCAAGCTGGCGCTGCGGGCCGAGCGCGCTCCGAACGCGACCGGCGCGGAGCTGTTCGGCTTCGAGCGGAGTGACGAGCCGGCGGCATCGCCGACCGGAGCAGGACTGATCGTGCTGGAGGATTCGCTCGCCGACAACGGGCCCGAGTGGGGCGGGGAAGCCGGCTTCTTCCTCTACGTCGGGGGGAGGCTGTCGGGCGCCGCCCGAAACGCGCACGCCGTCCTCCCGGTCACCGGATTCGCGGAGATGGAGGGCAGCTTCACGAACTTCGAGGGCCGGGTGCAGCGCTTCGACCAGGCCCTTCGGCCGCCGGGGCTGGCGCGGCCCCCCTGGATGGTCCTGAGCCGACTGATAGCGGAGCTCGACCTGCGTCGCGGCGTCGAGACCGGCACCGAGACACCGCTGGAGGCCAGCCAGGCATTCGCGGCCATGGCCGCCGGCACGCCCGAGCTCGGCGGTCTCGACCGGGACTCGATCGGACCGAAGGGCACCCGCCTCGTAGCGGCGGGCGATGCGGTCGCGGCTGACGTGACATGACCGAGATCTCCGGAGGCCCGTTCGTCGTCGCGACGATCCTGAAGGTGGTCGTCTTCTTCACTCTGCTGATCCTCAGCATCGCGCTCGGCACGTACATGGAGCGGCGGCTCGCCGCCTTCATCCAGGACCGCAGCGGGCCGAATCGGGTCGGGCCGATCGGGCTGCTCCAGGTGGTCGCCGATGGGCTCAAGAACCTGCTGAAGGAGGAGACCTGGCCCAGCGCCGCTTACAAGGGCTTTTTCCTCCTCGCTCCGGCGCTGGCACTGATCCCGGGGACGATCCTCTTCGCGGTCATCCCGTTCGCCTCTCCCGCCCCGACCCGCTGGGGGTACGTGGACATGATCGTGGCGGACGTGCCGATCGGCGTGCTGTACATCCTCGCCATCGCATCTCTGGGCGTGTACGGCGTGGTGATGGCCGGCTGGTCCTCCGGGAGCAAGTACGCGTTTCTCGGCGGCCTGAGGGGCTCGGCACAGATGGTGAGCTACGAGGTCGGCCTCTCGCTGAGCCTCGTCCCGGTGCTCATGCTGGCCGGCGACGTGAGAGTCCCCGAGATCGTGACGCTGCAGCAGCATTACCCAGGGGACGCCACGACCCTCGGCGTGTGGCTCGTCGCGCCCCTCCTCGTCGGGACGTTCCTCTTCTACCTGACGGGTCTGGCGGAAACCAACCGGCTCCCGTTCGACCTTCCGGAGGCGGAGGCCGAGCTCGTCGGGGGGTACCACACCGAGTATTCCTCCATGAAGTTCGCCGTCTTCATGATGGGCGAGTACGGGCACCTGATCACGACGGCCATGCTCGTCACGGTCTTCTTCTTGGGCGGCTGGGACATCCCCTTCTGGAGCGGCGACAACATCCGTGTGGCGGCGGACGGCTCCCTCATCGGCGAGCCGGCCTGGTGGAAGACGTTGCTCACCTTGATCGCGTTCGTGATCAAGGGCGGCCTCGTGTTCGCCACGTTCATCTGGGTCCGCTGGACGCTGCCGCGGTTCCGCTACGACCAGCTCATGGACCTGGGCTGGAAGTTCATCATCGAGTTCGTGACCATCTACATCATCGTCATCGCCGTGGCGATCTACGCGCTCGACCGCTCGGGCCTGGCGTTCGGGCCGGCGTACGCGGCCGCTCTGCTGGGCGTCAACGTCGTCCTCGCCGTGCTCCTCTTCTTCCTCTTCGACCGCGGGAGGCTCATTCGAGGTGCGGGCCGGGAGGCGGAGCGCGAGGCACGGCGGCGACTCCTGGAGGAGAGACGCCAGGTGCGTCAGCAAAGCCTGGCGCATGCGCTGGGTGAAAGCGCCCGGCTGGCGGCCACGGCGGACGACTCCTCGGAGGAAGGCGGATAGGCGATGGCGGGAGGCGTGAAGGTACTCGAGCGGCCCGGAGCGGAGGGATCGTACGTGCGGGCCGCCTCCAAGGGGCTCGGGGTCACCCTCAAGCACATGATCCGTCCGATCAAGGTGACGCAGCAGTACCCGGACGAAAAATGGGAGCTGGCGCCCCGTTTGCGCGGCACGCACCGCATGGCGGTGCACGAGGACGGGCGGGCGAAGTGCGTGGGCTGCGGCCTCTGCCCGACGGTCTGTCCGGTGAACTGCATCAAGCTGATCCCCGCCGAGGATGAAAACGGCGAGCGTTACGCGGCGATCTACGAGATCGACGAGTTCCGCTGCATCTTCTGCGGCTTCTGCCAGGAGGTCTGCCCGGTAGAGGCGATCCACCTCGGGGTCCACTACGAGAACGCGGAGTACAGCCGGGAGCGCTGGGTCTACGACCTGGAGCGGCTTACGGAGCTGGAGCACCCCTACACGGCGCTCTGGGATCCCGCGGATCCGACGTCGCAATGATCGAGTTCTTCTTCTTCCTCTTCGCGGCGATGGCGGTACTCAGCGCCATCTTCATGGTGACGCAGGTCAATCCCGTCGCCAGCGTACTGTATCTGGTCGTTACCTTCTTCTCGCTCTCCGGGCTGTTCGTGATCCTGGATGCGCACTTCATCGCCGCCGTGCAGGTCATGGTATACGCGGGCGCGATCATGGTGCTCTTCCTCTTCGTGATCATGCTCCTGAACCTCGGCAGCACGGAGCTGAGCGACATTCGGCGGGGACTTGGGCGCGTTGTGGCCGGCTCCGTGGCGGTAGCCCTGGTAGCCATCTTCGCTCGTCTGTTTATGGCTGGCGGCGATGTCGACGGTCTGGGCGGCCCTTCCGCGCTCGACCCGCTGCTCGAGTCGAGCGGAGCCGTGGCGGCGGTGGCCGAGCCGCTCTTCACGCGCTATCTGGTCGCCTTCGAGGTCACCTCGATCCTCCTGCTCGTCGCCATCGTGGGCTCGGTAGTGCTCGCCCGGAGGCGCGCGCCGTGAGCGAGGGGTACCTGGTCGACCTGGCTCTCGCCCTGAGCGCGTTCCTGTTCGCCATAGGGATCGCCGGGGTGCTGCTGCGGCGCAACGCGATCATCGTCTTCATGTGCGTGGAGCTGATGCTCAACGCCGTGAACCTCAGCTTCGTCGCCTTTTCACGCATGCACGGAATCGATGGCCAGATCGTCGTCTTCTTCGTGATCTCTGTGGCGGCGGCGGAGGCGGCGGTCGGGTTGGCGCTCATCCTGGCCATCTTCCGGCACTATGAGAGCGTGGATCTCGATCTGTTCCGGAGGTTGAGGTGGTAGCCCGTATCTTCTGCCTCCGGCCCACGGAGGAACGATCGTGAGCGAGGGATACCACCCGATCCTCCCGGGCCTCATCCTGGGCCTCCCCCTGCTCGGCGCCGCGCTGAACGGAATCGGAGCGTTCGCCTGGCGGGAGAACAAGATGGTGCCGACGGTCGTCGGTCCTCTGGCCGTGCTGGGGGCGTTCGTCGTTTGCCTCCTGAACTTCGCCGCCATGCGCGCCGCGGCCCCACACGACCCGTCGCTGGTGCCGCTCTGGACCTGGATGAGCTCCGGCGATCTCGAGATCGGGGTCACCCTCCTCTTCGATCAGCTGTCCGTCCTCATGACGCTTATCGTGACCGGGGTGGGGGGGATCATCCACGTCTACAGCGTCGGCTACATGCGGGAAGACCCCGGATACTCCCGGTACTTCTCGTACCTCAACCTGTTCATCTTCTTCATGCTGGTCCTCGTCCTGGGCGCGAACTACCCGGTCATGTTCGTGGGCTGGGAGGGAGTCGGCCTCTGCTCCTACCTGCTGATCGGCTTCTGGTACGAGAACCGCGAGTTCTCGGACGCGGGGAAGAAGGCGTTCATCGTCAACCGGATAGGCGACCTCGGTTTCCTGATCGCCATGTTCCTCATGTTCGGAGTGTTCGGGACTCTCGACATGCCGTCGATCTTCGAAGCGGCTCCGACGACGCTCCTCGCGGGCGGCGGGATCGCGACGGCGATCACGCTCTTCCTCTTCCTCGGCTGCGTAGGCAAGTCGGCCCAGATACCGCTGTTCGTGTGGCTCCCCGATGCGATGGCCGGCCCGACGCCCGTGTCGGCGTTGATCCATGCCGCCACGATGGTCACGGCGGGCGTCTATCTGGTCGCCCGCTCTGGCGTCCTTTTCGCCCTCGCGCCGTTCACTCAGGCCATCGTGGCCTCCGTGGGCGTCGGGACGGCGCTGTTCGCTGCCTCGATCGCCGTTCAGCAGTACGACATCAAGAAGGTCCTCGCCTACAGCACGATCTCCCAGCTCGGCTACATGTTCGTGGCCGTCGGCGTGGGTGCGTACACGGCGGGGATCTTCCACTTGATGACGCACGCCTTCTTCAAGGCGCTCCTCTTCCTCGGCGCGGGCGCGGTCATCCACGCGATGCACCACGCGTGGCAAGAGACGGGCGATCACGGCGATCCCAACGACATGCGCAACTACGGCGGCCTGCGTCCGCTGATGCCGATCACGGCCGCCACGATGTGGATCGGTACGTTGGCCATATCGGGGGTCTTCCCGTTCGCCGGCTTCTTCTCCAAGGACGAGATCATCTGGGAGGCCGGTGTCCGGGGGTATGCGGTTCTGTGGGCCACGGCGCTCATCGTCGCTCTGCTGACCGCCGGTTACATGACGCGCCTCATGGTCATGACCTTCCATGGGGCCAACCGAAGCGGCGAGTCCGCCCGAGGCCACCTGCAAGAGGTGCCGGCGGTGATGTGGGTTCCGCTCGCGATCCTCGCGGTCCTCTCCACCGTGGGAGGGTGGGTGCAGATCCCCGAGGTGCTTCCGCTGCCGGACGTCGACCTGCTCCACTCCTGGCTCGAGCCAGTCTTCGCACCGGCGATCGAGGTCGCCTCCGGTGGGGCTGCCGGGGGCGCGCACGGTGACGCGATAGCCCACGAAGCCCCTCTCGGAGGGGGCGAGACGTTCTGGGCCGTCCTTGGCACCGGCCTCGCGATCCTGACGGTCATCGTGGTGTTTTGGCGGCTCTCCCGCCGTCGGTACCTCCCGGCCGCAGAGTCGCCCGAGCCGAGCGGCGCCGCCTCACTGCTGTACCACAAGTGGTACGTGGATGAGCTCTACGATCGAATGATCGTTCGGCCGCTCCTCGCTCTATGGCGCGGTTGTTGGCGGATCGTGGACGACCGGTTGATCGACGGCACCGTGAACGGCCTCGGCGGCGTGGCCCGCGTCGTCGGTTGGACCGGCAGTCAGCTTCAGACGGGTCGAGTGGGCACTTACCTCCTCGTCTTCATGATCGGGGCGCTGATCATCCTCGGAAGCCTGGCGTTCTGACGATGGCATCCCTCTACG
>JBDGZR010000165.1:0-5980 GCA_039588495.1 Gemmatimonadota bacterium | reverse complement strand
CTGGTCGATACGCTCTACGTGCTGGACGAGCCGACGATCGGCCTGCATCCGCGGGACGTCGAGCGCTTCCTGAGGGTGCTCGTGCGGCTAGGGGACCTGGGCAACACGGTGCTGGTGGTCGAGCATGACACATCGGTGCTCGCGGCCGGCGACCACGTCGTCGAGCTGGGGCCCGGCTCGGGCGAGCGCGGCGGAGAGATCGTGTTCGAGGGGGACTGGGCTTCGCTCCTGCGCTCGGAGACCGTCACGGGCCGGGCGCTGCGAGCGCCTCCCCACCGCCGCCCGCGTCGCCGAAGCCCGCGCGGCAGCCTACGGCTGCGGGGCGGCACCCTGCACAACCTCCGCGGTCTCGACGTGGACATCCCGCTTGGCGTGCTGACGGTCGTGACCGGCGTGTCGGGTTCGGGCAAGTCGACGCTCGTTCACGACCTTCTCTACCGGGCGCTCGAGAAGACGCTCGGGCGGAGAAGCACGGCGAAGACCCACCTGGGCGAGCGAATCGGGAGGTACGACAGGTTGGAGGGGACTTCGGCGCTCGACGATGTCGTGCTGGTGGATCAGACGCCCATCGGGCGAACTCCGCGGTCCAATCCGGTGACCTACATCAAGGCGTTCGGCGAGATACGTCGCCTGTTCGCCGAACAGCCGCTCTCCCGCCGAAGGGGCTATACGGCTCGCGACTTCAGCTTCAACACGTCCGGCGGAAGGTGCGAGGCGTGCAAGGGAGCCGGAGAGGAGCTGGTCGAGATGGTCTTTCTGGCGGATGTGGCCCTGACGTGCGAGCTGTGTGGCGGATCACGCTATCGCGCCGAGATCCTCGAGGTCCGTTACCGGGAGCGGAACATCCGGGAGGTGCTGGAGCTGACCGTCGACGAGGCGATCCGTTTCTTCCTTCGCCAGGACAGGATCGGCGAGCGGCTCTGGCAACTGCAGCGGGTGGGGCTCGGCTATCTTCGACTCGGTCAGCCCGCGACGAGCCTGTCGGGAGGCGAGGCGCAGCGCCTGAAGGTGGCCAGAGAGCTGGCAGCGAACCGCGCGGTGGCCAGACGCCTCTACATCCTGGATGAACCGACGGTCGGACTCGGGCTGAGCGAGCTGGCCCGTCTCGTCGACGTCCTGGACGAGCTCGTGGAGGCCGGCGGGTCGGTTCTAGTCGTCGAGCACAACCTGGAGGTGATCGCCCGCGCCGACTGGGTCATCGACCTGGGCCCGGAGGCGGCGGACGCCGGCGGCACGCTCATGGCCGAAGGGCCCCCAGAAGCGGTTGCGGCTGAGGAGCGGTCCCATACCGGACGCTACCTGCGGACGTTCTTCGACAAAGGTCGTGGGGCGCCGACGAACGGGGAGCGGCTGGAGGGCGACCGGTTCGGAGACGAGCGGGTGGGTTGACCCGTCCCCGGCTCTCCGTGCTCCTCCCCTGCCGGGATGCCGAGCGTCACCTCGACGAGTGCATCGCCAGCCTCGGGGCTCAGACCCTCTCCGACTACGAGGTCCTGGCCGTGGACGACGGCTCGCGAGACGGAACCCTGCGGATTCTGGAACGGTGGGCGAAGCGGGATCCACGGGTTCAGGTACTCGGGGGAACGGGGTCGGGCATAGCCGAGGCGCTGTCTTTGGCGGCGAACCATGCCCGCGCGGAGTATCTGGCCCGAATGGATGCGGACGACGTGGTCCACGCCCAGCGCTTCCACCTGCAGTGGAGCTTCTTGCAGACAAGAATCGATATCGCGGCGTGCGGCACCGGGGTCCGATACTTCCCCCGCGAACGGGTGGGGTCCGGCTACGAGCGCTACGAAAACTGGCTCAACTCCCTGCAGCGAGAGGAGGAGGTGGAGCGGGACCTGTTCGTCGAATGCCCGCTCGCGCATCCGACGATGATGGTGCGGGCCGCGGCCTATCGTCAGGTGGGAGGCTACCGAGATCGCGGCTGGCCGGAGGACTACGATCTGGTCTTCCGCCTCCACCGATCGGGCTTCGTGCTCGCCAACCTGCCCGAGGTGCTGCTGAGCTGGCGGATCACCGCCGGCCGTCTCTCCATGCGGTCCGACAGGTACTCGCCGGAAGCGTTTCGTCGCTGCAAGGTGCACCATCTGCTTCGGGGTTACCTGCCCCCCGGCCGAGCGCTCGTGGTCTGGGGAGCGGGCCGCGTGGGCAAACCTCTGGCCCGGGAGCTTCTCCGGCATCAGCTTCAGCCCGCCGCGTTCGTGGATCTCGATCCCCGAAAGATCGGCCAGCAGGTGCACGGCGCCGTCGTCTGCCTTCCGTCTCTTCTGAAGGAAGCAGACCTCCGGCCCTTCGTGCTGATCGCGGTCGGATCCCCTGGAGCGAGAGCGGATATTCGCGCCTCGCTGGCCGAGATGGGATACGAGGAATCAAAGGACTACCTCACTTTCGCCTGACCGAAGGAGAAAGAGCATGACCGGAAGACGCCGGCCGTTCCGGGCGTCGGCGCTGGCCGCCGTCGCCATGGCCCTCGTCCTGGGTTTCGGCCTGGGGGCTTCTCACGCGTGGGCGTGCACGCCCCAGGACGCCGCGTCCACCGCATCCGAGGCCGGCGAGATCGCCGATCTCCTGCACGGCCAACGGAACGGCGCCTGGAAGTCCGCGTACCGGCCGCTCGCCTCCCGCCCCACTCTCATCCGAGGCGCCACGATCATGACCGCCGCGGGCGAGGAGATCGAGGGCGGAGATCTCTTCATGCAGGGCGGGAGGATCGTCGAGGTTGGACGAAACCTCGATGTCCCCGCCGGTACGGAGGTGATCGACGGCAGCGGGAGGTTCGTAACGCCGGGGATCATCGACACCCACTCGCACCTCGGGGTTTCCCCCTCACCCTCGATCTCCTCGACGAGCGATACGAACGAGTCGACCGACCCGAACACGGCCGAGGTATGGGCGATGCACTCGGTGTGGCCGCAGGATCCGGGCTTCACCAGGGCGCTCGCCGCCGGAGTGACCACCCTCCAGATCCTCCCGGGGAGCGCCAACCTGATCGGGGGCCGCGGCATCACCCTCAAGACGGTTCCCGGCCGCACGGTCCAGCAGATGATGTTCCCGGACGCGCCGATGGCGCTGAAGATGGCGTGCGGTGAGAACCCGAAGCGGGTGTACGGCCAGGGCCGGCAGCGGTCCCCGCGAACGCGCATGGGCAACATGGCGGGTTACCGCGAGGCCTTCATCGAGGCGGAACGGTACCGCAGGAAGTGGGACGCCTGGATCGAGGGCGGCATGAAGGAGGATGCGGCCGGTTCCGAAGATGCCGAAGATGCGGGCGGCGCTCGTCGTTCCGGAGGGCGACCGGATCGCGATCTGGCCAAGGAGACGCTGGCCGAAGTGCTGCGCGGCAATATCTTCGTGCACAACCACTGCTACCGCGCCGACGAGATGGCTCAGATGCTGGACCTGGCGCGCGAGTTCGGCTTCCGGATCCGCTCCTTCCACCACGCGATCGAGGCGTACAAGCTCCGGGACCTCCTGGCACGCGACTCGGTGGCCGCCTCGATGTGGGTGGACTGGTGGGGGTTCAAGCTCGAGGCCTACGATGCGGTGCCCGAGAACATCGCCCTGGTCTCCGAGGCGGGCGCACCAGCGATCCTCCACACCGACAGTGACATGGGGATCCAGGTCATGAACCAGGATGCCGCCCGGGCGATGTACGCCGGAAGGGCCGCCGGCGTCGATATCGGCCGGGACGAAGCGCTGCGATGGATCACCGCGAATCCGGCCTGGGCCCTCGGGCTCGCCGACCGGGTCGGCACGCTGCAGCCGGGAAAGAACGCCGATCTCGTGATCTGGTCGGGAGATCCCTTCTCGGTGTACTCGCGAGCCGATCAGGTATTCATAGACGGTGCGCTGATCTACGACCGGAGCCGGTCGGCCGTCCAGCCGACGACGGATTTCGAGCTCGGGATCCTCCCGTCATCCGGCGGGGGAGGCAACCGATGACCGCCCGGACCTTCGCCGCGGCGCTCGCGGCATCGGCGGCGCTGCTGCTCCCGGTCACCCGGCCGTGCGAGCTGGTGGCACAGGATCTCGCGATCGTCGGCGCCACCGTTCATACGGTCTCCGGTCCGCCGATCGAGGGTGCGACCGTGATCGTGCGCGACGGGCTTATCGCCGCCGTCGGTATCGACGTCCCCGTTCCGGCGGACGACTTCCCCGTCTTCGATGGGCGAGGGAAGGTGGTGACGCCCGGTTTCTTCGACGCCGGTACGCAGATCGGCCTCGTAGAGATCGGCCTCGAACGAACGACGGTCGACTCCCGCGTGGAGGGCGATCCCGTGAGTGCCTCCTTTGACGTGGTCGACGGGTTCAACCCCAACTCGACCCTTATCCCGATCAACCGCCTGGGGGGTGTGACGACGACCATGGCCCTGCCAACGGGCGGGCTCATCGCCGGGCAGGGGGCGGTGATCGATCTGGAGGGCGAGACGGTCGAGGCGATGCTGGTGAAGCCACGGGCCGCGATGGCGGCCAGCTTCGGGCCGGGCGCCGCTGCGGCGACGGGCGGCGCGCGCGGAGCCGCCTCGCTGCGCCTCCGGGAGGTGCTCGAGGATGCCCGCTACTGGGCGAGCCACCGCGAGGCGTACGATCGCGGGGAGGTGCGACCGCTCAGCGTATCCCGCCTCGACCTGCAGGCGTTGCAGCCGGTATTGGCCGGCGAGACTCCACTGGTGGTCCAGGTGGACCGGGCCAGCGATATCCTCGCCGTGCTGAGAATCGCCGTGGAATACGGCGTACGACCGGTGATCCGCCGCGGCACCGAGGCCTGGATGGTCGCCGCGCAACTGGCGGAGGGTCACGTGCCCGTGATCGTGAAGCCGCTGACGAGCCTGCCGGATGGCTTCGATCGGCTGGGCGCGCGATTCGACAATGCCGCGGTCCTGCACGAGGCGGGCGTGGAGGTCGCGGTCTCCAGCTTCCAATCCCACCGTGCGCACAACATCGCGCTGGAGGCGGGCAACGCGATTCGTTTCGGCCTGCCATGGGACGCCGCGTTGCGGGCCGTGACGCTGACGCCCGCCGAGATCTACGGCGTCGCCGACCGTTATGGCTCGATCGAGGCCGGCAAGGTCGGGAACCTGGTGGTGTGGAGCGGAGACCCGTTCGAGCTCTCGAGTCGAGCGGAGGAGGTGATCATCCGCGGCGTCCGCGTGCCGCGCGCATCGCGGCAGCTCGAGTTGCTGGAGCGGTACCGGACGCTGGACGGCAACCAGCCGCCGGCGTACCGCGGCGATGGCGACCGCGCGCCCGGAGGTTCGTGAGCGCGGAAGACCCGGAAGGCCCGGCTTTCGGGGGGATGCGACCTGGTCCGCTCACGGACCAGGCCGCCGCACCTCGCCAGACGAAGAGCTCGATGCCTGAAAGCTAGATGAGGCGCGGCGTCATCGGTCCTCGATGGTGGTCGCGCCACCCTCCCGCGGCGGTTAAATTTCCCACCTGTCAGACAGGCGCTTCGCGGGGCGCTCCGGCGCCCGAAAAAGGCCCAGTCACCGGGCTCCCTAAGCGGGGGTCCGTCCCTTTATATCCGCCGAAATAGAGGCACATGGAGACAGACGACAGGAGCGAGAGGATCGAAGCGCGCCTTCTCGAGGACGAGATGCGCGAGTCGTTCATCGACTACTCGATGAGCGTCATCGTGCAGCGGGCGCTGCCGGACGTCCGGGACGGCCTCAAGCCGGTCCACCGCCGGATCCTGTACGCGATGCAGGAGGCCGGTCTGTCGCCCACGCGCGGCTACAAGAAGAGCGCGACGGTCGTCGGCGATGTGCTGGGCAAGTACCACCCGCACGGGGACTCGGCGGTCTACGATTCCCTCGTCCGCATGGCCCAGGATTTCTCGCTTCGTTATCCGCTGGTGGACGGACAGGGCAACTTCGGGTCGATCGACGGAGACAGCGCCGCCGCCTACCGGTACACGGAGGCCCGGCTGGCCCCGCTCGCCGTCGAGATGCTGGCCGACTTCGAGAAGGAGACGGTC
>JBDGZR010000164.1:0-6019 GCA_039588495.1 Gemmatimonadota bacterium | reverse complement strand
GGATGGCACGGGCTTCGTGTACGTGAACACGCAGAGACTGCTCGAATCGGCGCCGGGCGCCGTCGAGGCGCAGGAGACGTGGAATCGGGAGCTCGTTCAGATGCAGGAAGAGGTGCGCCTGGGGCGGGTGGAGCTGGACTCGCTCCTCGCGGACTACCGTAGGCAGGAGACGATGCTCTCCGATGCGGCGCGGCAGACCCGGCAGCAGGAGATGGCCGAGAAGAACCAGGTCCTGCAGCAGCGGACGTTGGAGCTCGAGGACCAGGCCAACCAGCGGCGACAGGAGCTTCTGCAGCCGATCCTGGAGCGCGTTCAAGCCGAGATCGAGAACTTCCGGGCCGAGCGTGGCTTCACCATGGTGTTCGACGCCTCTGCCGCGGGATTGATCGCGGCTGATCCGACGCTCGACGTGACCGATCAGGTCATCGCCCGCCTCCAGGCACAGGGCCCCGCGAGCAGCACGCAGCCGTAGCGCGGGTCGCCGAATACGCGGCGCGGACGGCCGGCCGACAGCGGCCCTGGAGCGCTCGTCCCCGGATCGGGGGCGGGCGCTCCTTCTCATCGGCTTGCGGATCGCGCGCTCGCCACGCTTTTTCATTCGGAGGAACACCGGTGCACCGCCTCAGAGGTCCGGTAGGCCGGCGTGCCGTCTCAGAGTCGGGAACAGGCAGCAGCAGGTAAGAGGATGACCGAAACTAGCCCGAGCCAGCCGGTGATGGACATTCAACAGATCCTCGACTTCCTGCCTCACCGCTATCCGATGCTCCTGGTGGACCGCATCCTCGAGGTCGAGGAGGGAGAGAGGATCGTGGGGCTCAAGAACGTGACCATCAACGAGCCCTTCTTCGACGGCCACTTCCCAGGTCATCCGATCATGCCCGGCGTGCTGATCGTGGAGGCCATGGCGCAGGCCGGCGGATTGCTGATGATGAGCGAGATGGAGAATGTGGCGGAGAAAGTCGTCTACTTCATGTCGCTAGACGACGTGAAGTGGCGAAAGCCCGTGGTTCCGGGCGACCAGTTGATCTTCGAGGTCGAGCTCGTCCAGCGACGCCGAACCATCCTGAGGATGCACGGCGTGGCCAAGGTCGACGGGGTGAAGGTGGCGGAGGCCACGATGATGGCGACGGTGATGGATCGATGAGCGGAGACCTCGGCGCTGGTGGTAGGGTCTGACGTGCCGCTGCACAAGCTGCGCGAACAGCGCAAGAAGCTGGGCGCGGGCGCCAAGCGCGCCCCTCGCACGGTCACGCTGCTGGTCCTTCTCGTGCTGGTGCTCCTCCTCATGTACTACCTCGGAAGTGTCTAGCGAGGCGCGCCCCCTCCACCCGCCTCATGTGCCGCACGGCGAACGGAGGATTCGAGAGTGACCCGGATCCAGACGGATGTGCTCGTCGCCGGCAGCGGGATCGCCGGTCTCACCTTTGCGCTCAAGGCCGCCGAATTCGCCCGCGTGGTTCTGGTCACGAAGAAGAACCGGGTGGAATCCGCCACCAACTATGCCCAGGGCGGCGTGGCGGCCGTGTTCGCGCAGGAGGACGAGTTCGCGCTTCACGCGGAGGATACACTTCTCTCCGGCGCCGGCCTCTGCCACCGTCGCGCGGTCGAGGAGCTGGTGCGTGAAGGACCCGAACGAGTTCGGGAGCTGATCGAGTGGGGCGTGAGGTTCAGCCGGGACGGGGCGTCCTTCTCGTTGGGGCGGGAGGCAGGACACAGCGCGCGCCGCATCGTTCACGCGGAGGACCTGACGGGGAGCGAGATCGAACGCGCGCTTCTCGCGGCCGTCTCGGCGAAGCCTCAGATCCAGATGTTGCAGGACCACTTCCTCTGGAAGCTCGCGGCGGTCACGGAGCCCGGGACCTTGAGGCCTCGTTGCGGGGGGGCGCTCGTCCTCGATGTGCCGGATCAGAGGTGGATGGAGGTCGAGTGCCGAGCCGTCCTGCTGGCGACGGGCGGCTGCGGCCGACTCTACCGGCACACGACCAACCCCGAGATCGCGATGGGCGACGGAGTGGCCATCGGTTGGGAAGCCGGGGCTGCCGTGGCAAACCTCGAGTTCGTCCAGTTTCACCCGACGGCTCTCTATCCGACGGGTGATCAGGCCTTTCTCATCTCCGAAGCCGTGCGCGGAGAGGGAGCCGTGATCCGCAACCGTGGCGGCGAGCCGTTCATGGAACGCCACCACCCTGCGGGATCGCTGGCCCCTCGGGATATCGTGGCACGTGCCATCGATGCCGAGATGAAACGCAGCGGGGAGCCCTACGTCCACCTGGATCTGAGCGACCTGGGTGCCGAGCGGGTGCGCGCTCGCTTCCCCAACATACTGCGTGGCTGCGCGGAGCGAGGGATTCGAATACCGGAAGAGCCGATCCCGGTCGTGCCTGCGGCACACTACCAGTGCGGCGGCCTCCTGACGGACTGGGATGGCCGCACCTCGCTCGCCGGACTGTATGCGGCGGGCGAAGTGGCCTGCACGGGGGTGCACGGCGCCAACCGGCTCGCCTCGAACTCGCTGCTGGAAGCCGTCGTCTATGCGGAGCGGGCGGCCCGGCGGATGGAAGCCGATCTTCACGCGGTATCGGGCGTACCCCTTCCTTCGGCGATGAGTCTCCCTGAGCTCGGTGCGGAAGGCGAGGATGCGGCGTCGATCGAGGAGCGGGTCCGGGATGTCATGTGGGAGGACGTGTCGATCGTCCGATCCGAAGAGAGGTTGGCCGTCGCCCGCAAGGAGCTGGACGGGCTCGTGAAGCTCCCGGTCGCGCGTGACGGAACGGCTTCCGGCGCGATGTATGCCCGCCAGGTCGAGTTCGCGCGCGAGGTCGCACGCCTCATCGTGCGCTGTGCGCAGCGGCGTCGGGAGAGCCGGGGTCTCCACTTCACGGAGACCTATCCGCACCGGGATAGCGAGCGATACCTGCGAGACACCGTCCTGGCGCGGTGAAGGTGCTCATCCTGGCGGTTGGACGGCCGGGGGCGCTCCTGGGGTCCGCGATCACGGAGTACGAGACTCGGGCCGGCCGCTACTTCTCCTTGGAGGTGATCGAGGTGGCGGCCGGCAAGGGTGAGGGCGGTCCGGAAGCGGAGGCCGGGAGGCTCCTCGGCCGGATACCGGAGGGCTTCGACGTCGTGGCGCTCACGCGAGAGGGGAAGCGGATGAGCTCGAAGGGGCTGGCGCGATATCTTTCGGCTCTCGGTCTGTATCGGCGGCCGGGCGTGGCCTTTCTCGTTGGCGGCCCATTCGGGCTCGCGGAGTCGGCCCTGTCTCGAGCGGAGCACAGACTCTCGCTCTCGGCCATGAGCCTGCCGCACGACCTCGCCCGCCTGCTTCTGGCCGAGCAGGTCTATCGTGCCGGGACGCTCATTCGCGGACAGCCCTATCACAAGGGGGGCTAGCGTGACCTCTGAGGCGGTGGACCAGACCGAAGGGGATCATCCCGAGACGGTGGAGTGGTTCCGCCATTGGTTCGGCGAGGAGTATCTGAGGCTGTACCCTCACCGAGACCAGGCGGAGGCAGCCGCCGCCGTGCGGCTGCATCTCGAGGTCTCGGGGCCGCCTCGAGGGCGATCGCTCGATCTGGCCTGCGGCGAGGGGAGGCATCTCCGCGAGCTCAGGCGGGCAGGGGTCGATGCCGTGGGTCTCGACCTGTCGCTCCCGCTCCTGCGTCTGGCCCGTCGCTCCGAGACTCAGCCCTTCCTCCTCGTTCGCGCAGACATGCGGAGACTCCCCTTCCCGGATGCGTCGTTCAGCGCCCTGACCAGCTTTTTCACCTCTTTCGGCTACTTCGCCGCCAGGGCGGACGACATCGAGGCTGCGCGCGAGATCCGGCGCGTTCTGGTCCCTGGAGGCCGCTTTCTTCTCGACTACCTGAACGCGGCGCACGTGAGGGAGGGTCTGGTGCCGGAGGAGGCGTTGGAGTTGGATGGAGCCGCGGTACACGTGACCCGAAGCATCGAAGGCGATGCGGTGGTCAAACGAATTCGGATCACGAGCGGGCAGGGCGGTCCGCCAAGCGAGCACCTGGAGCGCGTTCGGCTGTACGCGCCGAAGGAGCTCGAGACGCTCCTGGCCTCAGCCGGCCTCGTCACCACCGACCGTTTCGGCGACTACGAGGGCGCGCCCTTCACGCTGTCGTCGACACGCCTGGTACTGGCGGGAGACGCCGAATGAGCGGACTGCCGCGGCTCGCGCGCGCCGCCTTCGGGGCGCCCGGCTCACTGGGATCACGCTTTGCGGCGGGCGACCCGGCGGCGGTGGATCTCTTCCCGGGGGCGCCGGGTGAAGGGAGTGGGTCCGGGGACGGCGCAGGAGCGTCCGTTCTTCCGCCGTCCTGCGAAAGCCCGACCCTGACGGCCTCAGCCTTCGGCGCCTCCTCGCCCGACTCCGCCGCCAAGCTGCGCGCCATCCTTGCCGGAGAAGGAGCTTTCGTCACCACCGGACAGCAGCCGTGCCTCTTCCTCGGGCCGATGTTCGTCCTGTACAAGGCAATGACGGCGATCCGGCTGGCGGCGGCGCTCGAGCGGGAGCTCGCGTGCCCGGTGCTCGCGCTTTTCTGGGTGGCATCGGACGATCACGACTGGAAAGAGGTGGGCACGACGCACCTGATCGATACATCGAACGCGCTCCGGAGCTTCCGGCTGAATCCGCCCGATGGGCAGGAGCAGCGATCGGTCGGCCGGACCATGCTGGATGGCTCGATCCATGACTTGCTGGCAGAAGTGCGCGAAGCGCTACCGAAATCGGAGTTTATCGACCGTTATATGGAGTTGTTTGGAGATGCCTATCGACCCGACCGCAGCGTCGGTCGCGCGTTCGGCGAAGCGCTGACGGGGGTGCTGGGCGGAGGCGAGCTGGTGTGGCTCGACTCGGCGGAGCTCGAGGTCAAGCAGGCGCTGGTGCCCCTTCACGTGCGGGCGCTTCGGCACGCGGCCTCGGCGGCTGCGGCGGTGACCAGCTCGACCGAGCGGGTGAGGGAGGCGGGCTTCGAGCCTCAACTGGCCCTCCCTGGCGGCGCCAGCAACGTGTTCCATGATGACGGCGTCGCGCGCCGCCGCATCTACGTGGAGGGCGATGTCGCGCGAGCGGGAAAGGAAGGCGGCGAGCGCCCCCTGGACGAGCTGCTCGCCGAGGTGGAACGATCGCCGGAGGCATTCGGGCCGAGCGCCGCCCTGCGGCCGGTTGCGGAATCCTGTCTCCTGCCGGTCTCGGCCTCGGTGCTCGGGCCGGCCGAGGTCGCGTATTGGGCGCAGCTTCCGGGCCTGTTCGAGTGGGCCGGTATCGGCATGCCGCGGACCGTGCCTCGCACGGGCTGGACGGTGATCGAGGCGAAGGTGGCCCGGGTCCTGGATGCGCTCGAGCTTTCCCCCGATGAGCTGTCCGATGGTGGGGCTGCAGTCGTGGAACGATCGGTGCGCGGGGGAAGACCGGAGGCTGTCGCTCGGGCTTTGGTGGAGGAGGAAGCGGCCCGGGAAGGCGCGTTCGATCGCATCCTGGAAGCCCTCTCCGAGGAGATGCCCGGGATCCGCGCAACGGCGGAGAAGGCACGCGCCGGTGCCCGAAAAGCCGCCAGGCAGCTCGAGAAGGCGGTGGATGCGAGCGTGCTCGAGCGGGAATCCGTCATGCGACGCAAGATCGAGAAAACGGCGCTTCATCTCTATCCGGCCGGTGATCCCCAGGAGCGGATCTTGAATCCGCTCTATTATCTCGCGCGCTACGGTCCGGAGTTCCTCGAGAGCCTGGACCAGGAGGTGGGCAAGGCGGTAGAAGAGTACGTTGCCCGTCTGGACGGGGCGCTCTAGTTCTGCGCGCACGGCTGGCACAACTCCAAGGGTATTCGGATCGATGACGCTCTTTTGGGCTCTCATGGTCGTCGTACTGATTCTGCTGATTCCGCTCCTGGCGATCGTGATCGACTCGCAGATCGGCCAGGCGCTCGCCCGGCGCATCTCCCGCGAGCCGCCGCCCGGTGAGCTCGAGGCTCGCGTGGATGCGATGGAGGGCGAGCTCAGATACCTGACGGAG
>JBDGZR010000163.1:0-6026 GCA_039588495.1 Gemmatimonadota bacterium | reverse complement strand
CTGCCTCTCGGGCGAGGTGCCCAAATATCTGCAGCTCGGTCGCATCGAGGAGGCTCGCGCCACCGCCGAGTGGTATGCGCGAGTGTTCGGGCCCGACCGGTATTGGCTGGAGGTCCAGAACCACGGCATTCCGGGTCAGGCGGAGGTCAACGATGGGATCTTCCAGCTGGCCGACGAGCTGGGGCTGGGGGTCGTCGCGACCAACGACGCGCACTATCTGCGCCGTGAGGACGCCGACGCTCACGACACCCTTCTCTGCATCGGCACGGGCAAGGACAAGGAGGACCCCAACCGGCTGCGCTTCCACGGCGAGGAGAGCTACTTCAAGTCGCCCGAGGAGATGGGGGCGCTCTTCCCCGACCGACCCGGCGTGCTCGAGAACACGCTCGCCCTGGCGGATAGGTGCGAGGTCCAGTTCGAGCGGCGGTACTATCTGCCCAACTTCCATCTTCCGGAGCTGTTCGACGACGACACGGCCTACCTCCGGCACCTCGTCGAGGAAGGGGCCCGCAGGCGTTACGGGGACCCGCTCCCCGACGCTGCGCGGGAGCGGATGGAGTACGAGCTCGATGTCATCGAGCGGACCGGATACGCCGGCTACTTCCTCATTGTCTGGGACTTCATCCGGGCGGCGCGGGAGCGAGGCATCCCCGTGGGTCCGGGCCGTGGCTCGTCGGCCGGCTCGCTGGTGGCGTACGCGCTCCAGGTGACGGACGTGGACCCGCTCGAGTTCGACCTTCTGTTCGAGCGCTTCCTCAACCCGGACCGGATCTCGATGCCTGACATCGACATCGACTTCTGCTACGAGCGTAGGGGCGAGGTGATCGATTACGTGCGGGAGAAGTACGGCAACCGCTCGGTGGGGCAGATCATCACCTTCGGCACGATGAAGGCCCGCGCCGTCGTGCGGGACGTGGGCCGGGTCCTCGGCTTCTCGCCCGTCGACACGGACCGGCTCGCCAAGCTGATCCCCAGCGGACCGGGATACTCGCTCGGCATCGAACAGGCGATCGAGAAGGTGCTCGAGCTCAAGGAGGCCTACGAGTCGGACCCGCGCACGCGGAAGCTCCTCGACTACGCGGCTCGCATCGAAGGGCTCTCCCGCCACAGCTCCGTGCACGCCGCGGGCGTGGTGATCGCCCCTGGTCCGCTCGAGGACTACGTGCCTGTCTGCAGGGACGCGAAGAACGGAAAGAGCTCCGAGACCACGGTCATCACGCAGTTCGACATGAACGCGCTCGAGGACGTGGGGATGCTGAAGATGGACTTCCTCGGCCTCCGCACCCTCACGGTGATCCAGTACGCCGCCGATGCCATCAGGGAGAAGGGCGTCGAAGTCGACTGGGACGAGATGGGTCTGGACGATCCGGCGGTCTACGAGATGCTGGCCGGCGGCGGGACGTCGGGCGTCTTCCAGTTCGAGTCTTCGCTCGGAACCGACAAGCTTCGAGCGATGCGGTGCGACCGATTCGACGACCTGATCGCCGTGAACGCACTCATCCGACCCGGCCCTCTGGACAGCGGGATGACGGACGTCTTCATCCGCCGCAAGCGCGGCTTCGAGCCCGTCGCCTACCCGCACCCCGATCTGGCGGAGCTGCTGGAGCCGACGTACGGCGTCATCACCTACCAGGAGCAGGTGATGCGGGTGGCCCACCTGCTGGCCGACTTCTCGCTCGCCGAGGCGGATGTCCTCCGGAAAGCGGTCGGAAAGAAGGACGCCGAGCTCACGAAGCAAGTGCTTGACGACTTCGTGGCGCGAGCGGCGGCGAAGGGACTCGCCAAGCGAAAGGCGCGCGAGATCGCGGATCTCATCCAGACCTTCGGCCGCTACGGCTTCCCGAAGGCGCACAGCGTCGCCTATGCGATCCTCTCCTACCGGACCGCCTGGCTGAAAGCGCACCACCCGGCGGAGTTCATGGCCGCCCTGCTCTCCTCGCAGATCGACAGCACGGACGCCGTCGTCGGGTACATAGCGGAGACGCGCAGCCTGGGGATCGAGGTGCTGCCGCCCAGTGTGAACGAATCGAAGTACCGCTTTACAGTGGTCGAGGCCGGCGAGATCCGCTTCGGATTGGGCGCGATCAAGGGCGTCGGCTTCTCCGCCATCAAGAACATCATCGAGGCGCGGGAAGAGGGGGAGTTCACATCGCTCTGCGACTTCTGCCGCCGCATCGACCTCAGGCTCAACAACCGCCGCGTGCTCGAGGCGCTGATCGAATCCGGCGCCCTGGACGCCCTGGGCGACCGGGCGGCGCTGATCGCCGGTCTCGACGCCGCACTCTCCGAGGCACAGGCGCGTCAGCGCGAGGAAGCGGCGGGACAGACGACGCTGTTCGGCGAAGGACCGGCCAAGCGGCCCGATCCTCCATTGCCCGATGTGCCGCCGTGGGGCGAGCGAGAGCGGCTGCAGCGGGAGAAGAAGGTGATCGGCTACTACACGTCCGGCCACCCGCTCGACCGGTATCGGGACCTGGTCAACCTGTACGCGCTCGAGGCGCACACCGTGAAGCTCTCGGAGCTCAAGGACCGCAAGGTGGAGGTCGCGTGTGTCGTGACCGACGCCACGGTGCGCGCCTCTCGCCGCGACGGACGAGAGTGGTGCCGGCTCACGATCGAGGACTACCATGGAACGGCCACCGCCCTCGTGTTCGGGGATACCTGGATGAAGTACCGCGACCTGCTCACGCAGGATGCCCCGGTGCTTATCGAGGGCACGGTCTCCGGCCGTTCGCGTGACGAGGAAGACCCTCCCATCTTTGTAGATTCGGTCGCGCCTCTGGCGGAGGTGCGGCGATCCGGTCAGGTGGGAATCCGCATCGAGCTCGATCAGGAGATGCCACCGGGGTCCGACGTGTTCGATCGGGTCCGCTCTCTGGTTGAGGAATCGCCCGGAAGCGGTCCGCTGCTCGTCGAATGGAGAAAAGCCGGCAACGGCGCTACCCCGTGCTTCTCCTCGTCTCTTCGGGTGTCGCCGAACGCGGACCTGCTCGCGGATCTCCGCTCGCTCCTGGGCAACGATCACGTGCACCTGGCACGCGACTGACCGGGCGCGATACGGCGGAGCACACGACCAAGGAGGCTCGGGAGATGGAGGAGAACGCGAACCTCGAGCGGCCGGAGGCCGCCGCGGGTCTCTCCCGCTACGATCGCGTGAAGCTGGCCCGGCACCAGGAGCGCCCGTTCACGATCGACTACGTGAGCGACCTCTTCACGGAGTTCATCGAGCTTCACGGAGACCGGAACTTCCGCGACGATCCGGCGATCGTAGGAGGGTGGGCGAACTTCCGCGGCCGCAGCGTCATGGTGATCGGGCAACAGAAGGGCCGGGACATGAAGGAGAACGTGCACCGGAACTTCGGCTCTCCCCACCCCGAAGGGTACCGCAAGGCGAAGCGGCTGATGCGGATGGCCGAGAAATTCGGCAAGCCTGTCGTCACCCTTGTCGACACGCAGGGCGCTTATCCCGGAATCGGCGCCGAGGAGAGAGGTCAGGCGGAGGCGATCGCCCGCAACCTGTTCGTCATGGCCGGGCTCCGGACGCCGATCATCAGCTGCGTGATCGGCGAGGGGGGAAGCGGTGGAGCCCTGGGCATCGCCGTGGCCGACCGGGTCCTCATGCTGGAGAACGCGATCTACTCGGTGATCTCGCCCGAGGGATGTGCCGCGATCCTCTGGCGGAGCCGCGACGAAGCGGAGCGCGCCGCGGAGGCGCTCAAGCTCACGGCCACCGATCTGCTCGACCTCGGGGTCATCGATGAGCTGGTCTCCGAGCCGGCGGGAGGCGCGCACGTCGACCCCGGCGGCGCGGCCGAGCACCTGGGCGAGGCGCTGGCTCGCCATCTGGACGAGCTCTGCGCGACAGACGTAGAAGAGCTCGTGCTCGCGCGGCGAGAGAAGTACTACGGCATGGGCCGGTGGGAAGAGGTGCCGACCGAATGAGCCGCAACGGTTCGCCCGACCGCCCACCGGACCGCCCGAAGCCGGTCAGCCCGAAGCCGATAAGGCCGATTCCCGCTGCCGATCCGACGCCCGCGGCCGACGCCTCGAGCGCGGCCGGACCAACGCCCGTACGCACCGGAGGACCGAGCCAGCCGTCCCTGGAGTCACCGCGGCCCACCAGCCAGACGGAGCTGCAGATCGTTCTGGTTCGCTTCAAGGGCCTCCGAGACGAGTGCTTCTCCTTCCACAGCGCCGTGCCGGCTCGGGAGGGCGAGCACGTGATCGTCGAGGCGGACCGCGGCCAGGATTTGGGCCTGGTGCGAAAGGCCGAGGACGGGGCCAGCGCCACCTGCGGCGGCGGCTGCGACGAGGTGGGCGACCGACGCGTGATTCCGCCCGAGAAGCGCGTCATCCGGCGGGCGTCGCCCGCCGACGTGCTGCGCTCTCAACAGCTGAGAGACGAGGAGGACCAGGTTCGCCGCCGGACCCGGGAGCTCGTGAAGACGCACAAGCTCAAGATGAAGGTGAGCGAAGCCGAGTGGCAGTGGGACCGCAACAAGCTGACCGTCTTCTTCACCGCCGACAAACGCGTCGACTTCCGGGCGCTCGTAAGGGACATGGCGCGAACCTTCCGCACCAGGATCGAGCTCCGTCAGATCGGGGTTCGTGATGAGGCGAGGAGGCTTGGAGGGCTTGGACGCTGCGGCCGCGAGCTCTGCTGCCGGATGTGGCTACCGGAGATACAGCCAGTGACGCTTCAGCTGGCGAAGGACCAGGGATTGTCCCTGAACCCGGCCCAGATCTCGGGTGCCTGCGGGCGTCTGATGAACTGCCTGCGCTACGAACACGAGCTCTACGTTCAGGGCAAGAAGCGATTCCCGCGCGTCGGCCAGACGCTCGAGACGTCCCGCGGCCCGGAAGAGGTCACCGACTGGAACCTTCTCAAGGAGACCGTCTCGCTTCGGGATCGGAGCGGGCAGCTGCGCACGGTGGCGCTCGAGGAGCTCAAGCAGGAGTCCAAGGCGCTCCGCGGCCGCCGGGGCGAGGAACGCCGCAGCGACAGCCCGCCGATCGCCTGAGAGCTCGCTTCACCACCCGGACAGCACGACACGAGGGCCATGACCCGCTTCTACCTCACCACGGCGATCGACTACGCGAACGGCGAGCCGCACGCGGGCCACGCGTTCGAGAAGGTCGGCGCGGATGTAATCGCGCGGTACCGAAGGGCCCTCGGGGACGACGTCCACTTCGTGATCGGGATGGACGAGCACGGCCAGGGCATCGCGGAGGAGGCCGAGCGCCGGGAGACGGAGACCCAGGCGTTCGTGGACGAGCTCGCCGAGCTCTGGGCGGGCGTCTGGCGGCGGCTCGAGATCTCGAACGACGACTTCATCCGGACGACCGAGAAGAGACATCGCCGAGCGGTGGAGGCCATCGTGGAGGGCATGAAGGCCGCCGGCGACCTCTACGTCGACCGCTATACGGGCTATTACTGCGTGCGCTGCGAGCGCTTTCGCAAGGAGGAGGAGCTGGTCGACGGGCGGTGCCCGTATCACCCGAAGCGTGAGATCACATGGACGGAAGAGGAGAACTGGTTTTTCCGCCTTTCGCGCTACCGCGACCCGCTGCTGCGCCACCTGGAGGAGCACCCGGAGTTCGTCCAACCGAAGAGCAGACGCAACGAGATCCTCCGTCTCCTGGAGGGCGGGCTCGACGACATCTCCGCCTCCCGCTCACGGCTCCCCTGGGGCATTCCGTTTCCCGGCGCCGACGACCACACGGTGTACGTCTGGATCGATGCGCTCACGAACTACCTTTCTGCAACGGGCTATCCGGACGAGGGCTACACGCGGTGGTGGCCCGCGATGCTGCACATCATCGGGAAGGACATCACCCGTTTTCACTGCGTGATCTGGCCTGCGATGCTGATGTCCGCGGGCGTCGAGCTCCCCGGGACGGTGTGGGCGCATGGCTTCGTGAGCGTCTCGGGGGGCAAGATCTCCAAGGACGCCGGCTCGGAGCTGGACCTGGACGAGCTCATCGATCGCCACGGCACCGACGCGTTCCGCTACTTCCTGGTGCGG
>JBDGZR010000162.1:6051-7774 GCA_039588495.1 Gemmatimonadota bacterium | reverse complement strand
CCCACGATCGCCACGCCGACCGCCTGCTGCCACCAGCTCTCGGTCTGCCGGTCGTACATGAGGAGGTCCGAGTGACGGAGGCGGCCGGTCGTTCCGAAGTCGAGCATCCGGCCCCCCACGTTGCGGTCGAACACCAGAGCCGTGTTGCACAGGGGGCAGAAGGTGACCGAGACCGGCTGTCCGCCCACGTTGTCGTTCACGATCTCGTGCCAGATCAGGATCGCCAGAGGGTAGGCCTTGACCTCACCGCCGTGCTCGACGACGAGAACCGGATCCGAGCCTTCCAGCCACCGGTCCGCCTCGGCTGCGGACTCGAAGGACGGGCGGTCGATCGCCGGAATGCCGTCCCTGGGCGGGCCGCCGGATACGATCTCTTTCGGAGGCACGGAGATCTTGGAAAAGTCCGTCTTCCATGACTCCCCGCCTCCGATCAGCGCCTCGACGACGCTCGCGTTCGTCTGCCGATCCTGAATCCCGCGCTCCTCCGATCTCCGGCTCTCGCTCTCCTCCGAGCTCTGGACGGCGCTCTCCACCCGGCCGCACGCCGGGGCCACGAGGAGCGCGAGCGTGACGGCTACGGAAGCAAGCTCGCGCGCGGCCTTCATTCTGGGTTGTCGCATCTTCATCGCAATGTCATCTATGTGCGCTCCCCGGCCACTCCGTGCCGGTTGTACCTTCTCACTGGCCCGATTCGCGGCGGGCCACGGCTGTTGCCTTAAGACGCACCGTGAAACACCCTGGTCACGAAAGCGGTTCCGCGCCGCCCTGGCGCCGGACGGCCGAGAGTGCGCGGGCGACCGCTCGAGATCTCAACCAACGGAGGGGAAGCCGGGCATGCCCAGGATCGCGCTGGTTCAGCACAAGGCGGAGTCCGATCGAAAGAAGAACCTGGAGAGGGCTCTCGACGCGATGGGGGTCGCTGCCGAGATGGGCGCAGAGATCGTCTCGTTCGCCGAGCTCGCCATCGATCGCTTCTTTCCGCAGCGAGCGGATGATCCCGCCGCGGCCGACCTGGCGGAAACCGTGCCCGGTCCGCTGGCCGAAGCCGTGGCTGCGAGGGCCCGGGAGCTCTCGCTCGTCACCGTCTTCAACATGTACGAGCTGGGCGACGACGGGAGAGCCTACGACAGCTCGCCGGTCTTCGATGCCGACGGCCGCCTGCTCGGCGTCACGCGGATGGTCCACATCACGGATTACACCTGCTTCCACGAGCAGGCGTACTACGCGCCCGGCGACCGGGGCGCGCCCGTCTACGACACCCGGGCAGGGCGAATCGGCGTGGCCATCTGCTACGACCGCCATTACCCCGAGTACATGCGGGCACTTGGGGTGGCCGGCGCCGAGCTGGTGGTGATCCCCCAGGCGGGCACGGTCGGCGAATGGCCCGAGGGCCTCTATGAGGCCGAGGTCCGCACCGCGGCGTTCCAGAACGGCTACTACGCCGCGCTCTGCAACCGGGTCGGCCGGGAGGATGACCTGACCTTTGCGGGCGAGTCCTTCGTCGTGGATCCGGAGGGCCGAGTGATCGCCCGGGGAGCAGGCTCGGAGGAAGATCTGGTCCTCGTCGACCTCGATTTCGCGGCCTGCCGGGACTCCACCGCCCGGCGGCTCTTCTGGAGGGATCGACGCCCCGAGCTCTACGCGAGCTGGCTGGACTGAGCCCGGGCCGGCGGCGAGGCAGCCGGCCCTGTCAGCCGCGTTCGAATCGCGACAGCGAGAAGGG
>JBDGZR010000162.1:0-6040 GCA_039588495.1 Gemmatimonadota bacterium | reverse complement strand
AATCGCGACAGCGAGAAGGGCGAGATGTCGAAACCCCCGGTTCCCTCCGTGAGAAGATCCGCGACGAGCTCTCCGATCGCCGGAGCGAACTTGAAGCCGTGGCCGGAGCAGGAGCTGACCAGCAGCACCTGTTCGAGCCCCGGGAGGCGATCGATCAAAAAGTGGCCGTCCGGGGTCTTCGTGTAGAAACAGATGTCCGCCTCGACGAGCGGTCCATCCGCTCCGGGCAGACACTCGCGGACGAGCGACCGGATTTCAGAGGTTTCCGCGCTGGAGACCTCGCGAGACGCGGAGTCGGGGTCGGAGACGGGCGTCCCGTGATGGAGTCCGACCTTCACGGCGCCGTCGATGGCCGGAAAGCCATAGAAAACACGGTCGGGCTCGAACTCCCATGCGAACACCGGCAGCGACTCCTGCGTAAAGTCAGCCGGCTGGTCCGGCGCGAAGGCGGCCTGCACGACGCGCTCGACGGTGAGAGGGAGCCGCTGGCCCGCCGCGAGGCTCGGCAGCCACGGGCCGGCCGCGAGTACCAGCGAATCGGTCAGGTACTCTCCGCCGTCCGTGATGACCCTGAGGCGGCCGCCCTCCCCGCCGTCATTCTCCCACCCGACAACCTCTTGGATCCGCCTCTCGGCGCCGCTCTCTTCCGCCCGGTCGAGCAGTGCCCGAACGCACCGGTCGGGGTCCAAGTATCCGGCCCGGCGCTCCAGGACCGCGCGGATTCCCGGCTGCTGAGCGAAGGCCGGGAAGATCCGCCCGAGCTCGGCGCCATCCACCACGTCGATGGGGATTCCGTGAAGCCGGCTGCTTTCCAGCGCCCCGGAAACCAGTCCGCTGTCCTCTTCCCCGATGAATGCGCCGCCCGTGATCCGCAGGAGGCTCGTGCCACTCTCCCCCTCGAGCCGCTCCCACAGCTTGTAGGCCTGCCGCACCAGGGGCACGTACAGCGGATGCTCGAAGTAGGCCTCGCGGATCATGCGGGCACGGCCGTGAGAGGAGCCCAGCGCATGGGGCGGGCGGTGACGATCGATGCCCAGCACGCGCAGGCCGCGTGCGGCCACCGATCGAAGCACGGCGCTTCCCATTACGCCCAGGCCGAGGACGACCGCGTCGTAGGTGATCATGCCGCTCCCTCCCGGATCATGTGTGCCCATGCGCGATCATGAAGTTCCGTCCGGACCGGGGTGCGCCGAAGCGAAGCCGCAGGCTATAATTGCCATGACAGGTTCAAGTGGGCGCAGGCCCCGAGCGTCCGAGTGGACGATGCCATGCCACCTGCGCCACCGGCCGGAGGTAGCCCCATGGAGGTCGAAGCTAGAGGCTCGTTGATCGAGCGGATGGTAGGTGCCGCCACCCTCGACATCGACACCTACGAAGAAGTCGAGCACGACGAGAGTGCGACTTCACAGGCGGCGATCGTGGTCGCCATCGTGGCCCTCTCCGCTGCGATCGGCGGCGTCGCCGCTGGCGGCGGCGGCCTGATCGCCGGCCTCATCTCGGCATTCGCGCGCTGGCTCATCTGGTCAGGCCTCACCTACTTGATCGGCACCGCGATCTTCGCGGGCAAGGCGACGTGGGGCGAGCTGCTTCGGACGCTCGGATTCGCGCAGGCGCCGGGCGTTCTTTTCGTTCTCGGCGTCATCCCGTTTCTGGGCGGGTTCATCAACCTCGGCGTCTGGATCTGGCTCCTCGTGACCGGTATCGTCGCCATCCGCCAGGCGCTCGACGTCGACACGGTCAAGGCCGTTCTGACGGCGCTCATCGGCTGGGGCGTCGTAGCCGTCTTCACCCTCGTGATGGCCGCCCTTCTGGGGCTCGGTAGCTGGGTGTTCGGCTGATCCAATCTCGGGTCCGCGGCCGGCGGTTCAGATTCCGAGCACGGACTTCTGCATGTGCATGGAGACGAGCATGTGCGGGACGTCCACGACCTCCGAGATCTTGAGGTCCCCGGCCAGCGACGCCAACGCGTAAGCGTCCGAGCGCGCGAGCCCGTGCGCTTCGACCAGGTAGTCGATCATGTAGCGGGTCGCCTTTCTGGCCGCCTCGTCGATCGTGGTGGCGAATGCCGTGACCCCGTAGAAAGCCTCGGTCTCGTACTGGGGCTCCTCCATCGAACGCCCGCCCTTGATCACGTTAACCTCGTAGACGATCCGCATCGGAGCCTCGATCGCCGTACCCGCCACCTCGCCGTCTCCCTGGGCCGCGTGCGTGTCGCCGATCGAGAACAGGGCTCCCTCGACGAACACCGGGAAGTAGACGGTCGTCCCGGCGGTTAGGTGGCGGTTGTCCATGTTCCCGCCGTTGGCTCGAGGAGGGATCGTGGAGAGCATGGAGTCGGTCGCGGGCGCGACGCCCATCACGCCGGGGAAGGGGCGAAGCGGGATCTTGATGCGGTCCGTGAACCAGGCGACCGAGTCACCCGGCTCGAAGCGCCAGGTCCTCAGATAGGGTTCCGCGAATTCGTCGGCCAGGAACCCGAAGTCCGGGATGATGGCCTGCCATGCCCAGTCGCCGACCTCGATCTCGTGCAGCGTGACCGCGAGCACGTCACCTGGCTCGGCGCCCTCTACGTAGACCGGTCCCGTCAGCGGGTGGATCGGGTCCATGGACACGCTCATCAGGTCCTCGATTCCGGAATCGGGTCCGAGCTGTCCGTCGGTCGCTTCCTCGGTGAGGACCTCCACCACGGCGCCTGAGGGGACTCTAAGTGCCGGCTCGATCCCCGAGCTGAAGCGGCTGTGCGTCTGATCTCTGTCGAGCCGGTATTCGGGAGCCGGGATCTCGGGAGCCGGGATCTCCGAAGCCGCTTCGTCGGGTGCGGCGGCTGACCCGGAGGAGCCTCCATCCGCGTCCGGCGGCGCGCAGGCTGCCGACAAGGAAAGTGACAGGAGACCGAGAAAGAGCGCCGAAAGACGCTCCGCGTGCGCGGCCGTTCCAGAGAAGAGTGTCGCCATGACTCGTGTCCTCCTAGCTCGTGCGCGGGGTCCGCGGGTGGCCGGCTCCACCGCCTGGGAGCCGGTGGGCCCTGAACCTACCGGCTCGGTGACCGGTGTGCTCGGCCCGGAAGCGTCGAGCCGCCGCCGGCCTGGCGGGCGAGCATCGCGGTGCTCACCGCGATCAACAGAAAGCCGGCAGCGCTCAGCAGGCCCGGCACCTCACCGAAGAAGAGGAGACCCCAACCGCCGGCGAAGACGATCTGCAGGTAGCCTATCGCCAGTGCCCTGCCGGCCGGCTCCTCTCGCAGCCCCTTGGTCAGATAGACCTGCCCCAACTGCGTCGCGAGTCCGACGCCCAGCAACACGAGCCACTCGATCCCAGTCGGCCAGACCGCATCCAGAGCCGCCAGCGGAATTGACCCGGCGACGCTAACCGCTGCGAAGTAGAAGACGATGACGAGCGGCTCCTCGGTCTTCGTGAGCGCCCGTACGGTCACGTAGGCACCCGCACTCAACAGGGCGCCGAGGAGGGCCGCGCCAACCGCGACCGGCTCCAGCTCGTGGGCTTCGGTTCCGAAGAGGAAGGAAGGTCGCGCCACGAGCAGGACCCCGGCGAGACTGGCAGCGATGTACGCGCCATCGCGCACGCGGAGCCGCTCCCCGATCACCAGGGCCGCGATGAGCGAGGCGAAGACCGGGTTCGTGTACTGGATCACCGTGGCGTCGGCCAGCGGAAGATGGACGACGGAGTAGAAGAAGCACAGGAGCGCCCCGAATCCGAGTGTGCCACGGAGAAGGAGCACCGCCCGTCTCGAGCCCCATGGAGAGATGCCGCGGCGTGCCAGATAGGCCCAGGTGAGGCCGAACGTGACCAGGGCCCTGATCAGCACGATCTCCTGGACGGGGAGCCGCCGCCCCGCCGTCTTTACAAGCAGGCTCATCAGGCTGAAGAAGAACGCGGCCGCCGCCATGTGGCGGAGGCCGACCGACAGACGCGAGGTCAATCGCTACGATCTCGGGATAGTCGCCACCACGACGACGAGGGTGAGGAAAGCGATCGCCGCGCCGGCGTAGAAGGCGGCCTGGATGCCCCACAGGCCCACGACCGTGCCGATCAACAGCGGGCCCAGCGTCTGCCCGAGCCGCAGCAGCATGCCGTTGATCGACATGAATGCGCCGCGCTGGTCCTCGGGTGCGTAGTCGGCGAGGAGGGTGAGTATAGTGGGAATCGACAGGGCTGCTCCCACGCCGAACACCGCCGCCGGAATCGCGAGGTGCCACGTCTCGCGGGCGGCCGGGAAGCCGAGCATCGCGAGACCGTAGAGCACGAATCCGACGCGGACGAGGCGGGTCTTGTCGAACCGCCGGGCGAGCCTACCCAGCTGGGAAGCCGTGATCGCCGTGCAGATGGACCCGGCGGACATCACGAGGCCGATGGAGAGGCTCGTCGCTCCGAACGATCGCTCGGCGAGGCCGGGGAAGAAGGCCAGATACGAGCCGAAGAGCATGATGAAGGTCGTGACGGTCGCGAACATCATCCCGGCGATCGCGGGAGTCGCGAGCGCCCGTCCCACGCGGACGAAGTAGGTGCCCAGGGATGTGTTGGCGGTCGGGTACTCCGGCGGAAGGGCGAAGAGCACGAAGAGCGCGACCGGCACCGCGAAGAGTGACAGGGCGAAGGGATAGTTCCAGCCCAGCAGTGCCAGCGCGCCTCCGATCGCCGGATAACCGGCGGTTCCCACGCTGAGCACCGAGGCGTTGTAGCCCATCGCCTCGGTCCGAACCGGCCCCGCGTACAGGTCGGAGATGATCGTGAGGTTCAGCGCGCCCAGCGCGGCCCCGCCCACTCCCTGGAGGAGCCTCAGGCCCAGCAGGGTCTGGAAGTCCGTCGCGAACGCGCAAGCGGTACCGGCCGCGGCGAACAGCAGAAGGGAGGGTACGAGGATCTGCTTGCGGCCCCACCGGTCGGCAGCCAGGCCCAGGAGGGGCGTCAGAAAGATACCCGGTACGGTGAAGGCGCTGATCAGCCACCCGATACGTGCCGGAGAGACGCCGAGCTCCCTTGAGATCTGCGGGAACGCGGGGGTGATGCTCGACACGGCGAGCACGGCGATGAGGGTGATCGAGAAGATGATGTGGAGATTGCGGTCTCTGTAGAGACGCCCGGAGCCGGCACCAGGATCAGACATCATGGCCGTGTGGCATAAGTCGTGCTCGTGGAGTGACTTTCGGGGTCCGAGTCGTGTTCTACAGCTCTCGACGTTATCTTGGTGCGCTTGCTGCTCTTACATGAACCGGACGCAGGCGGGGACGGCACGAACGTCTTCTGCGGCTTCCGGCCTTCTTTTCGGTGGATGGACACAGAAGTGCGGAGTGCGGAAAGAAAGGAATCCACAATTCGGCGATTCGCATCCCGGCTTTTGCTCCTGACAGCATGCCTTGCGGCCGTCGCCGGCGAGGCCTCGGCGCAGGGAGCGCTGGCCTTCCACGACACGAGCGGCAGGGTCATGCTCTTCGACGCGATCTCCCTGGATCTGATCGATGGGCTTCCGACGGCCGGTGAGGTTCGCGACGTGACGGTGTCGCCCGACGGCCGGTATGCGTACGTGGCCAGCAGGGCGCGCACCAGAGCATCCATCGACTCGACGGGCTCCTCGATCCTCGTCTTCGACCTCTGGAGACGGTCCCTGGAGACCGTCTTCGATCTGGGCGCCTTCACGCCGACGAAGGGGCTGCGGCTGAATCGCAGAGGCTCTCGACTCTGGGTGCCGGCGGAGGAGGACGGCTCCATTCTGGAGCTCAACGCGCAGAACGGCGAGCTCCTCATGATCTGGAAGACGGGTACGGAGCTGAACCACCGTGCGGATGTGACGCCGGACGACCGGCGGCTGTACGTGGCCAATATCCTGGACGATGTCGTGACGGTCATCGATCGGCAGCGCGTGTATGCCGCGAGCATTCCCACCGGTACGGCGCCGGCCGACGTGAATGTCTCACCCGACGGGTTCGAGGCCTGGGTGGCGAACAGCGGCTCGCACACGATCACCATTCTGAGCGTGCGCAGGGACCGAAAGTTGGCCGACTTCTTCGCCGGAGCGCTCCGG
>JBDGZR010000161.1:0-6119 GCA_039588495.1 Gemmatimonadota bacterium | reverse complement strand
AGGCGCCGAGGTAGATGATGAGCACCTGCCAGAGCGACCGGCGGTGCATCTCGTGGATCAGCTTCTTCAACATCCGCCCGTTCCCTATCCCGTCTCCGCGAAGATCTCGTCGATGCGCCGCTGCGCGGCCTCCACGCGCGGCTGGAGCTCGGGATCCGCGTCCCTCCAGAGCTCCACGAACCTCGCGTAGTACTCCACCGCCTTCTCCCGGTCCCCCGCCTCATCGTACAGCTGGCCGAGGTGCTCGAGCGCCGGACCGAGAACCGTGTCGTCCCAGAACGTGCGACCGAATGACGAGATGGCCAGGTAGCGCTCTCTGACCGCGATCGCCGAGTCCCGCTCGCCGGCGCGATCGTAGACATCGGCGAGGCCGGGAAGCGCGCAGTACACGCACGGCCCGAAGTCCGATCGGCGGAATTCGGCCACCGCCTCCTCGTATCGTGCCTCAGCAGCAGCGATCGATCCCAGCGCCCGGCGATATGAGGTCGATTTGTCTCGGATAAGCGCCGGGACCTCCTGTTCGTAGTCGGCCAGGATCTCCAGGGCCTCGGCAGGGCGGCCGGAGAGGGCGGCGAGGGTAGCCAGCTGCGTGTACGGGCGGTCCAACGGCGGCATCTCCGCCAACGGATTGCTCTCCAGGGCAGCGCGAAGCCGGGCGTCAGCCCGCGCCTCGTCGGCCCGGACCAGGAGGTCGTACCAGACCGCCGAGAGCGCCGCGTCCAGCGCCTCGGCCATCAGCCCGCGCTGCTGGTTGGCCGCTATCGCGTCGGCCCAATGCCCCTCCGCTTCACGCAGGCGTCCCTGCGTGGCCGCCACAGCCGCGAGGCCGCCGCTCGTCAGAGCTCGCCAGAACAGGTTGCCCGTCTCGCGGGCCCGCAGATCCTCCCACGCCTCGCCCGCTGCCTCGTAGTCGCCCCGGACCGACGCCAGGACGGCACCGTTCCGGTAGGCGGCCGCGTCATTCGGATAGAGGCGGCGGTGCGCACCGAGCGTCTCTTCCGCCTCTTGGAGCCTGCCCTGACCCGTCAACACCCCGGTCAGATTGCTCAGCGGGAGGGAGGAGCTGGCCGAATCCGCCTCCACGGCACGTCGGTAGTGCTGCTCCGCCCGATCCAGGTCTCGTAGCTGCATGTAGGCGACGCCCAGGTTGTTGAGCGCCCAGTCATCCTCCGGGTCCATCTCCAGGAGGTTCTCGTAGGCCGGGATCGCCTTTTCCGGCTCCCTCGTTCCCTGCTGGAAGTAGCTGGCGGTGGCGAAGTAGCGCTCGCGCTTGGTGAGTCGGTCTCGGTGTTCGTATGCCTTCTGGAGAGCCTCGAGGGCCCGGGTTCGCTGCTGCTGCCGGTTCAGGAGGACGACGCCGAGCTTGCGCCATGCCATGGCGAAGGCAGTGTCCAGCGCGAGCGCCTCCTCCAGCAGCGCCACCGCCCTCGGCACGTCAGCGCGGGCGTCGGCTGCCTCGATCGCCTGCGAGTAGAGTCGCAGGGCTTCCAGGTTGCGCGTAGTGGCGCGCTCCAGCGGCTCGTCGGCCTGGATCGACGCGTACGACTCGCCAATACGCTCTCGGAGCTTTTTCGAGAGGTTATCGATGGCCGGGAGGATCTGGCTCGAGTCGGCCGCCGTCTCGCGGTGGGAGGCGAGCACGGTCCCTTCGGCGGGGTCCAGCACCTGTCCCGTCAGCACGAACCCCCTGCCCACCGGGTTGATCTCGGCCGCGATGACCGCGCCCACACCCTCGCGCTGTGCGATCTCTCGCGCGAGGTCTGCATCGAGGACGCCGTTGGCCGGCCGCTCCATCCGCCGCAGGGCCTGCGCGACGAACGAGGGCTCGGCAAGCCGCACGACCTCCGACTGCGAGAGGTCCACCCGAAACGCTTCCGTGGCGGCACGAGCAAGAAGAGAATCGGAGGAGCCGAAGTCCGCCAGGATCACGACCGCCCGCTCGTCGATCGCACCCTTTGCCACGAGTGTCGCGGCCGGGCCGATCCCGGCCGTGCGCATGGCCATGTAGCCGGCCGTGGCCACCCCGAGAAATGCGAACGCGGCGACACCGCCCAGGAGCGCGTTGCGCCAGGTGAAGATGCGGTGGTGCGATCCGCGCTCCGGCACCGCTTCTGCCATCGCCCCTGTCTGGATCGCCGGATCCTCGACAGCTCCGGTAGTCGCGGCATCCGGCCGCGGCACCGCGTCTTGCCTTAGCACCGGGTCCTGCCGCGCTTCCTGCTCGCCGCTCGAATCGGGATCGGCCAGAGGTCCGACGGGGGCGTCCGCACGAGAGCCCATGCCCTCTTGCACGAAGGCCGTGCCGAGGACGATCGGGAATCCGATCACGAGCAGGACGATCGCGAAAGGCTGAACCCAGTCGGGAAGCCCCACGCTCTGGGTCATGATCTCGACGACCTGAAGGGCCATCCAGGAGGCGCCGAGATAGATCCCCAGCACCTGCCATATGGAGCGCCGATGCACTTCGTGAATCAGCTGCTTGAGTCCCGACATCGCACCATCCCTTCGGGCGGCCGCACCTATCCGACCGCACTTACTACGCAGGACCGGTCGAAATCGGGCTCCAACTTGGGGTTATGTGGTGATTCGGAGCAAGCACGGCGGCCGAAGACGGAACGCGGGGATCAGGGTCGTCGGAAGCTGCCCAGCCGGTCACGTCCCGAAGAAGATGCCGTCCCAGAGCGGTGATGTCGCGAAGACCCCGGCAACTCCGGCCAGCACCCACAGGATCCGGCGGGTTCGGCGCAGCCCGGCAGGCGGGATGCCGCATTCGTCGCCGGAGACGCACCGTGCCTCCGCTCGATCGAGAAGCCTGAACGCCGCCCAGAGCGAGGCGGCCGCTACGAGGATGAAGAGGGGCCGGTAGGGCCGGAACCCGGCGGCCGCCACCGCCGCGCCCGAAGCTCCAAAGGCCGCCAGAGCCGCGGGTCCGGTGCAGCAGGCCATGGACGCGAAGGCAGCGACGACCCCACCCCCTCCGGCGACCAGGGCACCTCCCCCATCGTGACCGCCCGACTCGGATTCCGGATAGTCCTCGGGGATCAGCTGCGTACCTTCATCCATCGCTCGAGTCCTTGTATATTGCGGCGGCATCCGCGATCCGGATGCTGCGCTCGGATCACTCCGATCGGCTGTTTCAACCTGCGAGAAGCCGTGCCGGTTCCGTACCTCTGATTCGCAGGGCCGCGTAACGCCCACCCTGATTCGGCTGCCCTGTTACCCTACAGTTGGACGCACGGAGCCTCGGCGCGTCACAATCTGGGAAGGAGACTTGGATGGGAAGCTCGAAGCTCGGCACCGACGAGCGGCCCTTGTGGGTCGCGATCATCGGCGCCGGCCCGGCCGCTTACTTCACGGCCGAGGCCCTCTTCAAGCAGGAAGAGCTGAACGTTCGCGTCGACATGTTCAACCGGCTCCCGACCCCGTACGGCCTGGTGCGCGACGGAGTCGCCCCCGACCACCAATCCATCAAGGCGGTGACACGCAAATTCGAGAAGATCTCCCACGACCCGCGCTTCCGTTACTTCGGCAACGTCACGATCGGAGAGGACATCCACCGGGACGATCTGCTGGAGATCTATGATCAGGTCGTCTACGCCGTCGGAACGCCCGCGGACAAGCAGATGGGAATCCCGGGCGAGGATCTGGAGGGCAGCCATTCTGCGACGGAGTTCGTCTGGTGGTACAACGGACACCCCGACTTCACGGATTGCGAGTTCGACCTTTCGGCCGAGCGCGCCGTGGTGGTGGGGATCGGCAACGTGGCGCTGGATGTCGCGCGCATTCTGGCCAGCTCGCCCGAGGCGCTGGGGACCACGGACATCGCCGATCATGCCCTCGAGGCGCTGCGATCCAGCCGCGTGCGCGAGATCGTCGTGTTGGGCCGCCGCGGGCCCGCGCAGGCCGCCTTCACGAGCGTCGAGCTCAAGGAGTTCGGTCAGCTCGAGGGCGCCAGCGTGGCTGTCGATCCAGCCGATCTCGAGCTGGATGAGGAGAGCAAGAGGCTCGTCGAGGAGCAGCGCGCGGTCCGCCGCAACTGTGAGCTCCTGGAGGGCTACGCGTCGGGGGGCGCACCCTCCGACGGTGGCCGGACCGTGGAATTCCGATTCCTGGTCTCTCCCGTGGAGATGATCGGCGACGAGGCGGGCGGGCTCGAGGCCGTGCGAATCGAGCGGAACCGGTTGACGAAGATGGAGGACGGCTCGATGCGTCCGCGCGGCACCGGAGAGTACGACGAGATCGAAGCTGGGCTGGTATTCCGGTCTATCGGCTACCGGGGAGTCCCCCTGCCGGATGTACCGTTCCATGATCGATGGGGCATCATCCCCAACGAGGCGGGCCGGGTCGTCGACGAGGACGGAACGCGCTATCCGAGGGAGTACGTCTCCGGGTGGTGCAAGCGAGGGCCGAGTGGCGTGATCGGCACGAACAAGCCGGATGCCGCCGAGACGGCGGCGGCCATGATCGAGGACGCCGCGAGCATCGCCGGAGAGCTGCCGGAGGGTCGCTCGGCGAAGGCGGTTGAAGAGCTTCTCGGGGAGCGATGCGTGGACTGCGTCACGTTCGAGGATTGGGAGATGCTGGATGAGTTCGAGCTCTCCCGCGGCGAGGCCGAGGGCCGGCCGCGCGTCAAGGTCTGCCATGTGGAGGAAATGCTCGAGGTCATTCACGCGGGAAGAGCGAGACGCGACGCGGCGGCCGAACCAGAGCGCTCGGTCGGCGTGGCCGACTAGCCGGCTCGCTCGGCTCGCCGGGCAGGAGACTACCGGCAAGGACGGCACTTCTCTACAATCAGGACCGAAGCAGGTAGTCTCACGATGTAGCTGAGGTGGTGCGAAGTGATTGTAGTAGCTGCAGTTCGGCGGTTCGTGACGCTGGCTTCGCCTTGCGTTCTTCTCGCGTTTTCGGCCGGTCCATCGACGGCCGGCCTAGCCCAGGAACACCAGCCGACGTTCGCCACCGGTGCCTGGGTAGGTGTGCTCGAAACGTCCCTGGGACCCTCTCTGACCGTCGTGCTGGCGTTGTGGGATTTGCCCGCCGCCGACGGACCCGTTGGCCGTGCGGTCTATGCGAGCCCCGGCACGACCTGCCGGTACACTCTCTGGCTGGACGAGGCCCGACCCACCTCCGTGACGCTGCGGCAGCGACTGCACAGTGAGAACGAGATCTGCAACGGGAGCAGTCGGCTCGTGCTTCGAGAGGCGGGCGAGGGACGGCTGACCGGGGACTGGTTCTGGCCGGACGGGACCCACTGGATGACCGCCCGGCTCGACAAGCCGGGCTCGGGCTACTACGTGACGCTCGATGGGTTTCGGGGGCGGCAGGCCAACCTGAGCGAGAGGATCAGGTTCGACGGCCTCGGGGCCGGCGAGCACACGGTCGAGCTCCACGGCGTGCCCGAGGAGTGCGAGGTCATCGGCGACAACCCCCGCGTGATCCTGACGGAGCAGGGCGGAACCCTGGAGACGTCGTTTGCCGTCCAGTGCCCCGGAGACCCGCAGGTCTCGGCCGCGGAGGCGGAGCGCGAGCCGCCCCCCTAGCGGATCGGCGAGCGTCCTCGAGAGCGCCCGGCGCCGGTCGAACGCGACGAAAGGCAGCCCGAGCGCCCGCCGTCGACGATGCCCCAAGATGCACGAAAGCCCCGTGGATCGGGGCTTTCTGCTTAAGAGCGGGCGACCGGTCTCGAACCGGCGACCTTCAGCTTGGAAGGCTGACGCTCTGCCAACTGAGCTACGCCCGCGTGTGAACCCGGCTTCCGATTGTCGCTCGGAGCCGATCTTATCCTATCGTCGAGACGCACGCGAGTTCCCGCTATAGCCCGCCGCATCAGAGCCTCCTAGGCTGCTGCCGCCTTCTTTCCTCCTACTACCTCACCGGTCTCGGCATGCTCCTCGAGCCCGGCGAGAACGCGGCCGAGGATCTTGCGAAACTGTCCGGCCATGACGGTCTTTCCCATGACCCAGCCGACCGGACCGAACTTCGGACGAAACGCCATGCGGAAACTCACCCGGCTGCGCTGACCCAGAGCAGCGGTGAAAGCGGTGGTCAGTTGAAACCGTTGTCGCGGATGTAGGATTGAAAGTCGTGAACGCTGTCCTTCCAGATGCGCTCCTGGGTCT
>JBDGZR010000160.1:0-9386 GCA_039588495.1 Gemmatimonadota bacterium | reverse complement strand
CCCACCCTTATACGGTACCGGCTGCACCCCGTGGTCGACCGGCAGCCGGGAGATGAGCGCGTCCAGATTCCGGCTCTTCGTTTCTGGGCCCAAGACTGGCCAGCGCCGAAGGGTCTTGGTGAGCAAGCCTGGCGTCCCGACCGGCGCCCTGGCAAGTGGATCCCGCTCGGGTCGCTCCTCCAGGTGTCGAGGGAGCTCTTTCTGGAGGAAGCGTCGAAATCCGTAGGCGCTTGGAAACGGTCGACCGGAAGCTCGCAGCGGCAACAATCCGTTGCTGTCGACGGCCGTTAGCCGGACCGGTATCCCGCCCGCCGCCTGCAACATCCGGGGCAGGAAAAAGGCTGGATAGTCGTCGGTCACGACGAGACAGGCATCCTTCGCGAGAGTCTCGAGGAGCCCTCGTCCAGCGCCCGGCTCTGACTCCACGTATGCAAGGTAGGCGATGCGTCGACGGGCGAACTCCCTTGCATGGTCCGCCATGCCGTCGATCACGAATCGATGCATCCGATCGCTTGCCCACCGGTAGTCGCTTCGCAGCCCCTCGAGCAGCAGAAGCGGCTTACCGAGCTTCAGGGCGCAGTCTCGCGCGTGCTGGAGGGCGAAGTTCCAGGTTGGCCGCCGCGCGGCAACCATCCAGTAGAGGACATACGAGCCGGCCGGGTTGGGATTCTCGCCGTTCAAACTAAAAATGCGGCCGGCAGGAACGCTCAACGATCGATTCTCCTCATTCGGTGCGCCAGCTTTGCGGACCAGTACCATAACAACCCACCGATGCCATGTCAATATTTTGTACGGGACAAACACTTGACATAATGGAACGAGGTGCATAAAATGTCGACGTAAGGTAGACAACGATTCGTCATGCCCGACTGTCAATAGCGAGAAGGAGACAAACAATGAAATCGATGCGTATTGCCCTCGTCGCCGCTGCCGCCGTTCTGACGGCGTCGCCTGCCGTCGCGCAGGACGAAGCCTACGCGAAGGGCACAGATATGGACATCGTGGACGTGGCGGTCTCGGCCGGCTCTTTCGAGACTTTGGTCGCGGCGGTCAAGGCTGCCGGTCTGGTCGAGGTTTTGAAGAGCGATGGCCCGTTCACGGTGTTCGCCCCCACGGACGATGCCTTCAAGGCGCTGCCCGAGGGCACTGTGACTGAGCTTCTCAGGCCCGAGAACAAGGAAAAGCTCATCGCGATATTGACCTATCATGTCGTGCCCGGGAAGGTGACGGCCGCAGACGTAGTCAAGCTCACGAGCGCCAAGACCGTTCAGGGGCAGACAGTGTCAATCAAGGCGATCGACAAGGGCGTGATGATCGACGGGGCGCGTGTCCTCAAGACCGACATCCCGGCAAGCAACGGCGTCATTCACGTGATCGACGCGGTTATCCTACCGAGCGAGGAGCTGGCCGGTTGTCGGTAGGCGTCGATTGAATAACGATGCAGGATCTCGAGTCGGGGAGGGGCGACCCTCCCCGATTGACATATAGACAGCGAAGAGCGAGTGCTGATGTTCTCACAGACTCATTTCCGCCGCCGGCCGGTCTCCGGGTACCGCGGGCCCACGCGCCGGCGAACTGCCGACACGAGGCGAAGCTGATGACCAACGGCCAACGCGTGTTGCTAACCGGGGCGACCGGCTACGTAGGTGGTCGGCTGCTACCGCTCCTGGAGGGCCGGGGCGCAAAGGTCCGGTGCCTGGCCCGCCGTGCCGAGTACCTGAGTGAACGAGTCGGCCCCGACACGGAGGTGGTCCGTGGCGATGTCCTGGACCGGGCCAGCCTCGGTGTGGCACTCGAGGATGTGGATGTTGCCTACTACCTCGTGCATTCGATGGCGTCCACAGAGGACTTCGGCGATGCGGACCGGCAGGGCGCCGTGGTTTTCTCCGAGGCCTGCCGACTGGCGGGGGTTCGGCAGATCGTCTACCTCGGTGGACTCGGCGAGGGATCGGATCTGTCCGATCATCTGCGGAGTCGTCAGGAAGTCGGGCGCATCCTGAGAGAATCAGGCGTCCCGACCGTCGAGTTTCGCGCGTCCGTGGTCATCGGCAGCGGGAGTTTCTCGTTCGAGATGCTGCGAGCGCTCGTAGAGAAGTTGCCCGTGATGATCACGCCCTCCTGGGTTCGCAACCGGGCGCAACCGATCGCGATCGAGGACCTGCTGGCCTACCTACTCGCGGCGCTTGACCTACCACTGGAAGGCGGGCGCGTGTTCGAAATCGGCGGGAGTTCGGTCGTTTCCTACGGCAAGATCATGCAGGAGTATGCGCGCCGCCGCGGACTCAGGCGCATTATGATCCCGGTGCCGTTGCTCACCCCCTACCTCTCCAGCCTGTGGCTTGGCCTCGTCACACCCGTTTACGCCCGTGTGGGGCGTTACCTCGTCGATGGACTGCGCAATTCGACCGTGGTTCGCGACCACGCCGCGCTGCGAGAGTTCGACTTGAAGCCGCGGGACATTGGCGAGGCTATCGACCGGGCCTTGGTGAACGAAGACCGCGAGTTCGCTCAGACGAGGTGGTCGGACGCCCTGTCCACCACGTCGCCGCAGAGATCGTGGGCCGGCGCCCGGTTCGGCAGCCGCATCGTCGATTCCCGCTCTTTCGACGTACCGTGCTCGCCGACCGCGGCGTTCCGTCCGATCCGGCGGATCGGCGGGAACGTCGGTTGGTACCACGCTGACTGGCTGTGGCGGCTTCGGGGCTTCCTCGACCTGCTGGTGGGCGGCGCCGGGACGCGGCGCGGGCGGCGCAATCCCCACACTCTGTCGCCGGGGGACACGGTCGACTTCTGGCGAGTGGAGTACTACGAGCCCGATCGGCTCCTCGCTCTAAGAGCCGAGATGAAGCTGCCGGGTCGGGCTTGGCTCCAGTTCGAGGTCGAGGGCCTCGCTGACGGGGGTTCCCGCATCCGGCAGACGGCGGTCTTCGACCCCGTCGGGCTGTTCGGCCTCCTCTACTGGTACGGCCTGTATCCGCTCCACGTGCTCGTCTTCAAAGGCATGCTCCGGGGCATCGCGACCGCCTCCGACTCTCAAGAGTTGGCGGAAACAGTCAGCTTCGCGGCGAGAGGCTCCATCTTTTAAGTCCCTTGGGTCTGCCGTTCCGCCACACCGGCTAACCAGGATCAGATCGAGAGTGTGGAGGGGCAGGCATATCGGCCACGCAGCCTGGCGAGTATCTGTCGAACTGCGCATCCTAAGCCCAGCAACAGCCCCAGCCGTCTCCCCCAGCCGTCTCCGTCCGACAGCTACAGACCGACCTGCAACCCGAAAGGCGGCGAGGGGTTACAACCGCTCACGGGGCCGTAGCTCAGCTGGGAGAGCACCTGCTTTGCAAGCGAGCCCGAGATCCGCCCTTTTCCGGCTAGAGCCCGTATTTTAACGGCGTTTTACGGAAAAGCTCCAGCAACAGCCCCAGGCTAGTCGGGATTATCCAACGTCGGTTTCGTGGATGCGAGCAGGGGCGGCCCCGAAGGAACCGCTCCCTCGTTCCTCTAGTTCGAGACCGTAATCGTGAAGTCGAGTGCCTCCAAAATACCGTTCTTCACCCTTCCCGAGACCTTCGTCAGCGCCCGCTTGATGCCATCGGCCGTGCTCACCGGCCCCCGCGCGCTGAAGTGGAAGGTGTTGGCGATGTTCGGTCCCGCGTCCTGAGGACTGGTCGCGTTTTCCGTATAGGTGCTCTTGGCCCGACCAGCACCGAGTGGCGGAGTGCTGCAGGCGTCGGCAAGCGTCTCCACGAGACCCTCCCATATGTAGAGCGAGCCCTCACCTCGGATCGTGATGAGGCCGCCCTGTCCGGGCGCGTGCACCAGAGAGATGTGCGATGCTGCATCGAAGTAATCAGCCAGGTTCGCAACGCCGGGGCCTCCGGCGAGGCAGAAAGCGGTGACGTTGAGCCCGAACGAGGACGAGAGGTTCGTGTCTGGGTCATATATGGGGGGTGGAAAGCCGACGGCGAAGAACCGCTCGACCACGCCCGACATCGAGGGCGGCCCCACATCGGCAGAGATGCCCGGTGGTTGCGAAGGACGGTCCACCGGCTCGGTGAGTGAATCGCCGCAGCCGACAGCCGCGACTACGACAAGGACGGAAAGACAGGTGAGAAAGGCTCTACGCATCGTGCCTCCTTTGGGCGTTTGCTCGCGGCGAGGCGACATTCACCTCAGGGGGACCGCGGCTTGCCTTCATTCCATCAAGGGGAGAAACCGGAGCAAAACGGAAAACGAGGCGCTCCGTACGTCGTCGCACGGTTGCGGCGAAAACGGCCTTTCTCTTTATTTGATGGCACTTTCGACCCCGAGCCACACCTCCTGATGGTTAGGCCGGCGGCCCTGCGATCCGGGAGTGGGAGGAGCGAATGCAGGACGGCTCCGACGTCACCGGGCTTCTCAAGCGGGCGAGCGAGGGCGACCAGGAAGCGGTCGACGCGCTCGTCCCCCTCGTCTACGACGAGCTCCGCAGCATCGCCCACGCGCGCCTACGGGGTGAGCGCCCCGGCCACACGCTGAGCACGACCGCGCTCGTCCACGAAGCCTACCTGAAGCTCGTCGACATCAATCAGGTCAAGTGGCAGGACCGCGCCCATTTCTTTGCGGTGGCGTCCCGGATGATGCGCCGGGTGCTGGTCGACTTCGCCAAAGCGCGAGGAGCGAAGAAGCGCGGCGGGAGCTGGAAGCAGATCGAGCTCGAGGAGCTGGCCGAGCTCCCGTCCGAACAGGTCCGGGCGATCGAAGATCTGGACGACGCCCTGACGAAACTCGAGGAAGTGAGTTCCCGGCAGAGTCGGCTGTTGGAGCACCGATACTTCGGCGGCCTCAAGCTGCAGGAGTGCGCCGAGGTGCTCGGCGTGTCGATCGGCACCGTCAAGAACGAGCTCCGCTTCGCCCGCGCCTGGCTGGCCCGCGAGCTGGGCTCCGAAACCGGCGGCTAGGCCCGATGACGGGCGACTGGGATCGACTTCAGGAGCTCTTCGGTGAGATCGTCGGCCTTCCTACCGATCAGCGCGCCCTCAGGCTGGTCCTGATCGCGGAGCGCGATCCCGAGCTGCACGGCGAGCTCCTGTCCCTGCTCGATGCGGATGAGCGGGCCAGTGAGCTGTTGGGAAGGATAGAGATGGCCGGCTCCGTCGTCTCGCCCGCGTCAGAGACCGGCAGCGTGGAAGACTACCCGGCCGAGCGCGATCTGCTGCCCCGCCTCGAGAAAGCCCTGCAGCGGCGCTACAGGATCGAGCGCCGGCTCGGACGAGGAGGGATGGCGATCGTCTACCTGGCGCACGACCTTAAGCACGAACGGCTGGTGGCGCTGAAGTTGCTGCGTCCCGAGGTCGCGGCTTCCATCGGAACCGAGCGGTTCCTCCAGGAGATCAAGATCGCCGCCCGCCTGAACCACCCCAACATCCTCCCCCTACACGACTCGGGCGATGCGGACGGGCTTCTCTTCTACGTCATGCCGTTCGTCGAGGGCGAGTCGCTGCGCGAGCGCCTGGCTCGGGACCGGACGCTCCCGGAAAGGGAGGCCGTGCAGATCGCGCGCGAGATCGCGGAGGCGTTGGCGTACGCCCATGAGGTGAGCGTCGTCCATCGGGATATCAAGCCCGGCAACATCCTCCTCTCCGGGGGGCACGCCGTCATCTCGGATTTCGGCATTGCGCTGGCGTTGAGCGCCGCCGACACGACGAGGTTCACCGAGACGGGTCTCTCGCTCGGTACGCCCGCCTACATGAGTCCCGAGCAGGTGGATCTCGCGGAGGACGTGGATGGCCGGTCGGACATCTACTCGCTCGGCTGCGTGCTGTACGAGACGCTGACCGGCCAGCTTCCATTCGGCTCCCTCTCGGCCCAGCGGATGCTCACCGCTCACCTCACGGAAGCGCCGCCAGACCTTCGCGAAGCCCGGCCGGCGGTCTCGGCCGCGCTCCCGCCCTTGGTCGAGAAGGCCCTGGCCAAGGCGCCCTCCGACCGGTTTCCGACCGCCGAGGAGTTCGGCGACGCGCTCGCCGCCACCCAGACGGCGGAGACTGCCGCGAGCGGGAAAGCCGGCGGCGGGTTTCGCCGGATCCGCGGCTCGATATGGCAGGTGTTCGCCCTGTACGTCGTCTTTGGCTGGGTCGTCTTCCAGGCTTCCGAGGCCCTGGCCGCCCCGCTCGGGCTCCCTCTCTGGTTCGGCACGGCCACGACCATCTTGCTGGCCCTGGGACTCCCGGTGCTGCTGGTGACCGCATTCGCCCAGTCGAAATCGACAGCGGCCGGCGAAGCCGCAGGCGAGCAGAAGGGGCCTCTCCGATTCCTGACCTGGCGTAGGGCCCTGGTCGGCGGCGTCGGCGCCCTCGCTCTTCTCGCGACGACAACGGCCGGCTACCTAGGGATGCGGCACCTGGGAATCGGGCCGCCGGCCACGCTGATCGCCCGTGGGGCCCTGGACGCGGAAAGCGAGATCCTGCTCGCCGACCTCGCCGGGGCGCCGGAGGACTCGTTGCTCGCCCGCACGGCGACAGCGGCTCTCAGGATGGATCTGGTACAGTCGCCCGTGGTCCGGCTCGCGTCGCGCAACCGGGTCCGGCGCGCGCTGCGGCGTATGCAGCGAGATCCGGCCGAGCGGACCGACCTGGAAGTGGCCCGAGAAGTCGCGGTGCGTGAAGGAATGACAGCCGTCATAGCAGGAGAGGTCATGCGGGCCGGCGAGCGCTTTCTGCTCACGGCGGAGCTCGTGGAGGCGGCGTCCGGGCAGCCGCTGGCCACAGTGACGGCAACGGCCGACAGCTCCGAGGCGGTGGTCGGCGCGATCGACCGGCTCTCGAAGCAGCTGCGCGAGCGGATCGGGGAGCCGCTGAGATATTTGCGAACCGCGCCCCCGCTGCCCGCCGTGACCACGGGCTCCCTCGAAGCTCTCCAGAAGTACGTGGAGGGATTCGGCATGCCCGAGCGGGCTCGCGGCATCGCGCTCCTAGAGGAGGCCGTCGCCCTGGACACCGCATTCGCCATAGCGTGGCGCAGGCTCGGTGTGTTTCTGGCCGCTCAGGGCAGTGATTGGACCAGGGCGCTCCATGCGGTCACGCAGGCGTTCGACCACCGGGACGGCCTCACGCGGGATGAGCGTCTTCTGGTCGAGGGCACCTACTACTTCTTTGTGGGCGAGTACGAGGCCGCGATCGCCGCCAACGAAGAACTTCTCGCGCTCCCTCCCGATCAGCGCCGGCTCACCGGCGAGTTGAACTTCGATGACGTCGGCTTCATTGCACGAGCCAACACCGCGCTGTCGTACCAGCTGCTGCGTCGGTACGACCAGGCTTACGAGATTCTTCTCGAGCAGCGCCGCGACGATCTGCCGGCGCGCTGCGGAAGCAACTACGCCCTAATTAGTAACGCGCAGGTGGATCTCGGGAAGCTCGAGGAGGCCAGGAAGGACTCGGAGGACTGTCCCTATCTCTTCCCGCTCCAAGTCGAGCAGCAACAGTGGGCGGGTGGGATCGCCGGAGCGGTGGGCGACTACGCGGCCGCCGAGATGCGCTACCGAGCCGTGAGGGACGCGAGAGGCGAGGAGCTCAGGTGGCGCGCGGAGGCCAGCCACGGACTGGCGAGCGTGGCGTCGGTGCAGGGCCGGCTCGCGGCGGCGGACGAGCATGCTCGAGATGCCATGGCGGCCCGATTGGCCCAGGAGCGGCCCGGAGCCTACCTATCTCTCGCCCTCGAAACGGCAGAGCGCGATCTGCTTGTCCGTCGGGATACCCTGCGCGCGCTTCGAGGTCTCGAGCTTGCCCTCGCCGCGGTGCCGCTTGCGGACCTAGACCCGCTGGACGGCCCATATCTGGAGTTCGCGGCGCTCTATGCCCAGGCCGGGCAGCCGCGCGTCGCTCGGACACTGCTCGACGCGTTCGAGGAAGAGGTGGAGCCCAGATACCGCAGACACGACCGGGAGGCGCCGTACCATCGAGCGCGGGGGGAGGTCGCCCTGGCCGAGGGACGGATCGCGGACGCCGCTGCCGAGTTTCGCGCCTCCGATGTCGACCGGTGTCTCATCTGCGCGATGCCGGGTCTGGCGCGCGCCTACGAGGCGGCCGGCGAGAAAGACTCCGTCGTCGCGGTTCTCGAGCGGTATGTGAATACGCCCAATTACGTGCGTCTGCGGGTCGACCGAGTTCACCTGGGCCCGACGCTGGAACGACTGGGGCAGCTGTATGAGGCGCGCGGTCGGATCGAGGAGGCGTCCATGTGCTACGGGCGCCTCGTGGAGCTGTGGGCAGATGCCGACCGCGAGCTCCAGGAGCGGGTCCGGCCCGCCCGAGAGAGGCTGGGCGTCGGCGGAGCTCCTGCCACCGGATGCGGTTTCGCTGTGCCGCCGCCCGTTCCGCGAGGGTTCGACGGGCTGGCAGTACCGGACAGCACCGGCTGCCGCACCGTTCGTGGTGCGATCAACGAGACGAATTGGCTCGGCACGATCGAGGGAGATCTTGAGGGGACCACGCTCAGCCTAGCTGGAGACGCGACCCAGAGTGGAGACGAGTGGCACATGCCTGAGATCCACACGTTCTCCATCACTGGTGGCACGGTGCCGGAGCTCGTCGGTCGGGAGCTGAAGCTCTGGGGGAATCACGTCAGCCTGGTCGAGCCCCGGCCGGGAGCCGTCATCGACTTCGACAGCCGGCTTCGGGTCCGTTACCCCGGACGCGGCGATCTTGCAGTGCAACGGACCATCGACGGTACCGACTTCCCGCCCACATTCACGAGCACGTACGAATACAGCGGAGTCATCTGCCCCTAGCTCTGCCGCGTCCACCTGGGACAGCGTTCCACCGGAAGCCGAGATCATCAGCGTGGGTGTCTTTCTGATGCAAGCAACCACGCATATACGGAGGACGGGATTAGGTGCGTGGAGGGTTACACAGATCAGTCTGGCGACGTCTCGGAGGGCGAGGTATCCGTGGCCCAGCGCGAGTAGAGCGGCGGCACGCTCGTGCGACGTGCCTGGGACGACGAAAAGCATGTTAGCATGGGCCGTCTGTTGCACCGGCGTTTCCGACCGCCTGCTCCACTGCCCCACGAACAGCCCCAAGCAACGGAACCGGTCTGCCGTCAGCGGGAACGCAACTTGAAGGGCTCGGAGGGGTTACGAGCAATCACGGGGCCGTAGCTCAGCTGGGAGAGCACCTGCTTTGCAAGCAGGAGGTCACCGGTTCGATCCCGGTCGGCTCCATTGTCGTAACTAATTGTATAGCTGTTGGTTAGAGCATTCTGGTGATCGGCATCTGCCGATCACCTCTCCAGGTTCACTATCCAGGTTCTGCCGGCAGCAACAGCCCGAGCGCCACGGAGGGAACCCTACCGATCCGGCTTCGTCGTTTAGCCAAGGCCACTATTGCTGTGAGGCCGGTTGCTAAGCGTAGTTG
>JBDGZR010000159.1:0-6172 GCA_039588495.1 Gemmatimonadota bacterium | reverse complement strand
GAATTCGTCGTAGTTCGGGTGCTCCACGATCTGGCGCCAGAAGAAGTTGTCCTCACCGTACGAGTCGGAGAGCCGGTCGAACCCCATGTAGAACTTGTAGCCGTCGCGCGTGGGCGGCCGCTGCATCGGGAACCAGCTGTCCGTCGTCGGCTCCGTCTTCTGGTAGCCGAACACCGGCGTGATCAGCCAGTAGCTCAGCAGGTAGGCGCCGTGGTGGTGGAAGTCGTCGAAGAAGAAATCGGCGATCGGCGCCTGCGGGGAGGAGGCGACCAGGGCGGGATGCGCCTCGGGAAGCGCCGCGGCCGCGTAGAAGCCTGGGTACGAGATCCCCCACATCCCGACCTTGCCGTTGTTTCGCGGCACGTTGGCGAGCAGCCAGTCTATCGTGTCGTACGTGTCGGAGCTCTCGTCGATCGTCGAATCACCTGCCACGTGAGGCCGCATGTTGTCGTACTGCCCTTCCGACATGTAGCGACCCCGCACGTCCTGGCAGGCGAAGATGTATCCCTCCTCCTCCATGACCCTCGAGGGACCGATCCGCCTCGGAAAGCCGTCCGTCCCATATGGACCGCAGCTGTACGGGGTCCGTCTCAACAGGATCGGGTACTCGCGCGTCGTGTCCCGCGGCAGGAAGACGGCCGTATGCAGCTCGACCCCGTCCCGAACCTCGATCCGGTATTCCCGCTTCTCGTACGTTGCGGAGTGGTCGACCGACTCGAGATCGGCGGAGGATCGCTCCTCGGCCGCAGGCTCGGCCCCGCAGCCCACGCTCAGAACGAGGCAGAGGATTCCGAGCCACCCGGGACCAGTCGACGCAGTCTTCTCCATCTCCGGCGCCCCCCGTATCAAAACCTGTCGACCCGCATCGCGCCCACCTCGATCGATGGCTCGCCGTCGAGGATCCACTCGGCGACGAGCTGGCCGGTAACGGGACCGAGCGTCAGCCCCAGCATCGCGTGGCCTGTCGCGAGGTACACTCCCTCGGGAGCGGACAGCGGCCCGACGATCGGCAGACCGTCGGGGGTGCAGGGGCGAAGGCCGCACCACTCGGAGGTGGACTCGACATCTCCGACACCCTCGAGGAAGTTGTCCGCCGCTTTCGTGAGCTGGGCGATTCGAGCCTCGCGAATCTCGTGGTTGACTCCGGAGAACTCCATGGTGCCGGCGAAACGTACAAACCCGTCCATCGGAGCGCAGAGCACGTAGTACTCGCGCAGAATACAGGCGATGTTCAGCGGTGGCGCGCCCCCGGTCGCCGGATCTCGGTCCCGGTGATAGCCCTTGCCGGCCTGGACCGGCACCCGGCACCCGAACCTCGTCGCCAGGTCCAGGCTGTAGGCGCCCGTCGCCAGGACCACGCGGTCACCCTCCCAGATCTCCCCATCCCGCGTCCGCACGCCTGTCACCCGACCGGCCTGCGTCAAAACCTCTTTGGCCTCGGAGCCCGTAACGACCTCACCACCGTAGCCCCGGATCCGTTCGGCCAGCTCCTGGACGAAGCGGAGCGGATTGCAGGTTGCCGCCTCCGGATAGAATGCCCCACCGAGGAGACCGCTCTTGAGGGCCGGCTCGCGCTCCCTCAGCGCCTCCGGCGGAAGGAACTCCGTCCGAAAACCCGCCGCCCGCGCCATCGCCGCCTCCGCCTCCACCTCTTCCCGTCCCTGCTCCGTTCGGAAGATCTCGTAGTACCCGCCGGGCCTGTAGTCGCAGTCGAGCTCCTCTTCCTCGACGAGTCGCTCGAACAGCGGCCCGGTGGCGTGACCGAGGGGCTCGAGAACGCGCATGTTCGCCTCCAGCCGCTCCTGCGTGGAGTTGGAGCGGAAGTCCCTCAGCCACTTTACGAGGCCAGGATCCCACCTCGCCGGGATGTAGAGCGGGCTCACGGGGTCCATGAGCCACCGGATGGCCTTCCTGAGGGCCACCGGTCGGTTCATAGGCGGGTGGCCGGGCGAGATCGTGCCGGCGTTTCCGAAGGTCGCTCCGCTGCCGATCTCGTCCTTCTCCAGCACGGTCACGGGCGATCCGCGCCTGGCGAGGAAATAGGCGCAGCACACGCCGATCACGCCCCCACCGACGACGATCGTGCGCTTCACGCGCTCACTCCCCCTTGCAGGAGTACCAACTGTCACCGATGCCGATGTCGACCTTGAGAGGGACGTCCAGATCGGCCGCGCTCTCCATCTCCTCCCTCACGACCTGCGAGATATCCTCCGTGAGGTCCGAGCGAACCTCGAACAGCAGCTCATCGTGCACCTGGAGAAGCATGCGAGCCACCCCCTGGTGGTCGGATAGCAGGCGCTGGTGAAGGCGGATCATCGCCATCTTGATAAGGTCGGCCGCCGTGCCCTGGATCGGCGAGTTCGTGGCCGTGCGCTCCCCGTAACCCCGCACGCCGGGGTTCTTCGCGCGGACCTCCGGAATGTATCGCCGCCGGCCGTTCAGCGTCTCCACGAAGCCCTGCGTTCGGGCGCGCTCCTTCATCTCCTCCAGGTAGTCGCGCACTCCGCTGAAGCGCTCGAAGTAGGCGTCTATGAACTCGCGTGCCTCCGCGCGGCCGATTCCGAGCTGCGCGGACAACGCCACCGGTCCCTGTCCGTAGATCGTGGCGAAGTTGATCGTCTTCGCCCGGCCTCTCATCTCCGGCGTCACCGCGGCGGAATCCACTCCGAAGATCAGGGCCGCCGTCTCGCGGTGAATGTCCCGATCCTCGCTGAACGCTCGCACGAACGCGGGATCGGCCGAGAGATGGGCCAGCACACGGAGCTCGATCTGCGAGTAGTCCGCTCCGACGAAGAGCCAGCCGTCCTCCGGCACGAATCCCCTCCGGATCTCGCGACCGATCGTGCTCCGGATCGGGATGTTCTGCAGGTTCGGATCGTAGGAGGCGAGGCGGCCGGTCGTCGCGACGACCTGGCTGAAGTTGGTGTGGAGTCGCCCGGTCTCGGGATCGACGAGTTGAGGCAGCTTGGAGACATAGGTGCCATCAAGCTTGTCCAGCTCCCGATGCTCGACGATCAAGCGGGGGATCTCGTGGCCCTGCTCGGCCAGCGCCATGAGGACGCTCTCGTCGGTCGAGGGACCCGTCTTCGTGCGCTTCAGGACCGGCAGCTCGAGCCTGTCGAACAGGAACTCCCTGAGCTGAGGGACCGATCGGAGGTTCACCTCTTCGCCCACGATCTTGAAGATCTCCTCCCGGATCAGGTCGATGTCCCGGCGCAGCCTGCTGGATAGCTCCTCGAAGAACGGCGGGTCGATGAGTATCCCCTCGCTCTCCATCGCTGCCAGAACGGGAACCAGTGGAATCTCGATCGTCTCGCAGAGCTCGAGCATCTCGTGCAGACGAAGGTCTTCTTCCAGGACATCCGCCAGCCGAAGCGCGTAGTCCGCCTCCTCTGCCGCCGCCGGTCCGAGCTCCTCCACCGGCGACTCGGCGAGCTCCGCCCCGGCCCGCCGGCCTCCGGAGGTCAGAGTGTGGCCGAACCGCTCCATGACCAGGAGGTCCAGGTCGTGTTGGCGCTTGCCGGGATCCAGGCAGTAGGAGGCGAGCGAGGTGTCCATGGCCAGCCCATCGGGCGGCGATCCCGCGCGCTCCAAGAGGTGGAGGGCGTACTTGAGGTCGTGCCCGATCTTGGGGAGGTCCGGATCCGCCAGGAGCTCACGGAGCGCCGCGAGGCCTGGATCGTCCGAGGCGCCCAGAGAAGGGAGGTTCGCCGGGAGCTCCTCCGGCTCGTCGAACCTCAGCACCGGGTTTCCGCTCTCGTCCCTGGCGATCGTCGAAGGGACGTGCCCGAAGGGCAGGTACCAGGCACGGCCGGGGCGAGCGGCGACCGCCAGACCGACCAGATCCGCCCGCATGGGATCAACCGCCGAGCCGACGACGGCGATCGAGATCCGGCCGGCCTCCCGCGCCGCCTCCACGATCTCGCCCACCTCGCCGGGATCCCGGATCACGCGGTGATCGGATTCCGGTTCGGCCTCCGCGTCGGCCTGGGCCAGCTCGCGCGCCAGCGAGTGGAACTCCAGCGCGAGGAAGAGTTGGCGGAGGCGCTCCCGGTCGGGCGGCTGCCGCGCCAGGGGGCCGAGCTCGAGCTCGATCGGCACATCGGTCCTGATCGTCACGAGGTCTCGCGACAGTCTGGCCTGGTCGGCGTGCCCGAGGAGGGCGTTCCTGGCCCGCTTCAGGGTCACCTCCTCGACCCGCTCGATGATGTCGTCCAGCGAGTCGAACTGGGCCAGGAGCGCGGTGGCCGTCTTCTTCCCGACGCCCGGCACGCCGGGAACGTTGTCGGAGCTGTCGCCCAGCAGCGCCAGGTAGTCGGTGACCTGGTGGGGCGGAACCCCGAGGCGGTCGGCGGCGTTTTCGGGCGTCACCCACTCCTCGTCCACAGCGGCCGGTCCGCGGCGGCCCGGGTTGAGCAGGTGGGTGTCGTCCCCGATCAGCTGATAGAAGTCCTTGTCTCCCGACACGATCACCGTGCGCAGGCTCTCCGCTCCGGCCTGCGCGGCGAGCGTGCCGATCACGTCATCCGCCTCCCATCCGGGGACCTCGAGAACCGGGATGTTGAACGCCTCGACGAGACTCCGGCAGCGCGGGATGGATGCCTCGAGCTCGTCGGGCATCTTCTCTCTCGTCGCCTTGTACTCCGGGTGCACCTCCGTGCGAAAGGAGTCGCCGGCGTCGAACACGACGCCGATAAACTCCGGCTCGTGGTCCTCGAGAAGCCGCATCAGGAAGCGGGCAAGGCCGTACGGCGCCGAGGTGTTCTCGCCGGAGGACGTCGTGAGCGGCCGGCTGATCATGGCATAGAAAGCCCGGTAGATCAGTGCATAGCCGTCGATCAGGAAGAGGGTGGGGCGATCGGCTGGCCGGGTCGGCTCGCTCACCTGCGGCTCGCTGCGAGAGTGGAGGGAAGAGGCACTCGGGTATCGGCGACGGAGGGACGCCGGTACCCCGGCCGCGCGACCTCGGACTTCGGCGGCTTCTCAAACGGCGACGCCCCGGCGTGGGCCTGACCCAAGCCGGGGCGCTTACATCATCTAAACGGGCGCTGGTACGTCACCCGTCGCGTGCCGCTACGCGCGGGTTACGTTCAAAGCATGGAGGCCCTTGTCGCCTTGCTCCAGTTCGAACTCCACGTCCATGCCCTCGGCCAGCGTCTTGTACCCGTCCATTTGGATCGCGCTGTAATGGACGAACACATCTTCGCCGCCCTCGGGCAGCTCAATGAAGCCGTACCCCTTGGCGTCATTGAACCACTTCACCTTACCTGTTGCCATCTGACCGGGTCCTCCTGCTGTGCGGTGGGAAACTTCCGGGGCAACCGCGCCCTTCGGCGCCTATGCTACCGCCCCGGTTCGAGCCCGTCAACATGTGCTCCGTCGAGACCATACAGACGGGTGTAGACGAGTGTGTTTGCCGTCACCTCCTTGGCGTAGATACGTGTCTCTCGGAAGGGAATCCGCTCTACGAAGAGCTCCGGATCCACCTCCCGCTCCGGGAAATCGCGCCACCTCAGATAGCGATGCGGCCCTGCGTTGTAGGAGATGAGGGCCGCCGCCAGATATCCATCGAATCGGCCGAGCATGCGCGCCAGGTAGGTGGTGCCCAGCCGCAGGTTGGCCTCCGGCACCTCGAGCTGCGCCAGCATGAAGTCGTCGAGACCGGCCTCCCGCGACATCTCGTGCGCGGTGCGCGGGAGGAGCTGCATCAACCCGACGGCGCCCGCCGAGGAGACGACGTCCGCCTCGAACAGGGACTCGCGCCGGATCAGTCCGGCAACGAGCGCCACGTCCAGGCCGCGCCGGCGAGACAGCTCTTCGATCGCCTCCCGGTAGGGGAGGGGATAGACCGCCCGCAACGCCCACTCGCTCCAGAGTCGCCCCTCGCCGCCGTGAGCGGCGAGGCCGAGACGGATGCCACGCCGAGTCCATCCCCGCTCGTTGAGTGCCAGGGCGAGCGGCAGTCGCTGAGCCCCCGTCAGCCGGCTCTCGCGCAGGCCCGACTCCAGCTCTCGCTCCGCGCGGTCGATCCAACCCAGGCGGCGGAGGAGCTTCATGCGCTCGAGCAGACGTCGCCATTCCGGGGCGAGCTCGTCGGGAAGAGGCCCGTCCTTCCGCACGGCCGTCTCGTACGGATCCACCTCGATCCGGCGGGCGGCGAGCTGGCCGTAGT
>JBDGZR010000158.1:0-6186 GCA_039588495.1 Gemmatimonadota bacterium | reverse complement strand
CCGGCGCTGCAACCGATGTGGGCGCGCGAGGGCCTACATTCGGAAGTTCGGCCTCTGCCGCATCTGCTTCCGGCAGATGGCGCTGAACGGAGAGATTCCAGGCATTCGCAAGGCGAGTTGGTGAATCGATGAGCTTGAATGACCCCATCGCCGACATGCTTACACGCGTGCGAAACGCCGGCCAGGCCGGACATCGCCGCGTGGACATGCCGGTGTCGAAGCTGAAGATAGAAATAGCCCGCATCCTCGCGGAGAACCACTTCATCCACGAGTACAAGATGCTGGACGACGGCCATCACGGTGTTCTCCGCCTGTACCTGAAGTACACGGATGAAGGCCGACCTGTGATCAGGGTACTGGAACGGGCGTCGAGGCCTGGCCTTCGTCGGTACGTCGGCGCGGATAACGTGCCGCGGGTTCTGTCCGGCATGGGCATCGCGATCCTCTCCACCTCGAGAGGTGTGATGACGGATCGAGACGCTCGCGCCGCCCGGATCGGCGGCGAACTGCTCGCCACCGTCTACTAGCCATGTCGAGAGTCGGCAAGAAGCCCGTTCAGATCCCTGAGGGCGTCGAGGTGAAGGTGGACGGCTCGACCCTGAGCGTGAAGGGGCCGAAGGGCGAGCTCGAGCGCACCTTCGATCCCGAGATGAGCCTCGAGGTCCAGGATGCCACGCTCGTGGTGAAACGGCCGACGGATCAGAGTCGGCACCGGGCTTTGCACGGTCTCACCCGCAGCCTCGCCGCCAACATGGTCGAAGGGGTGTCGACAGGATTCGAGCGCACGCTGGAGATTCACGGCGTGGGGTACCGGGCGGAGTCGCGTGGAAAGGAGCTCGTCTTTCACGTCGGCTACAGCCACCCGGTAGACGTGAAGCCACCGGAGGGGATCGAGCTGGCCCTGGAGTCGCCCACTCTGGTTCACGTTCGGGGAATCGACAAGCAGTCGGTGGGTCAGGTGGCGGCGGAGATTAGGGGCATCCGCCCGCCCGAGCCCTACAAGGGCAAGGGGATTCGCTACCGCGACGAGTACGTCCGCCGCAAGGCCGGCAAGGCGACCGTGGGTGGCCTCGCTTGAGGAGCTGAGCATCGAATGACGCAGAACGACAGGACGATTGAGCGTCGCCTCAAGCGCAGGCGGCGGCACTACAGCATACGGAAGAAGATCCGGGGCACGTCGGGCCGACCTCGCCTGGTCGTGTTTCGCAGCCTTCGTCACATGGAGGGGCAACTCGTGGACGACGATCAGGGCCGAACCCTGCTCGGCGTCTCCACGCTTTCCGCGGCCGTGGATGCTTCCGAGTCGACGGGCGAGGAAGAGGCTCCCGCCGGCGGATCGAAGGTCAGAGCAAGCTACGCCGCGGGACAGCTGCTGGCGGAGAGAGCTCTGGAAGCCGGCGTGACGGAGGTGGTCTTCGACCGGGCCGGATATCGCTTCCAGGGGCGCGTGAAGGCGTTCGCCGAGGGAGCCCGCGCAGGCGGCTTGCGCTTCTAGGAGCCTGGCCGAGTAATGGGGAAAGGAAGCTGATGGCAAGAGGAAGGCGTCGCGAGGACGACAACATTCGCGAGAGCGTCATACACATCAATCGCGTCTCCAAGGTCGTGAAGGGTGGTCGCCGTTTCTCCTTCACCGCGCTCGTCGCCGTGGGCGATGGACAGGGGAAGGTCGGGACGGCGCTCGGGAAAGCGAACGAGGTGGCCGAGGCGATCCGCAAGGCGATCGAGCAGGCGCGTCAGTCGATGAACGAGGTGCCGATCGTCAACGGGAGCATTCCGCACGAGACGATCGGCCGGTATGGCGCCGGCCGGGTGCTGTTGAAGCCGGCCGGACCCGGTACGGGGGTGATCGCGGGCGGCCCGGTCCGGGCGGTGCTGGAGTGCGCCGGCGTCCAGGACATCCTCACGAAGAGCCTCGGCTCCAACAACCCGATCAACATGGTCCGGGCAACGATATCGGGTCTGGAAGGGCTCGTGACTCCCGAGCAGATCGCCCATGAGCGAGGCGTCGACATCGAGGTGATTCGGGAGGCGATGCGTGGCTAGGCAGCTGCGGATCCGTCAGGTAAAGAGCGGAATCAAGAGCCAGCGTGGGCAGAGAGAGACACTGCGCGCGCTCGGGCTGCGGCATCACCAGGATGTGGTCGTGAAACAGGACCACCCGGCGATCCGTGGGATGATCGGCAAGGTCCGTCATCTGGTCGTCGTGGAAGAGCTGGATGGAAGCGATGAGTGAGAAGAAGCTCACCCTGGCAGACCTGTCGCCGGCGGATGGGGCCCGCGGGACGCGAAGGCGGGTGGGCCGCGGTCCGGGATCCGGAAGCGGCAAGACGTCGGGCAGAGGTCACAAGGGCCAGAAGTCGAGATCGGGAGGATCCATCCCGGCCTGGTTCGAGGGCGGGCAGATGCCGCTCTATCGCCGGGTACCGAAGAGAGGCTTCAAGCCGCTTCGGCGGGTGGAGAACCAGGTCGTGAACGTGGGTCAGCTTGCACAGCTCGAGGAGACCGACATCTCCCCCGAGGTGATGCGCGCGCACGGTCTCATCGGCTCACTTCGGCGGCCGGTCAAGGTGCTTGGCGTCGGGGAGCTGGAGCGGGCCGTCACGGCCCAGGCGCACGCGTTCAGTGCCACGGCGCGGCAGAAGATCGAAGGAGCAGGCGGTAGCGCCCAGGTCATCGCCCTTCGATCGGGTAACGAGCCGAGCGACTGAGAATGACGAACGGCTCGAGCGCGGTACGCGCGATCCCGAGGATCTTCCAGGTTCCGGAGCTCAAAGAAAAGATCCTCTTCACGCTCCTCTGCCTCGCGATCTACCGGCTGGGCTCCCACATCACGACCCCGGGCGTCAACCTGCGCGCCCTGGAACAGCTCGCCGGGCAATTCCAGGGGACCCTGTTCGGCATCTACGACATGTTCGTGGGTGGCGGGCTGCAGCGCGCGACGATCCTCGCCCTCGGGATCATGCCGTACATCTCCGCGAGCATCCTGTTTCAGCTGCTCGCCGCGGTCTTCCCGACCATCGAGAAACTCCAGAAACACGAGGGCGAAGAGGGGCGCCGCAAGCTCACGCAGTGGACGCGCTACACGACCATCGTCCTCAGCATCATGCAGTCCTACGGCTACGCCATCTTCCTCGAGTCTCAACCCGGTGCCGTGATCGCGCCTGGTTGGGGCTTCCGGCTCACGACCGTCCTGATGTTGACGACGGGCGCAGTCTTCATCATGTGGCTGGGCGAGCAGATCACCGAGCGTGGGGTCGGGAACGGGATGTCCTTGCTGATCTTCTTCTCGATCGTGCAAGGTTTTCCGGCCGGCGTCTTCAGTACGCTCGAGCTTTTCCGGGCGGGCGGCATCAGCCTCTTCCGGCTCATCGCCCTCGTCGTCGTCATGATCGCGATCATCGCCGCTGTAACCGCCCTCACGATGGCGGCGCGGCGGATCCCCGTTCAGATTCCGAGGAAGGTCGTGGGCAGAGGGAGAATCCGGGAGGGACAGCGCTCCTTCATCCCTCTGAGGGTAAACTCGGCCGGCGTGATGCCGATCATCTTCGCGCAGTCCATCATCATCGTCCCGGGCACTCTGGCTGCGTTTACGGGCAATCCCGGGCCCGGAGCGACCGGCGTCCAGGGGTTCCTGTACGATCTGAGCCAGATCTTTCAGGTAGGGACGCCGTGGTATTACCTGACGTACGCGTTTCTGATCGTCTACTTCACGTACTTCTACACCTCGATCATCTTCAACCCGGTGGACCTGGCGGAGAACCTGAAGCGGCAGGGCGGCTTCATTCCCGGCGTGAAGCCGGGCGCGCAGACGGCCGAGTATATCGACCGCGTGCTCACCCGCGTGACGTTGCCCGGCTCGATCTATCTGGCTCTCATCGCCATCCTGCCGTTCGGGATCTTCGAGCTGTTCGACATTCAGACCTTCTTCTTCGGCGGCACGTCGCTCCTGATCGTCGTCGGCGTGGCGCTCGACACGGTCCAGCAGATGCAGCAGCACCTCCTTCTTCGGCACTACGAGGGATTCATGAAGAAGGGGAGGGCTAAGTATCGCGGCCGCCAGCGCTACATGTGATGACCGCCGTTAAACGCCTCATCTCATCGTTGCGCTTCGCCTCGGCTCCCTGCGGCGTACCTGTAAGTACGCCTCACTCGTCTCGGCTCGCGCGCCTTGACCTGAGGCGCTTCTCGACGGTCATGTTGGTGCTTGACTTGCGCCGCTTCTCTTCGGCCATCGTGGTGTGTCATGACTGAGGGTCGTGACGTTCTCGGTGCGGAGAGAGCCGCCGGTGCGCAGGGAACACGGACGATGAGGTTGGTGTTTATGGGGCCGCCGGGGGCGGGGAAGGGCACGCAGGGCGAGCTGCTGGCCAGCCACATGGGGGTCCCGCGTCTGTCGACGGGGGAGATGTTGCGAGAGGCCCGAGCGAACCGGACGGAGCTGGGGCGCCGGGCGCAGGCGTACATGGACCATGGCGACCTCGTGCCGGACGAGGTGGTCCTCGGCCTCGTCGCCGAGGCGCTCGACGGAGCCCGGTCGCAGGAAGGCTTCGTTTTGGACGGCTTTCCGCGGACGATCGCGCAGGCGGAGGGGTTGAGCGACATCCTGGAGGCGAGGGGCACGCAGATCGATGGGGTGATCTTCCTGGAGGTGCCCGAGGAGGAACTTGTGCGCCGGATCACCGGCCGCAGCGCCGACGAGAGTCGCACGGACGACGATCCGGAGACCGTACGTCGGCGCCTGCAGGTCTACCGGGCGGAGACGGAGCCGGTCATTCGATGGTACGCGGACCATGGCGTTCGCCTCATCGAAGCGGACGGGGTCGGATCGATCGACGAGATACAGAGCGGCCTGCGCCGGCTGCTGGATTCTTGATCAGCCTCAAGAGCTCAGCCGAGATCGACGCGATCGCGCAGGCGGGAGTCATCGTGGCGAGCGCTCTCGACCTCGTGGCCGAGCGCTGTCTTCCCGGCGTGTCGACGAAGGAGCTCGATGGCGTCGCGGAAGGCCGCATCCGCCAGTACCGGGGCGCCGTCCCCGCTTTCAAGGGGCTGTACGGGTTCCCGGCGACCCTGTGCACGAGCTTGAACAACGAGGTGGTGCACGGCATTCCGTCGGCTGATCGGGTCCTGGCGGCGGGCGACATCATCAGCGTCGATGTCGGTGTCCGACTCGACGGCTACTATGCCGACGCCGCGGTGACCGTGCCCGTCGGAGAGGTGGACCCCGAGACGGATCGACTGTTGTGCGTGACTCGATCGGCTCTGGAGACGGGCGTTCAGCAGGCCCGCCTCGGCAACCGGCTCGGCGATATCGGAGCCGCGGTGCAGGCCGACGTTGAGCGGGCAGGCTTCAGCGTGATCCGGGAGTTGGTTGGGCACGGCGTCGGCGCTGCGCCCCACGAGGAGCCCCAGGTGCCGAACTACGGCCGGGCCGGTCACGGGCTGCGCCTGGAGCCCGGTCTCGTGATCGCGATCGAACCGATGGTAAACACGGGAAAGCGGCATATCCGGACACTCAAGGATGGGTGGACGGTCGTCACCGCCGACGGGTCGCGATCCGCCCACTTCGAGCACACCGTCGCGATAACCGACGCCGGTCCAAGGGTGCTCACCGCTGCACCCGTGACGACGATGGTCGACGGAGAGAGGTAGCTTGGCGAAGGAAGAGCCGATCCAAATGACCGGTGAGGTCGCGGAGGCGTTGCCGAACGCGATGTTCCGAGTGGCACTGGAGAATGGCCACGAGATCACATGCCACGTATCCGGGAAGATCCGCATGAACTACATCCGGATCCTGCCCGGCGACAAGGTGGCCGTGGAGCTGTCGCCCTACGACCTGACCAGGGGGAGGATCACCTACAGGTATAAGTAGCTCGGCAGCAAGGTCGCGGTTGGTTGAAATGACAACTCAACAAGGCTATGTTCCACGGCTACCTTGACGACGCATCGTCGTTGGTCGGTCGCGGACGCGGCCGTTGATCAGTAAAGGAACGTGGACGGACGCCGAGGGGCTCGGGCGGGCCGGGCGGCGTTCTATTCCAGAGGAGCTCGGGGGATCAGATGAAAGTCCGGTCGAGCGTAAAACGGATCTGTGAGCACTGCATCATCATTCGGCGTCGAGGCGTCGTGAGGGTGATCTGCAGCCGGAATCCGAAGCACAAGCAGCGACAGGGATAGGCTGAATGG
>JBDGZR010000157.1:0-6225 GCA_039588495.1 Gemmatimonadota bacterium | reverse complement strand
GACGTACATCGAGCCCAGCGGCGAGTCGATCTTCCGCGTCCGGCCGCGGAGCTCGTTGGGACGCTGACGCACGGCCGGCTGCTTCATGTAGCCGCCCTCGAGCTCGACGATCCGCCGATCCCGCTCGTCGATCACCTTGGTGAGCTTGATGTTCTCGCCGTCCAGCGCGCGGTTCTCCTCCTCCGCGTGCCGCAGCCGCTCCAGCATCATGGCCAGCTCGTCGGCCAGCTCCGTATCCTCGATCCGTTCCAGCCACTCCTCACCCTGCGGCGCTTCGGCCTCGGTCGCTTCCCCGTTCTCGCCCTGCACCTTCCTGGCCGTCCGTCCCGTAGAGAGGACTTGCTCGTCCCGAGATCCATCGCGGTACACGGTGACGCCCTTGCACCGCAGCTCGTGTGCGAGCTCGAAGATCGCGCGCACGTCCTCTTCGCTAGCCGACTCGGGGAAGTTGCACGTCTTGGAGATCGCCGAGTCGGTGTTCCTCTGGAAGGCCGCCTGCATTCGGATGTGCTGCTCCGGGGTCACGTCGTGCGCGGTCACGAAGACCTCCTGGACCTCGGCGGGCACCTCGTCGAAGTGGATGTGCCCCTCGTCGGCGATGCGGCACATGAGATCTTCGCTGTACCAGCCGCCCGCCTCCGCCTGCTCCACGAAGTCCGGGTTCACATCCGGCATGAGCGTCCCGGCCTGATTCCGCATGAACGCCACCGCGAAGTGGGGCTCGATGCCGCTCGAGCAGCCCGCGATGATCGAGATCGTCCCGGTGGGAGCAACCGTTGTCACATTGCAGTTTCTCAGCGGACGGATCGGGCGCACCCGCTCGCCCATCTCATCCCGCGCGCACGTCTCGTCGGGACCCCAGATCGATCCCTCCCAATCCGGGAACACGCCGCGACTCCCGGCGAGCCTCTCCGATTCGGCCTTCGCCTCCTCGTCGATGAAGCGCATGACCTCCCGGCCCAGCTCGGTGGAGCGCCGCGACCCGTACGGCACGTCCAGCCTAACCAGCATGTCCGCCCAACCCATGATGCCGAGGCCGACGCGCCGAATCCGCTGCGACAGGTCGTCGATCTGCGGCAGCGGGTACTGGTTCGCGTCGATCACGTTGTCCAGAAAATGGGTGGCCGTACGCACTGTGTTCCCGAGGCCCTCCCAGTCGATGCGCCCCTCCTCCACGAACGCGCCCACGTTCACCGACCCGAGGTTGCAGACGTCGTACGGCAGCAGGGGTTGCTCACCGCAGGGGTTGGTCGCTTCGTAGCTCCCGAGGTGCGGGACCGGGTTGTACCGGTTCGCCTCATCGATGAAGTAGACGCCGGGCTCGCCGTTCCGCCACGCCCCGTACACGATCCGATCGAACACCTCCCGCGCATCCATCTGCCCCACCGGCTCCCCGGTGCGCGGGCTCCGAAGGTCGTACGACTCGCCGCGACGCAGGGACTCCATGAACTCGTCCGTGACGCCGACGGAGATGTTGAAGTTGGTGATCTTGTGCTTCTCGGCCTTGCAGTCGATGAACTCGAGGATGTCTGGATGGTCGACGCGGAGGATCCCCATGTTGGCTCCGCGCCGCGTCCCTCCCTGCTTCACGGCCTCGGTGGACGCGTCGTAGACCTCCATGAAGCTCACGGGACCGCTAGCGACGCCCATCGTCGAGCGCACCACATCGCCGCGCGGACGCAGCCGGCTGAAGCCGAACCCGGTGCCTCCGCCCGACTGGTGGATGAGCGCCATGTGCTTGAGCGTCTCGTAGATCCCCTCGAGGCTGTCCGGGACGGGCAGCACGAAGCAGGCGCTGAGCTGTCCAAGTGGTCGGCCCGCGTTCATGAGCGTGGGGCTGTTCGGCTCGAACTTTCCGGTGGCCATAATCTCATAGAAGCGCATGGCCGTGCCATCCGTCTCCCGCGAGTCCGCCCCGTACATCGCGTCGGGCTCTGCGATCACCCGAGCCACCCGCCAGAACATGTCCCGGGGACTCTCGACCGGATCGCCGTTCTCGTTCTTCTTGAGATACCGCCGCCGCAAGACGGTCATCGCGTTCTCGGAAAGAACGGGGTCGGGCAGGTCGCTCGGAGTCTCTCGGACGGTTCGGGGGGGCGCCCCAAGGGCGACCTCGGGAGGGTGCATCGGCTGCCTCGTTTTCGTCTCGTTGATGGGCAAGTTCACTACCAGCGGTTTTCCACAAGCCTGCGGCTCGGGGCAATCCACAGCGACAAAAAATCGGGGTGAACAGTATCGTACACCCCTTACGTCCTCTTAATCCGGCACTTCCGGCCTGTAGTTAACGCAGACCTGGGAGGGACTATCTTGCTGGTTTCCCCTGACGATCCACATCGCGGCAGCACGCGGTGGAAAACTCAATATCTAGGGGTAAATCCAGTCTAACTACACAATATGTTGTGGTCAAGGGGGAGTGGCGCTCGAGGACCGATTATCGGGAAAAACGGTCCCCTGGAGGCTCCTGAGGACGCCAGCGGCCGTCTCGGTGACCCTCCTTGATCGCCTTGTAGTCCGCCACGGTATGCGCGATTCGGCCACGGAGCTTCTCATCCACCTCGCGCACCACTTTTCCGGGTAAGCCCACCACGAGGCTGTGGGGAGGGACGATGATCCCCTCCGTGACGAGGGCCCCCGCCGCCACCACCGATCCGGTTCCGATGACGGCGTGGGAGAGTACGACGGCGCCCATCCCGATGAGCGAGTCGTCCTGGATCTCGCAGCCGTGGATGATGGCACGGTGCCCGATGCCGACCCGGTCTCCGATCATCGTCGGGCGATCCGGATCCACGTGGACCACGGTGAGGTCCTGGATGTTGGTCTCTCGACCTACGTGGATCGGGGCGATGTCCCCTCTGAGCACGCACCCGTACCAGACGCTCGCGTGCTCGCCCAACCTCACATCCCCGATCACGTCAGCCGAAGGCGCGACATAGGCGGTAGGATGAATCGTGGGCGTGTCGCTCGTCGACAGTTCTTCCGGCCTCATTCCTCCTGGCTCCCCTCTTCCCGCGCGTAGCCACTCAGGAACTCCTCGATTCCCCACAGCACACCGCGCGCATAGGCGTCCTGGAACTCCCGCGTCTTGAGGGCCGCCTCCTGTCGCGGAAACATCATGAACGCACCCTCGGCCAGCACGCTCGGCATCCACCGGAGCCGCGCGACCGCAAAGCTGCCCCAGCGCATCCCCAGATCCTGCAGTCCCATCGAGGCCAGCATACCGGTCTGCACGACCTGGGCGAGCGCCCTCGAGTGGGGGTGGTAGTAGTAGGTGCTCGTGCCCTCTTCCCCGAACGGCCGGATTCCGTCGGGCAGCGCGTTGTTGTGGATCGACACGAACAGGTCCGCGCCCGCCCGCACCGCGAGGCCCGTCCTCTCGTACAACCCCAGCGGCATGGTGTCCCGCCGCGTCAGGATCGGCTCTGCGCCCGCCTCCTCCAGGAGTTCCGCCAACCGGTGGGCGATGGCCAGGTTCGCGTCGCCCTCGAAGTATCCCGTCGGGCCGAAGGCGCCGACGGGTGGATGCCCGGCATCCACCGCGATGCGGCGTCCGCTTAGGGGAGCGTCCGCGTCCACGATCGGCGGGTGGCGCAGCTCGAGGAGAAGCTCGGGTCGCCCTTCGCTGTCTACCGTGTAGGTCAGCCGGTACCCCCACACTGGTCTGACGAGACGGACGGTGAGCTCGTAGAGACTGCCGGAGCGCTGCGCCCAGGCCAGGCTCTCCAGCTCCGCGGCCCCCGTACTCTCGGACCGGCCGTATGCCATCCGCTCCGTCTCGCCCAGCGCCCCGTACAGCGTCAGCCGCAGCGTCCGGTCTTCCGGTTCCTCGACATGAGCCGGCACCGGCTGGTCCAGGGGGATCCGAACGGCGGTCACGCCCGCGGCCCGTTCCTCCCCCTCGATCCAGCCGACCCGCGCCTCGAGGACCCCCGCGGCCTCTCCCACGACCACGTGGTCCGCGGTTACCCACGTCGCGAGATCGGGAGAGAGCCTGAGCCGGACCCGATCTCCCACGCGCCGGTCCGCCTGCCCCCGAGCGCCGTCCGGGAAGAGCCACCGGTAGGGACCGTACGGCGTGGGACGACCCGGGACGACACCGCTGGATCCGTGCACGGGATCGGGCTTCTCCACCAGGGCCACGACCGGAAGCGCCTCCGGATCGAGAACGGCCAGCGGATACCGTCGTCGCTCGACCGCCTGGCGGGCGCCGTCGGTCGCGACGACCCGCGCCTCGAGCGTGTCCAATCGACCCGGGCCGCACGAGAGAGCCGGGTCTCGGGCTTCGACTCCGGCAGCCGCGCCTCGGGCACCGGTGCACGAGCTTTCGATGACCTCTCGGATGAGGAGTGAGCCCCGATACACGCCGGAGCCCGCTTCCTGCAACGCCAACGAGGCATCGCCCATTGCCACGCTGACGCTGATCCCAGGTGTGGCTCGCACCGAGAACTCCAGCGGGTCGGTCGGAGTCAGCCAACGCTCGATCTCGGCCGGCAGGGAGGCCGGATCGATCCACACCGCTCCGGGCGGTCCCTCGAACGGCTCGGGCGGCAGGCGGACGCGGTGGCGGAGCGTCTCCGTCCCGCCCGGTCCGCTCGCCACCAGGATGTACTCGGCCGTGTCATCCGGCCCCGGAGCCGGGACGGCAAGCCAGGCGAGAAACGCCCCGTTCGTCTCCACCGGGACCCTCACGCCGTTGATCCGCAGCTCGGCGTCCCCGGTGCCCACGGTGCCGAAGATGAAGTTGGAATCACGGACGGCGATCCGGTCGAGGCTCCTGGGATACTGGACGCGAAGGGCCGGAGAGCCGGCGACCCGAGGCACCGGTGGAAGCCTCACGGGCTCCGGGAGCGGCCTTCTCGCCGGCCGAGGCTCCGGATCCTCACCGACTCCGACGGCGGCCGGTCCTTGTGGCCCTTCGGCCGGCCGATCGGGGCCTTCCGCCGCCGGCTGGCCTTCCGGCTCGACCCCCTGTCGCGACGAGCAGGAGGCCAGGATCACGACAATCCCCAACCCGCCAACGATTCGGGAGAGGGCGTGCCCGGCGGGCCTCGAGCCGAGGGGGCTCACCCAGTCACCCTCCTGGGGGCGCTCCTCGCCAGCCCGGCGATCCCTGCCGCGGCCAGCGCGCCGGTGAACAGGGCGGTTCGCCACTCGCCCAGCACGAGCCCGCCTGCGGCGAGCATCCCGCCGATGAGCGCGATCGCCGCCCAGGCGGTGCGGATGAGGTCGTCGCCCAACCTCGTCACCGGCTGGAGATCGAGGCGCGTCCGGAACCTGGACCAGCCGGGCCCTCCGGGCCGGACCCGGCGATAGAACGCCTCGAGCGTCTCTTCCTTCTCCGGTGCCGTCAAAAACATGACGGGTATCCAGATCATGGCCGACCCTCCCGCCGTTATCGCCAGGCGTGCGCCGAAGCTCACGTCGCCCCAGGCAGGAAGATAGGAGATGAGCGCGATCGCGAACCCGGCGAACATGGCAGCCAGCTCCGCCCACGCGTTCACCCTCCACCAGAACCACCGAAGGATGAGCACGGCACCGGGCCCGGTACCGATCGCGATCATGAACCGGAACACCTTGCCCACGTCATCCGCGTAGAAGGCGGCCGCCCCGGCGAGCGCCACGATGAGCGCCGACGCCAGGCGGCCCAGCGCCACCAGCTTCCTCGGCGCCGCCTCCGAATCGATGAAGCGCGCGTAGAGGTCGTTTACCACATAGCTGGCGCCCCAGTTGATCTGAGTGGATACGGTCGACATGAAAGCGGCCACGAACGACGCGACGACGAGGCCGAGCAGGCCGACGGGCAGGTACCGGAGCATGAGGAGCGGGTACCCGAGCTCCGGGTCGCCACCCGGCTCCATGAGCTCCGGGAAGATGACCACCGCGGCAAGGGCGACCACGATCCACGGCCACGCGCGGACCACGTAGTGGAGGATGTTGAACAACCAGGCCGCGCGCTCGGCCTCTCTCTCGTCGCGGCAGGCCGAGAGCCGCTGCACGAACTCACCGCCTCCATCCGAGCGCCGGAACGCCCACCACTGGATGCCGAGGTAGGCCAGGAACGTCCCGAAAGGCAGGTCCACGGAGCCCGGCCTCGGCACCATCCGCAGGGCATCAGCTCTTCCGACTTCGGCCAGCTGCCGCTTGAGCTCGACGACGCCGCCGATCTCCTGGAGGGCGAAGACCGCGACGATGATGGCGCCGAGCATGGCGAGCGCGAACTGGAAGAAG
>JBDGZR010000156.1:0-6268 GCA_039588495.1 Gemmatimonadota bacterium | reverse complement strand
GCTCGGGTCGAGGGCTAAGATGACGCTCGACGCCTGGCTGACCCTGGGCCTTCTCGTAGCCACGCTGGCTGCGCTGCTCGGGACAAAGCTGCCTCCCGCCCTAGTCTTCATGGGCGCCCTGACGGTGAGCATAACGCTGGGGCTCGCTCCGCTCGCCAAGAGCCTCGCCGGGTTCTCCAACGACGGCGTGATCACGGTCGGGGTGCTGTTCATGGTTGCGGCCGGCATGTACTCGACCGGCGCGATCACGCTGATCGGCGAGAAGATCATCGGCACCCCGAAGAGCGAGGACGAGGTCCAGCTCAGGGTTCTTCCGCCGGTCGCGCTCGGCAGCGCCTTCCTCAACAACACGCCGCTGGTGGCAATGACGATTCCGGTCATTCGCGATCTGTGCGTGACGAGGGGTTTCGCGGCGTCCAGGCTCTTCATCCCGATCAGCTACGCCTCGATCCTCGGCGGCACGACGACCCTCATCGGCACCTCGGTCAACCTGATCATCGGCGGATTGATCCTCGATCAGCTGGCCCGGGGGAGCGCCGGAGCGCCGCCGATGCGACAGATCCAGATGTTCGACCCCGCGTGGGTCGCGGTGCCGGGCGCGGTCCTCGGAATCGCCTTCATCATCCTCGCGGGCAGATGGCTGCTCCCCACGCGGGAATCGGGCATCCGCTCCAGAACCGGCAAACGAATCTACGGAGCCGAATTCGTCCTTCGGAAGGGCTCACCGGAAGTGGGCAAGACTCTCGAAGAAGCCGGGCTCGCAGACCCGATTGGCTTCGAGCTGAAGGGCTTGTGGCGAGCGGATGGCACTCCGGTCGAGCCGACCCCGCAGGCCAGGCTCCGCGCGGGAGACATAGCCGCTATCTCGGCCGACACGGACATGATCCCGATGTTCTGGACGACGCTAGGCGTCCGGCCATACAAGGAGGGGCATCCGATGGCGACGCGTCTCCACACGCACTCCCTCGTCGAGGTCGTGATCTCCCCTCAATCAACCGCGGTCGGCCGGAAGGTGTCGGAGTTGCCGCTTCCAGACAGCCCTTACCAAGTATCTCTGGTGGCAGTGTCGCGGGGAGGGAAGCCGATCCCGGGACGCCTCGACGACATCCGCGTGGAGGTCGGTGACAACGCCATCCTGGAGGTTGATGACTCGTTCTTCTACGTCTCGCAGAGCGAGCACGACTTCTCGCTCGTCAAGCCGCTCGAGGGCTACAGCATCAGAAGGTGGCATCGGGCGCTCACCTCCTCCCTGATCATGGCCGCTATGGTTGCGCTCGTGACGCTCGGATGGATGAGCATGTTGAACGCCGCACTTCTGGCTTCCGGAGCCATGCTGCTCAGTGGCTGCATGAGCCTCAGAACGGCGGCCCGCAGCGTGGACTGGGCGACTCTGGCCACCCTCGCCTCGGCGATCGGAGTCGCAGCGGCGGTCAGCGAGAGCGGATTGGCAGACGTGATCGCGGGCGTGCTGCAGAGATTCGGCGCTAGCGAGCCGTACACGGCTCTCGCCGTCATCTTTCTCGGTCACGCCATCATGGGAAACTTGATTACGACCGCCGCCTCGGCCGTGTTCATGTTCCCGATCGCCCTGGCCCTCGCGGGGTCACTGGGCGTGAGCTTCATGCCCTTCGCCATCGCCTTGATGACCGGCATGGTCGGCGCGACGATCACGCCGGCCGCCTACCAGACCAACCTCATGGTCTACGAGCCGGGCGGATACACGACGATGGACTTCGTCAAGCTCGGCGTCCCGCTCACCCTCATCATCGGGGCCGTCACTATCTTTCTGGCGCCTCTGGCCTTCCCCTTCTAGCGCTTCTGCGCCGGAGGGAGCAGCCGCGGGTCCGGCGGCGGCCGGACCGGCTTCGGTACCTGATCCTCCCCGGTGATGAGCCGAACGCCGCGGCCGAAGGTGAGGTAGCTCCACATCCACTCCAGCATCACCATCAGCCGGCGGCGAAAACCGATCAGAAAGAGGACGTGGATGAAGGCCCACGCCAGGAAGGCGAAATAGCCGCCGAAGCGTAGTCCGTGTATGTCGGCGATCGCCCGGTTCCGCCCGATCGTGGCCATCGAGCCTTTGTCTCGGTAGACGAAGACGCCCCGCCTCGGGGTCGGCTTTCCTCGCGAGAGCGCCCCAACCTCGGCCGCGATCACCTCTCCCGCGAAGCGACCCATCTGGATCGCGCCCTGAGCCACGCCGGGCACGAGCTCCTCCGTATTCGGATCGATCCGATGAGCCAGATCACCCACCACGAAGACCTCGGGGTGGCCGGGAACGGCAAGATCGTCAGCGACGATCACCCGGCCGCCTCGGTCGAGCTCCGCACCCAGCGTCTCCCCCAGCCGCACCCCACGGACGCCGGCAGCCCAGAAGACATTCGCCGCCTCGATCCGCTCCTCGCCCGCCGGCGTCTCCACGATCAGCAGCCCGGGCTGGACTTCGATGACGTTCGAGCCCAGCACGACCTCGACGCCCAGTTGCTCGAGATCGCGCTTCGCTCGATCGGAGAGCTCCGGCGTGAACGTCGAGAGCACGCGGTCCTCCGCATCGATCAGGATGACCCGCACGGTGTTTGTGTCGATGTGCCTGAAATCGGCCCGCAACGTCTGACGGGCGATCTCCGCCATCGCGCCCGCCAGCTCGACACCGGTCGGGCCCGCCCCGACGATCGCGAACGTCAGGGCCGCTCGACGAGCCGCTTCGTCCGTCTCGATCTCCGCCTGCTCGAATGCGAGGAGAAAGCGGCTGCGGACGTCGATGGCCTCGGAGATGTTCTTCAGGCCCGGAGCCACCTCCGACCAGGCGTCGTTGCCGAAGTAGTTGGTGCGAGCACCCGCGGCGAGGACCAGGTAATCGTAGGCGTACCTCTGATCCGTTACCGTGACGGTCCGGCCCTCGAGGTCCACCTCGGTAACCTCGGACATGATCACCTCGCAGTTCTTCTGCTTCGCGAGGATCTTCCGGATCGGCGCAGCGATGTTCGCCGGCGAGAGCGCCGCCGTCGCGATCTGGTAGAGGAGTGGCTGGAAAAGGTGGTGGTTGTGCCTGTCGAAGAGGACCACTTCGGCATCGGCCTTGGCCAGCGTCCTGGCCGCCTCGAGACCGCCGAACCCAGCCCCCACGATCACCACGCGCGGCTGATCGGGCCCGAGCGCGTCGGGGCGTGTCGTCATCTCGCTACTCGCTAGACGCCAGGAGGGACGGCCTTCAGCCGATCGGTGAACGTCTGGCGGAACTTCGCCACCTTCGGATCGATGAGGAAGGTGCAGTAGGGCTGGCGCGGGTTGTTGCGGTAGTACTCCTGGTGGTACACCTCGGCAGGATGGAACTCGGTGAGCTCGGCCACCTCGGTCACGATAGGGCCGGGAAAGATGCCGTTCTTCTCCAGCTCCGCGATCAGATTCTGCGCCGTCTCTCTCTGCTCCTGGGAGTGATAGAAGATCGCCGAGCGGTACTGCGTCCCAACATCCGGCCCTTGCCGGTTGAGCGTGGTCGGGTCGTGGGTCGCGAAGAAGACTTCCAGGATCTCCCGGTAGCTGGTCACGGCCGGATCGAAGGTGACCTGCACCACCTCCGCGTGCCCGGTCGTTCCAGAGCAGACCTCTTCGTACGTGGGATCAGGCGCGCTGCCTCCGGCGTAACCCGACTCCACGCGCTCGACCCCGTTCAGCAGCTCGAAGACGGCTTCCAGGCACCAGAAACATCCGCCGCCCAGGGTTGCGGCCTCGGTACTCACGCGTTGAAACCCTCCTCGTTAGACTGTCGTAGAATAGGTGGGAACGGCAGATTCTGCCCTCCTCCCTACCATACACAACTGCGACACGACGAGGGTCCAAGATGCCCCCAGGCATGGTCGACGCAATCGCTCCGCTGATCGCGACGTTCATGATCGGAATCTTCATCCTGCTCTTTCCGCTGAGCCGCCGGCTCGGGAGAGTGCTCGAGGAGTGGATCAAACTGCGCCACGAGAGCTCCCCGGACCGGGACCGGCTCGAGCGGCTGGAGCTGGGCGTACGTGAGATCCGTCAGCTCGTCGAGGGAATCGACCAGCGAATGGAGCTTCTGGGCGAACGGCAGGACTTCATGGAGTCGCTGATCGAGGCCAGGAAACAGGAGTCCCTTCCCTCGGAGGCCGGACCCGACAGCCCCTGACGCCGCCGATCAGCCGCCCATCAGCCGCCGATCAACCGACGCGAATCCCGAATCCGCCCCAAATCGGGAAGGACGACCAGGTCGAGCCACCGAAGCGGGAGGCGTCGGTGAACATGACGTACCAGCGGCCGCGTATGAAGACTCCGACGGTCTCTGAGACGAGATAGCCGACCCCGAAGCCGATCGGGATCGTGAACCGGGTCTCCGAGTCCGGCCGGTCGAGCTCATCGCCTCTGAACTGTACAGTCGTGGCGCCCGCTCCCGCGTCGATCGCGACGATCCAGTTCGTCTGCCTCGGATCGGTCGCGTTGATCATGATCGCTGCATCGTAGTGATACAGGTTGACGTCGCGGCCGAAGAAGTCTGGATCGATGTCGGGAAGCGGTGACACGGTCGGATCCTGTCCGTTCAGCCACTCGCCCGCGAAATCGGCACGAACGCCCACTGCGCGATTGAAGACGTAACCGAGACCCAACCCGCCGGTGAAGCCGGCATTAGTCAAGTCGTTCAACCGGCCCGTGGGCAGGCCGACCCCCGCGTAGAGGTCGAGAAGGAAGCCCTGAGCTTGCGCCGTGGTGGGCGCAACGCCCAGGAGGCCGAGCCCGGCGGCCGCCATCAGCAGTCGCCTATAGATCTGGGACATTGTCCCCTCCTCTTTCTGCAGCGCCCGCCACCCTCCGTGGACGCTCCTGACCCTATAGGAGCAAACTCCGGACCGTTGGAGCCCGCGACAATCGGGAAGAAGCGGTGTGGCTGTGTAGGGAGAAACCCCGGCCGCCATGACATCTAGGGAGCGATGGGTATAGGTTTGAGCCAGACCTGACGGATCGCCGTGACGCTGATACCCAACCGGAGAACCGCCATGCCAGTTCTTGAGATCGAGGCCTACCGCGTCGGCGTATCGCGCCGCTCGACCGACGACTTCAAGAGGTTCCTGTTCCTGGAGCCCGATCCCGCCTACCGAGGTCCCGGCGACAGCGGTGTGCGGATCTTCTTCGAGCCCGGCCCTACCGAGATCGGCCGCAGCGCAGCGGGCTTCCTCGTGGTGACGCTGGAGCAGGACTACTTCAGCGACATGTATCACCTGCTGCAGACCGAGAAGCCGGTGTACTTCTCCTGGGGATTCGACGACGCCGGTGAGAAGCTCGCCTGGTGTGACCTGTCGACGACCGAGGAGCCGATCGGCGAGGGCTTCACGGACATGTCGGACCTCTGACGCCGCAAAAAGCCCGAATGGAGGGCACATTCGGCGCGTCAACCGACCTCGTGAGGCTCTCTAACCTCTTTGGAGGCAAGCGGGTGCGCAGAATCGACTGATCTTGGCACCCGACATGCACTTACGGCGCTTCATGGTAAAGGCGTACTGGCGTCGGGCGCGTGAGAAGCGCCTCAATATAGGCCGTGAGGGCTTCACGCTCGTGGAGGTGCTGATCGTCGTCACCGTCATCAGCATCCTCGCGGCGCTATCCGTCGTCCGTTCCGACGTTCCCCGGAACCGCGCCGCGGCGGCCACGATGCAAAGCGACCTGCGCAACCTCGCGTCGGCGCAGGAGGCCTATTACTCGAAGTACAGCTCGTACGCCTCCGACGTCAGCGCACTGGACCTCCGACTTAGCCCGCGTGTGACCATGGAAATCAACACGAGCCCATACGGATGGACGGCGCGGGCAACCCACGAGCAGGTAGACGACCGCGAGTGTGCGCTCGCCTTCGGCGACATCGCGCCGCTCTCTCCGGCCACCGGATCGGGCGTCATCCTTTGCGGCGAAGCTTCCGGCGGCGGCTTGGGCTGCGGAGGCTGAGCCGCGGGACGCCGAGCCTCGGAGACTCGACTCCCCGGGGACGCGGACTCATCCAGGCCCGGCGAGAGGCCGACGCGATCGGCGTCTAGGGCTTTGTGAGCATGCGGTGCCAATGCCGCGCGCAGTCGAGGCGCTGGCTTTCCGACACGCGGGTGGCGAGTACGGAGTGCGCACCGATCAGGTAGTAGTACGACCAGCGGCTCCGCAGGTGAGCTTCCTTCTCCGAGAAGCCCATCTCCAAAAACAGACGTCGCATATAGTCCAGCCGCTTCTGATCCACGCACTCCAGGAAAGTGGCGGCCTGCGGATC
>JBDGZR010000155.1:0-6330 GCA_039588495.1 Gemmatimonadota bacterium | reverse complement strand
CGGAGTGACGTGGCACGCCGAGCACTTGGCGCGATAGAAATCCGCCTCCTCGCCTTCGCCCAGCTCGCCGGGCTGCGCCTCCGGCATCGCGTGCTTCTGCATGTACTCGGTCATGACCGCCAGCTCATCCTCCGAGGGAAGGGGTGCCGTCGCCATTCCCGCCACGACGTACTCGCCCATGAGCCCCTCCGTCAGCGGTCCCCCGAGACGCTCTCCCAGCGTCTCGGCGCGCGTCTGCATGCGCCGCATCAGAATCGGCCACTCGGAGGCCGCGTGCTGCTGGGGCGCCGGGACCCAGTGGCAGCGGTCGCAGTAGGCCTCGACCAGCGCCGCCCCGTGCGACTCGGGCTCCGGAAGATCCTCCGCCTGGAAGGAGGAAGGCGGCAGACCGACCCCGATCGAGCTGATCAGGCGCCATCTCTGCCCGCGCGACAAATCGGCGGTGGCACGTCCGCCGAGCTCCGCGAGAAGCGTGTCCATCGTCTCCAGATTCACGCCGGCCTGGGTCTGCGCTGGCTGGTCGGGCTGAGCACACGCCGCTATCCAGATGACGGCGAGCGTCATGAGAAGCGAAGTGGTTCTGCCCCGCTCGCGGCACTTCGGCGCTTCGATCATCGAATCTTCCCCGGTTAGATGGCCGTCGATGCCATTTAAAACGATGAGACGACCGACGCCAGGCTGTCTGTCGGGAGAACCCTCGCCAAGCTGTCGGGAATCGGTGGACAATTCGGAGCCGAAGGAACCCCGAGAGGCAGCCGTAGAGCCTCTTTTGAGGCGTAGCTTGCGCGTCTTGCATCAGGCTCCGAGCGTGATACCTTGACCCGCGCCTCGGCCGGGCGGCACACCGAAGGCCGGGCGGCGGCGCGGTTCGGCCGCACCATGCTACGACCTCACGAAAAAGGCCGGATGGGACGACGAACTGTCATAGCGGCCGCTATGGTCGGCCTTGTCGCCCTCGGGACGCTCGCCCTTACGCGGGGAGACCGTGCCGAGGCCGCCGCCTACCCATCCTCCCGCCACGTAGACGCCACTCAGGACGCGGGCGAGGCGCCTGCCGGGGAAGCGCCCTCCGGGCAAGCCGCGGCAGGACAGGCCGCGACGGGAGAGGCCGCGACGGCCGAATTCACGGCTCAACAGGCGATCGACGCCTTCTACGCAGCCGCCCGCGGACCCGATCAACCGCTTCCCTTCAACCATAGGTTTCATTCCGGCGAGCTCCAGATCGACTGCCTCTACTGCCACACCGGTACCGACGTGTCGCAGGCAGGCGTCATGCCCCCCTTGGAGATCTGTATGGGATGCCACCGGGTGGCAGGATCCGGTCTCGAGCCGGTCGAGGCGCTTCGGGGCATGTGGGACTCCGGCGTGGCCGTCGAATGGGACTGGGTCTACAAGCTTCCGGAGTTCGTACAGTTCAACCACGAGCCTCATCTCCGGAACGCGGTGGAGTGCGAGGAGTGCCACGGCCCGGTCAAGGAGGAGATGGATCGTATCTACCAGTGGGCCCCCCTCACGATGGGGTGGTGCCTGGAGTGCCATCGACAGGCCCCGGCCGAGACGGATGTCGCCACAGATCACGTCCTCTCGGAACGGTATCCACCTCCCGAGATGCCGGAGGGACGCCAGCCGAAGGGTCTCTATCCGGTCCGGATCGACTCCGAGTTCGGCGCATCGCGCGGGCCGATCGACTGCCTGGCATGTCACTACTGAACCGCCCCGAGGGGATGCGCGAGGAGCGCTCGGAAGAGCCTGAAGCCGGCCTCGGATCGACCTCTCGCCGTGACTTCCTGAAGGTCGTCGGCGTGACCGGGGCGGGAGCGGCCGTGGCCTGCGGCCCGCCCGACTACGGCGACAAGCTCATCCCCCTCCTCGTCCAGGAAGAGGAGCGGGTGCCCGGAGTCTCCGACGTGTACGCCACCGCCGTAGTGGTCGGCCCGGAGCCATTGGGCCTCCACGCGCACCTTCGGGAAGGCCGGGTCATCAAGCTGGAGGGCAACCCGGACGCCCCGAACAGTGGGCGACTCTCCGCGCTCGCCCAATCGTCCCTGCAGGACCTCTACGATCCGGACCGCGTCCCCGGACCCCGCAAGAGAGGCGGCGACCCGGGCGCGGATCAGGCTGCCGGGGATCAGGCCGGCGGGGACGATGCCGCCGCCGCTGGCTTTGTGGAAACGGGCTGGGAAGAAGGAATCGTCGCGCTGGGCGCGGCGCTGCAGGGTGGAAGCGTGGTGCTGCTTACGGGCGCCTCACCCACCGCGCGAGACCGCTTCTTCGAGGAGTGGGCCGCGGCGACGGGCGCCGAGCACATCCGGTGGGAACCGCTGGAGTACGAGGCCGCGCGGGCGGCCAACGAAATCGCCTTCGGCAGGCGGGAGGTTCCGAGCTACGAGATCGAGCGGGCCGACGCGGTCGTGTGCTTCGGCGCTGACTTCCTGGGGACCTGGCTTTCGCCCGTCCAGCTCGCGGCCCGGTTCGCGGAGGCGCGCGATGTGGATCACGGCCGCCACGCCAAGCTGACGTTCGTGGGCCCGAGGCTTTCCGTGACCGGCCTCAAGGCGGATGAGTGGGTATCGTGCGGCTCCGGATCGGAGGGCGCCGTGGCACTCGCCGTAGCGGCGGTCGTCGCCGAGCGCCGCGGCGGCGCCGGCGAGCTGGATGGCCTCCTCTCCGGCTACTCGCCCGAGACCGTTGCCGCCGTGGCCGGGGTCTCCGCCGACGCGATTCGCGCGCTGGGAGAAGAGCTCGCCGCGGCCTCCGCGCCGATCGCGATCCCGCCCGGTTTCGAGGGTCAGGGCGAAGGGGCCGCACAAGCCCATCTCGCCGTGGCCATCCTGAACCAGGTGCTGGGCGCCATCGGCGAGCGGGTGCGGTTCGGGAGCGCCCCGAGGAGCGGCGCGATCGCCTCGATCTCCACGATGACCGGCCTGATCGACCGGATGCGATCCGGCGCCGTGCGCACGCTGCTGGTCGCGGATGCCAATCCGGCCTTCACGCTGCCGAAGGCGCTGGGCTTCGAGGATGCCCTGGCGCAGGTCGCCACCACCGCCTCCCTGTCGCCCCATCTGGATGAGACCGCCGTGGGCTGCTCCTGGGTCCTCCCCTCGAGCCACGCCCTCGAGTCGTGGGGTGAGGTGGACTTCGGCGGTGGCGTCGCGGGAGTGGCGCAGCCCCTGATGCCCCCGGTGTTCGACACCCGCCAGACGGAAGACATCCTGATCCAGATCGCCGCGGCGGGCGGGGTCGAGATTGGCGGGGGCGCGGACTTCGCGACCTGGCTGAAGGACGCCGCGCGGCAGCGGCAGGCGGAGGAAGGCGCCGCCGAGGATTTCGAAGAATGGTGGAGGAGTCGGCTGGCCTCTGGCGGCCTTATCGGAACGCCGCGGGAGGCGGAGCAGCCGACGCTCGACCCCGCCGCGGCCGGCTATTCGTTCTCCGAGCCGGCGCAGCCGGGGGGCAGGGCGTTGGTCGTGTACCCGACGGTCCAGTTCTACGACGGCCGGGGGGCGAACCGCTCCTGGATGCAGGAGCTGCAGGACCCCGTCACCCGAGCAATGTGGAACTCCTGGGTGGAGGTGAACCCGGAGACCGCCGAGGAGCTCGGCGTCTCGAACGGCGATCTCGTGGAGGTGAGCTCGGAGGCCGGATCCGTGACCGCCCCCGCGTTCGTGTACCGGGGCATTCGGCCCGACACGGTCGCCATACCGCTCGGACAGGGGCACACCGCGTACGGACGCAACGCGCGGGGCAGAGGCGTGAACCCGCTGGACCTGCTGCCTGGCGCGTCGGCCGATGGCGTCAGTGGAGCCCTGGCTCTTGCCGGCACGGGCGTCACGCTGCGCGCGACCGGCGAGCGGGGCCGACTCGTCATTCTGCAGGGGAGCGACTCGGACCACGGCCGTGAGATCACCGACCTCATCAACGTCGAGGAAGCCCTGGCCGCCGAGCAGGGGCACGAGGTGGACCTGGGCGAGCTGGTTCGGGCCGCCTACGACTCCGATCCGAACAGTCCCTACCGGTGGGGGATGACCGTCGACCTGAACGCCTGCACCGGCTGTGCGGCCTGCGTCACCGCCTGCTCCGCCGAGAACAACGTGCCGACGGTCGGCGAGGAGGTCAGCGCCCAACGCCGCGAGATGTCGTGGATCAAGATCGATCGGTATTTCGTGGACACGGAGGACGGCGGCTTCCAGACCGTGCAGCAGCCGATGATGTGCCAGCACTGCGGCGACGCTCCCTGCGAGCCCGTCTGTCCGGTATACGCGACGTACCACACGGCCGAAGGGCTGAACGCCCAGGTCTACAACCGATGCGTCGGCACGCGGTACTGCGCCAACAACTGCCCCTACAAGGTCCGCCGGTTCAACTGGTTCGAGTACGAGTTCCCTTACCCTCTGAACCTGCAGCTCAACCCAGACGTCACGGTTCGGGGGAAGGGGGTGATGGAGAAGTGCACCTTCTGCGTCCAGCGGGTGAACCGGGCGAAGAACCAGGCGAAGGCCGAGGGGCGCCTGGTGCGGGACGGGGAGTTCCAGACCGCCTGCCAGCAGACCTGCCCAGCCGGCGCCATCAAGTTCGGCAACCTCAAGGACGCCGCCAGCGAGGTCTCGAAGCAGAGCCACAGCGCCCGCGGCTACCACGTCCTCGACGAACTCTACACTCGTCCGGCCGTCACCTATCTGGCCGACGTGACGCACGCGGCGCTGCCGGCCTCGGAGCACGATGCGCACGGGGATCCCGGCGACCACGGGGACGCCGGCGCAGAGCACGAGGCGGGCGACCCGCAGGGCGGCGAGGAGGAGGGCCACTGATGCCGCGGGCGGCGGGAGCGGTCTGATGGCGACGCTGGCGCGCGAGGTCGAGTCGACCTACCCGACGCTCGCCGACGCGAACGAGGACATCTCCCGTCCGATCCTCGTTCCCGCCTGGCGTTACGCGTTCGTGCTCTCGCTCGCCATCGGCGGCGTGCTGCTCGGCGCCGCGGCCTGGATCTATCAGATCGTCGTCGGCATCGGCGTCGCGGGCATCAACCACCCGGTGGGCTGGGGCATCTACATCACCCTGTTCGTCTTCTGGGTGGGCATCGCGCACAGCGGCACGCTGATCTCGGCGATCCTCTACCTCTTCCGCTCCGGCTGGCGCACGACGATCAACCATGCGGCGGAGGCGATGACCATCTTCGCGGTGATGACGGCGGGCCTGTTTCCGCTCATCCACCTCGGCCGCGTGTGGTACTTCTATTGGTTGATGCCCTATCCCTCCCAGCGGATGATCTGGCCGGACTTCCGCTCGCCGCTCGTGCTCGATGTCTTCGCGGTTGGCACCTACTTCACGATCAGCCTCATCTTCTGGTACACGGGGCTGATTCCCGACCTCGCCGTGCTTCGCGACAAGTTCCGGGGCTGGCGAAGCAGGCTGTACGGCATGCTGTCGCTCGGCTGGACCGGCAGCGTGCGAGAGTGGATGCACTACCGCCGCGCCTACCTGTACATGGCGGCGATCGCCACGCCGCTCGTCCTCTCGGTGCACAGCGTGGTCTCCTGGGACTTCGCCCTCAGCATCGTGCCGGGCTGGCACTCCACGATTTTCGCCCCCTACTTCGTGGCCGGCGCGATCTTCTCGGGCGTCGCGATGGTGATCACGCTGATGGTCGGCCTGCGCTACGCCTTCGGCCTCGAGGCGTACGTCACCGAGTATCACTTCGAGAACATGGCGAAGCTGCTGCTCCTGACGTCCCTGATCGTGGGGTACGCGTACGCGGTCGAGTACTTCCTGGCCTACTACTCGGCCGACCCGATCGAGCAGGAGAGCTTCCTGTGGAGGGCGCGCGGGGAATACCGGGGACCCTTCTGGATCATGGTCTTCTGCAACGTGGTCGTGCCCGCCGCGCTCTGGTTCAAGAAGATCCGCCGAAGCATCCCGGCGCTGTTCGCGATTTCAATCTTCGTAAACATCGGGATGTTCTACGAGCGCTTCGTGATCATCTCCACGTCGCTGGCGCACGAGTACCTGCCGAGCGGTTGGGGACTCTACACGCCGAGTGCGGTCGAGATCGCGATCATGATCGGGAGCTTCTCCTGGTTCTACATGTGGTTTCTGATCTTCGCGAAGACGCTTCCCACGATCAGCATCGTGGAGGTGAAGGAGCAGCTGGAGCACGAGAAGTCGCACGGCCATGCCGCGGGAGGCGAAACATGAGCGCCCGGCGACCTCGCTCCAGCACGGGCCTGATCGCCCAATACGGCTCGCTGGAATCGACCCGGAAAGCGATCGAGTCGCTGCGCGGAGCCGGGTTCGAGGAGCTCGAGGTGTTCTCGCCTTTCCCGGCGCCGG
>JBDGZR010000154.1:0-6758 GCA_039588495.1 Gemmatimonadota bacterium | reverse complement strand
TGCCACCGGTTCCGGCCGGAGGTACACCGGCCGGAGGGCGTCCTACCGGCAGTCACCCGATCCACAGACAGCGGACAGGTGTTCGAACGGCTCAGCGATCGACTGGACAGCGTCCTGGGGACCTTCCGGCAGCGCGGCGTCATCACGCCGGAGATGCTGAAGAAGGGCCTGCGGGAGGTGCGGCGAGCGCTCCTGGAAGCGGACGTCAACTACGAGGTCGCCCGCGATTTCCTCGACCGCGTCGAGGAGCGGGCTCTCGGGCAGGACGTCCTCTCGTCGGTGAGCCCCGGCGACCAGATCGTCAAGATCGTGCACGACGAGCTGGTCGCACTGCTCGGTGAGGGGAGCCCGAAGCTGGCTTCCGCGACCGTGCCGCCGACCGTGACCATGCTGGTCGGTCTGCAGGGCTCGGGGAAAACGACGACGGCGGGCAAGCTGGCGCGCCGAATCCAGCGGGAGGGGCGGCGGCCGCTCCTGGTGGCGTGCGACCCTTACCGGCCGGCGGCGGGCGAGCAGCTGCAGACGCTTGGCGCTTCGCTCGACGTCCCGGTGGCCCGGGAGGCCGAGGAGATGGACGTGGCTCGGGTCGCGCGCTCCGCGGTGGAGAGGGCGCGAGTCGAGGGGCTCACGCACGTCGTGCTCGACACGGCAGGCCGCCTCCAGGCGGACGAGGCGCTCATGGAGGAGCTCCGCGCCGTCAAGGCGGAAGCAAAGCCCCACGAGGTGCTTCTCGTCGCCGACGGGATGACGGGACAGGAGGCGGTGCGGATCGCCGAGGGCTTCCACGACGCGGTGGGGCTCACGGGGGTCGTGCTCACGAAGATGGAGGGAGATGCGCGCGGAGGCGCGGCGCTCTCCATCTACGGCGTGCTGGGCGTGCCGATCAAGTTCGTCGGCGTCGGCGAGAAGATGGAGGACCTCACGGTCTTCGATCCCGACCGGATGGCCGGACGCATCCTCCAGATGGGGGACATCGTCGGCCTCGTGGAGCGGGCTCAGCAGACGATCGACGTCGAGGCGACGCAGCGGTTCGAGAAGAAGGTGCTCGGGAAGGGCGAGTTCGACCTGGAGGACTTCCTCCAGTCGCTCAAGCAGCTTCAGAAGATGGGTCCGCTCGAGGGGCTTCTGAAGATGATTCCCGGCGTCAAGCCGAAGATGCTCGACGGCGTGCAGGTGGACCCGAAGCGGATCGGCCACATCGAGGCGATCATCCTCTCGATGACGCCTGAGGAGCGCCGCCGGCCAAGGGTTCTGAACGGCTCGCGGCGGGCGCGCATCGCGCGCGGCTCAGGGCGACCGGTGCACGAGGTGAACCGGCTGCTCAAGCAGTTCAAGGAAATGCAGAAGATGATGAAGGACATGGGGAAGCTGGGACCGATGCTGGCCGGGAAGGGCTTTCCGGGCGGCTTTCCGGGCGGGCTGCCCGGCGACGGGCTTCCAGGTGGAGGCCTGCCGGGAGGCGGGTTTCCCGGTGGAGATGGCGGCGCCGGCTTCGGCGGCCCTTCCAACTGAGAAGAAACGACTTACAAGACAACAGAGACAGGCAACAACGAGATGCCAGCAACGATCAGACTGAAGAGAATGGGCCGCAAGAAGCAGCCCTATTACCGAATCGTGGTCGCCGACGAATCCGGCCCCAGAGACGGCCCTCCGGTGGAGAAGCTCGGGATCTACAACCCGCGCACGGAGCCGGCGGTCGTCCGGGTGGACGCGGCCAGGGCGCTCTACTGGCTTCAGGAGGGAGCGACGCCGAGCCACACCGTGCGATCCCTTTTCCGCCGCACCGGCGTGTGGGAGAAGTTCCACGCCGGCGTGACGGCCGAGACGATCGAGGAAGCGGTGGTCTACCTCGGTCCCCCGGCCGGCGAGGACAAGACGACGCAACGCGTCTCGGCGCCGCCGAAGAAGGCGAAAGTGAAGACACCGTCGGCTTCGGCAGCGGCTCCCGCGGCGGCTGCCGCCGCGGCTCCGGTGGCTGAAGCCGCCGAGGCGGTCGAGGATGCCCTCGCCGACGAGGCCGAAGAGACGGTTGTCGAGGAGGCTGCTGAAGATGTCGAGGCCGAGGAAGAGGCAGCGGCTGAGCCTGAAGCCGAAGCTGCTGCAGAGCCCGAGGCCGAAGCGGAGGTCGAGGCTGTGGCCGAGGCTGAGGAAGTAGCCGTCGAGGCCGAGGAAGAGGCAGCGGCTGAGCCCGAGGCCGAAGCGGAGGTCGCGCTCGAGGACGAGGCTGAAGAGGAAGTGACCGCTGAAGCCGAAGCCGTCGAGGAGCCGGAAGCCGAGGCGGAGGTTGAACAAGTCGAGGCGGAGGTCGACGAGGAAGTAACCGCCGAAGCTTCCGATGCCGAAGCGGAAGAAGCAGCCGAGGAAGAAGCGGCAGAGCCCGAGGAGGAAGAGCCGAAAGAGTAGCCGGATTGCCGGCCTCATCGAGGCTCGATTACCGGCTTTCGAAACGATGGGCCAGGTCGTTGTAGGAACGGTGCGGCGCGCGCACGGAATGAAGGGCCAGCTGCTGGTGCACCCCGAGACGGACGATCCGGAGGGTGTCTACGAGGTCGGCAGAGTTTTCGCCGTTTCCGATGCGCCGGAGGGGCGTGTCTCCCAGTTGACGCTCTCGTCGGCCGGCTGGAGCGCCAAAGGCTGGAGGCTCGGCTTCGCCGAGATCGGCGATCGCGACGCTGCGGAGAGCTTCGCCGGATGCACCCTGGAATTGGCCGAAGACGAGCTGGCCGCCCTCCGGGAGAACGAGTTCTTCCTCCACGACCTGGTTGGACTCGATGTCGAGGGGCCGGAGGGCTCGGTGGGGCGGGTCGACTGGGTTTTCGATCGGCCTGGGCAGCCAGTGCTCGTCGTGGTAGATGATCGCGGCGATCGCGAGACGGAACGGTTGATCCCGTTCACCGCCGCGATCATACAGAGCGTCGATATAGAAGCCGGCATCGTTCGGATCGATCCACCGCCGGGCCTGCTCGACCCTTAGGGTTCGCCGGGCGGCGGGATCGTGAGCGCCGGCGGAGCGGAGAATCGGCCGGTGCGGATCAACATCTGGACGATCTTCCCGGAGTACTTCGAAGCCACGCTCGCCACGAGCATTCTCGGGCGGGCGGCCGAGGACGGGCTCGTCGAGTACCGCGTCGTGGACATCCGGGATTACGCCCGGGACAGGCACCGCACGGTCGATGATGAGCCGTTCGGCGGGGGAGCCGGGATGGTGATGAAGCCGGAGCCGTTCTTCGAGGCTCGAGATGCCCTGAAGCCGGAAGGACCTGTCGCCCTGCTGACGCCGCGCGGCGCGGTGTTCAACCACGCGACCGCGGTGCGTTTTTCGCTCGCCGACGAGCTCACGCTCCTGTGCGGGCGATACAAAGGCGTGGACGAGCGGGTGGCCGAGGAGGTGGCGACCGAGGAGCTGTCGGTCGGCGACTACGTCTTGAGTGGTGGGGAGCCGGCGGCGCTCGTCGTGATCGACGCGGTCGTCCGGTTGCTCCCGGGAGCGTTGGGAGATCACGAATCGGCAGCGACCGATTCGTTCTACGAGGACCTCCTCGCGCCGCCGGTGTACACGAGACCGGCCGAGTACCGGGGCCTGCAAGTCCCCGACGTCCTTCGATCGGGCGATCATCGCCGGATAGAGGAGTGGCGCAGGGGACAGGCCGAACGGACGACGCGCTGGCGACGTCCCGAGCTGTGGCGGGCGTACCGGCAAGCGGAGCGTGAGGAGAAGGAATAAATTCGCCGTATAGGAGCGGTGGCATGGATCCCAGGATTCAAGAAATCGAGAAAGAGTATCTGCGGAGCGACCTGCCCGCGTTCGACCCGGGTGACACCGTGCGCGTGCGCGTGCGAGTCATCGAGGGGAAGAAAGAGCGCGTACAGGCGTTCGAGGGGATCTGCATCGCTCGGAGCGGTTCGAGCGTCGGCGAGACCTTCACCATCCGGAAGATCTCGGGCGGTGTCGGAGTGGAGCGGATCTTTCCCTCACACTCCCCATCAATCGCGGGAATCGAGATCATACGGCGAGGCCATGTGAGACGGGCCAAGCTCTATTACCTGCGGGAGCGCGTCGGGAAGCGCGCCCGAGTCCGCGAGCGCCGTTGGTGGCTCTCGGAGAAGCACCGCGAGGCGTTCCTGGCAGCCCAGGCGCCACCGCCACCCACGCCCGAGGAGATCGCGGCCGAAGAGGCCGAGATGGCCGAGCTGGTGGAGGAAGCCCGCCTGGCGGAGGAGGCCAGGCTGGCCGCCGCGGCCGCGCCCTCCGGGGACGGTGAGCCTGCCGCTGAAGCCGAGGTTGATGAGGTGGCCGATGAGGCGCCGGCGGAGGTCTCGGCGGAAGCTGCCGAGCCGGAAGAAACCGGAGCTGAGGAAGCCAGCGAGCCCGAAGAACCCCTTTCGGACGAAGAAGACGCCCAGAAAGCCGCACAGGTCGACAGCTAGCGTGGCGCCGCCCACCGCCCCCCTGCTCTTCGAACAAGAGGGATGGGCGGCCGGGTGTCAGCGCGTCGTGGGTGTGGACGAGGTCGGCTACGGCCCCGTGGCCGGTCCCGTCGTCGCCGCTGCCGTAGCTCTCCGCCGGGGCCAGCGTTTCGAGGGCGCCGTCGACAGCAAGTTGCTGAGTGCGAAGCGACGGGAAGAGCTCGCGGGCATCATCGAGAAGCAGTGCCTGGCGTACGGCGTCGCTGCCGCTTCCTGTCGTGAGATCGAGCGCCTGAACGCCCGGAACGCGGCCGCGCTCGCCATGCGCCGGGCGCTTCGACACCTTCCTTTCGAGCCCGATCTTCTTCTCGTGGATGGCAAGCGTGTGCCCGGTCTCCGGGAGCACACGCCCGTCGTTGGCGGCGATCTGAGGTGCCACTCCATCGCCTGTGCCTCGATCGTGGCAAAGGTCACCCGAGATCGCCTGATGCGGCGTCTGGGCCGCCGGTACCCGGAATACGGCTGGGAGTCGAACAAGGGGTACCGAACGGCCGAGCACAGGGCCGCGATCCGCGAGTTCGGGCCCACGCCGCATCACCGACGTACCTTCGCCGGGGTGTTGCAGGTGGATCTGCCCCTGGAAGAGGCGGATGGTGGCCTGTCGGCAGAGGGCGCGTCTCGACGAGGAGAAGCGGCGAGTGTTCGCGCGTAACCGGCCTTCCCATAGTCCCGTGAGCTAGAGCATGCACTCCGAGCACCTTCAGAACGTACAGTGGTCCTGGGTGGCTTTCGGCTGGTTCGCGGCTGCCGCTGCGGCGAGCGGCTTGTTGTTGGCACTCGAGGCAGCCGGCGCCATGGGCGGAAGCGATACGGTGGATTCGGTGGTGGTCGCCGCCTCGGTAGCGGCCGGCTTCGCGTTCGGCGGATTCATCATGTGCTACAAGACCGCCGCGGCTCCGATCCTTCATGGAGCCGCGATGGCCGGCGTCAGTTTCGTCGTTTGGTTCCTCCTGAACCTGACCTTTGGAGGCTTCACGACGGGCCTGAGCGCGTGGGAAGGCCTCTCGGTCCGTACGTTCGCCGTGGCCTTGTTGGTGCAGGGAGGGGCGGCGATTGCGGGCGCCTGGCTCGGGTACCGCTACGCGCCCGTCCGCGTGGAATAGCACCGAGGATCCGACAAGCCGAATGGACTTCATCTTCGAGCAGATCCGAGTGGGGGGGGATCGCAACTTCGGCTACCTCGTCGGGGATCGAGCCACGGGCGTCGGAGCGCTGATCGACCCCTCTTACGATCCGGAGATGCTGGTCGAGCGCGCCACGGACCAGGGGCTCACGGTCGAGGTGATTATCAACACGCACGGCCACCCCGATCACACCAACGGCAACCGCCGCGCCAGGGAACTCACGAGAGCGCCCCTGGCCGCGCACCCGAGCGCAGCGAGCAGCCCGGATATCGAGCTCGAAGACGGTAGCTCTCTCGGGCTGGGCTCCCTAACGCTCCGGTTCCTGCACGTGCCGGGGCATTCAGAGGATCACCTGCTCGTCCATCTGGCGGAGCAGCGGGTGGCGATCACCGGCGATCTGTTGTTCGTCGGCAAGATCGGCGGAACGGGGACCGAGGAGGCAGCCCGCCTGGAGTACGAGAGCTTGCAGCGGGTCCTGACGGAGCTGCCCGATGACACCACGATCTGGCCCGGGCACGACTACGGCTGTCGGCCCTCCTCGACCATCGCACTCGAGAAGATCATGAACCCGTTTCTGCAGTGTGAGGGCTTCGGAGACTTTTTCCAGCTCAAGAAGGACTGGCCGACGTTCAAGGAGGGGCACGGCCTCAAATAGGCTCGCTCTGGAGAACAGGGACGCGGCTGCTGGGATCTTCCCTGTGCGCGTAGAATAGGTAGATAGAACGAGCGCCTTTGCCTCGTCTCGACCGGGTAGCTCAGTCGGTAGAGCAACGGACTTTTAATCCGTAGGTCGTGGGTTCGATCCCCACCCCGGTCATTTAACGCCACAACGAGTTACGTCGTTTCCCACATCGGCGATCGCAGCCGATGGGAACAGATTTGGGAACAAGTGGGGCTAATCCAAGCCAGACTGGCCCTCTTTTCTTCGGGTGGTTTACGGATCATAGAGAAGTCGCCGCGCCACCTTCCACCACTCCCGCAGCGCCTCCAGCTTCCCGCGCTCACGAGCCCACCGCTCGACCCACTCCGGGCCGAGTAGCTCCTCCAGCAGCCTGAGGTAGGCGAGTTCGCGCCTCTGCGGCTCGGGCGAGTCGAGGTCCGAGAAGTCGAGCATGCCCGAAGTCTAGCTGGTGGGTATCAATGCGGCGTCAACCCCCTCGCTGAGAT
>JBDGZR010000153.1:0-6775 GCA_039588495.1 Gemmatimonadota bacterium | reverse complement strand
TCGCCTCGCCGAAGAGGCCGAGGCGCTCTCCGGCGGGGGGATCCGGTTCCAGGCCTGGGACGAGGAGAGACTCCGCCAGGAGGGCTTCGGCGCTCTGCTGGCCGTTTCGAAGGGGTCCCGCGAGCCACCTCGCTTCATCATCATGGAGTACCCCGGCGAAGGCGGACCGCCGCTGGTGCTCGTCGGCAAGGGGATCACGTTCGACAGCGGCGGCATCTCCCTCAAGCCCGCGAAGGGGATGGAGGAGATGAAGTACGACATGGCGGGCGGGGCGGCCGTGCTCGGTGCCGTGCATGCCCTGTCGAAGATCGGTATCGCACGGCGGGTCGTGGCGTTGGTGCCCGCGGCGGAAAACCTGCCATCGGGACGCGCTTTGAAGCCGGGCGATGTGATTCGAGGCCTCTCCGGACGCTCGATCGAGGTCGTCAACACCGACGCCGAGGGCCGCCTCATCCTCTCGGATGCGCTGGCCTACGCGATCCGGCTGTCGCCGGCTGCCGTTGTCGACATCGCGACGCTGACGGGAGGTTGCGTCGTCGCCCTGGGCAAGCACGCGAGCGGCCTGATGAGCAACGACGACGCTCTCGCTGCAGAGTTGGCGGCCGCGGGCGAACGCTCCGGAGAGAGAGCTTGGAGACTCCCGCTCTGGCCCGAGTACCGGCGCCAGATCGATTCCGAGATCGCAGACATCAAGAACAGCGGCGGTCGAGAGGCTAGCCCGATCACCGCCGGAGTGTTCCTTCAAGAGTTCGTGGACGAGGTTCCGTGGGCGCACCTGGATATCGCCGGTACCGCATGGGCCGACAAGGAAAGTGGCTGGCAGCCGAAGGGCGCGACGGGCTTCGGCGTTCGCCTGCTCGTCGACTTGGCGAGAGGCCTCGGCTGACGTCGGCGCTCGGCGCGTATCATCCAGGCTGGATGGAGTTTCGCAGAGGGGCCCACGTCGCCCTCTGGGCTTCGGGCATCCTCCTCGCGGCCTGCTCGATGGCATGGGCACAGGAGGAGAAGCCATCGGAACCGCCTGATCCCCAGGAGCGGCCGGTGGAGCCAGACAGCCTGCCAGCCGATTCCGTCCCCCGACTTCCCGAGGGCGTGGAGGTTCTCCCGGACAGCATGCGACTCGACTTTCCGAGGGAGGACGAGGAAGGCGACGTCGTGGACGAGGAGGGACCGGAGGACGACAAGAGGGTGCCCGGCTTCCCGCCCACCGGCACGGAGCCGGACAGTGGCTTCTCCTACGATGTTCGGGAGTGGGAACGGTCCGAGATCCTGTCGTCGAACGCGACCAGCCTGGTTGGCCTGCTCACCGATCTGATGCCGGGATTCACCCCGATCCGCGCGAACTACTTCAACGGCGTCCATCAGCTGACCGACGGGGTGTTCGGCGCCGGGTTCGTGCGCATCGTGGTGGACGGGCGGGAGCTGCCGCCCCTCGAGTCGGGCGAGAGCGACCTGGTTCGCATTCCGCTCTTCTACCTGGACAAGATCCGCGTACGGCGGAGTGCCACCGGCTTCGTCATCGAGATCTTCACCAGGCGACAGCGCGAGCCGGATGCCTATGCACGCTTCGGGGGCGGCACCGGGTCGCCGAAGCTCGATCTCATCCAGGGGATCTTCAGCAACGGATGGGGAAGCGCCGTCACCATCGCCGGTGGGCTCGATCTCCTGAACGTGAACTCGGGCGACCTTCTCTCGGACCGCCTCGATTTCTGGGCCACCCTGGCCTTCATGCCGGGGAACAACAAGACGGGCTTCCAGCTACAGTTCAAGAACCAGACGATCAACCGCACGGCAAATGCCCAGCTCCAGCAGGGCCGCCGCGATATAGCCTTCACCGCGCGAAGAGAGATCTCGCCGACGCTCGTCGCCGACCTCGCCCTCAGCAGCAACCGGCTCACGCTTCAGGACTCCCAGCTCGTGTCGGTGAACCGCGTCGGGGTCACCGTCAGCGGCTCGCCCCGCTGGGGCTTCGCCCGCGGCGCGATCTCCTACCAGGGCGGCGGCGATGCCTTCCCAAGCCTGGGGGGCAACATCGCCGCCGGAGTCCGCATCGGAAGCTGGCTGGGCCTGGACGTGGAAGCGGACGCATCCTCATGGCAGGAGTTCACGGCGGGCTCGGTCGGCGGTGGGCTGGCGCTGGGCCCCTTCACGCCGGTCGATCTCGTCCTCCGGGTCGGTGGCGCCACGGGCACGAGGGGCGTGTCGAGACCGATCACGGCCGAGGCGGATTCCGTCTCGTTCGATTCCTTTACGGGCGGCCTCGGGCTGACCCTCGGCCCGTATCAACTCGGCGCGCGATTCGTGCGCCAGAGCGTGAGCCGGCAGTTGCCGTTCGGCGCCCCATTCGATCTATCGCTCGAGCCCGGGCCAGGCGTCGACGTTACCGCATTCGAGGGAGAGCTGAGCGGGCCCTTGATCCCGCTCGGAGCGATGATTCGGGGAGCCAGCCCGCTGACCATTTCGGGCTTCTGGCGCCACCAGAAGGCGCCGGACAACCCTCAGGCGTTCTATCTGCCGGCGGATGTGGCGCGGGCTCGGTTGGGGTGGAGCCAGCTCTTCTTCAAGGGAGACCTCCTCGTCGATCTCGGCCTCGCGGCCGTATACAGGAGCCAAATGCTCACGTCGGCGCCGGGCATTTCCTCCCCGGTCCCGGTCCAGAAGCTGACCCGTCTGAACCTCGATTTCCTGGTGAAGATCAAGGATTTCCGGATCTTCCTCAGGCTCGACAACCTGGATCGAAAGGTCGACGAGGACATCGTGGGCTTTCCGTACCCCAATACGGTCACGATCTTCGGCGTGAAATGGGAGTTCCTGAACTGACACGGATCGGAGCCTACGTGGGTCGGAAAACATGATACGCAGCATGACAGGCTTCGGGGCCGCCAGCCGGGAGCTGGCGGGCGGCACGCTTTCGGTGGAGCTGAAGTCCGTGAACCACCGGCACCTGAACATCTCGTTCCGCCTTCCACCCGGCGCGGATGTCTGGGAGCCGCGGTTGCGCGTCCGTCTCGCCCGGCGCGTGAGGCGAGGGCATGTCAGCTTTCTGATCGCCGCCGACGTGGCGCCCGGCGGGGAGGGACGATGGCAGATGGACCACGCTCGGGTTCGGGCCGCGCTGGAAGCGATCCGGACCCTGCAGGACGAGTACGATATCCCCGGAGAGCTCGATCTTCGAACGTTGGTGACGGCCGCGCGCGAGATGCTGCGTGACGAGCGTTCCGACGCCCTGGGCTGGGTGGATGCCGAGGCGTTGGGTGAGGTCGTCGACGAAGCCATCGATGAGCTCATACGGATGCGGGAGCTGGAGGGTGGCCGCCTCGAGGCCGACCTGCGGGGATCCCTGGGTGAGGTCGCTGCTGCGGTCGAGACGATCCAATCCATGGCGCCGCAACGATTGACGAGGGAGCGCGACCGACTCCGGGAGGCCGCCAGGGAGCTCGCTGACGGCCTCAGGCTGGACGAGGGCCGGTTGGAGCAGGAGATCGCGTTGCTTGCCGACAAGTGGGATATCGGTGAAGAGGTCGTGCGGGCGCGAGCGCACGTCGCGGCCTTCGAGGAGCTGTTGGACGCGGCGGCCGACGAGCCCGTGGGAAAGCGTCTCTCCTTCGTCCTGCAGGAGTTGAACAGAGAGGTGAATACTGTCGGCTCGAAGGCCAACGACACGACGATCTCCGGTCGGGTGGTCGAGGCCAAGAACGCGCTGGAGCGTTTACGGGAACAGGTAGAGAATATCGAGTGACGAGTCTGTTCGACCGCACGTTTCCGGTCGTCTTGTCTGGACCTTCGGGCAGCGGCAAGACCACGGTGATACGCGAGCTGCTGTCGCGCAGGAACGACCTGCGTTTCTCGGTGTCGGCGACCACCCGCGAAGCCCGGCTGGGAGAGCGCCCGGGGGTCCACTACGTTTTTCACGACCGCGAGGAGTTCGAGCGCAGGTGCGAGCACGGCGAGATGCTGGAGTGGGCGGATGTCCATGGACAGCTCTACGGGACGCCGCGGGAGAATCTGGAGCGCGCCACGTCGGACGGCGTTCACCTTCTGCTGGACATCGACGTGCAGGGAGCCCGCGCCGTCCGCACTGCCGTACCCGAGGCCGCGACCATCTTCCTTCTGCCGCCGAGCGGCGCCTGGCTCACCCGGCTCCGTTCGCGGGGCAGTGAGACGGGGCCCGCCCTCGAGCGTCGTCTCCGCACGGCGGAGGAGGAACTGACGGCCGCCGCGGAGTTCGACTACGCGATCGTCAACGATAAGCTTGCCGATACGGTGCGCCGCGTCGAATCGATCCTGGACGGGGAGGAATCACGAACGGCGCGCGTGGGTAGGGAGTTGGACCAACTCGTATCGGTCCTGGAGAACGAGATATCCGCCGCACGATCCGAAGCGGCGAAATGAGAAGCCCATTGACGCCTGAGAAGGGGAGATCCGGATGAAGGTGTTCACGCCCAAGCAGGTCGCCAAGACGGCCGGGAACAAGTACCTCGGGGTGCTGGTGACCGCCAAGTATGCGCGAGAGCTGAACGCGCTTCCGCTTGAGCGCTCGCCGTACGGACCCGTGAAGCTGACGACCCTGGCCCTCGACGCGTTGACGTCTACCGATGAGCACGGTCAATCGCAGCTGGGTTATCGGCTGGTGACCAAGAGAAAGCCGACGCTCGAGTAGCCTTCGTAGAGCCGAGCCGCTAGGAACCGGACGTCCTGTGCGCCCATTCCGGGGCCGTCGAGTTCTCGTCGTCGTGACCGGCGGGATAGCCGCCTACAAGACCGCATATCTGGTGCGCCGTCTCCATGAGGCCGACGCGCTGGTTGACGTCTTGCTGACGCCGAGTGCCGAGAAGTTTGTCGGGAGGGTGACGTTCGAGGGACTCACCAGCCGTCCCGCACGGACGAGCCTGTGGGAGAGGCCGCTCGATCACATCGAGCTCGGCCGCGAGGCCGATCTGGCCATCGTTGCGCCCGCCACCGCTGACTTCCTCAGCAAGATGGCAGTGGGCGGTGCCGACACGTTGGCGGCTGCCACGCTGCTCGCCGCGGCGTGTCCCGTGTTGCTCTGCCCGGCGATGAACGAGCGGATGTGGGATCATCCCGCGACTCGGCGAAACGTCGAGGTCCTCCGGGAGTTCGGCCTCCACATGGTCGGTCCGGATCGCGGAGAGCTCGCGGAGGGAGAGACCGGAATCGGGCGCATGTCGGAGCCCGCGGATATCATGGCCGTGGCCGGGCGCATGCTCGAGGAGGCGACGCTGCTCGAGCGCAGGGTCGTCGTCACAGCCGGCCCGACGCGTGCGCCGATCGATCCGGTTCGCTACATCGGAAACAGATCATCTGGTCACATGGGCCAGGCCCTGGCCGCGTCGGCTTGGCGACGCGGAGCCGACGTCGTTCTGGTGAGCGGCCCGGCGGCTCGGCCGCATCCCTACGGCCCCGAGGTCGTGAAGGTCGAGACGAGCGACGAGATGTTGGAGGCTCTCAGTGCCGCGTTGGGAAGCGCTCATCTGCTGTTGATGGCGGCGGCCGTATCCGATTTCGTCTCGCCGTCACCCAGCTCCTCGAAGATCAAGAAGGATGGCAGTGGGCTCGAGCTCGGGCTCGCCGCCGGTCCCGATCTCCTGGAGGAGACACGCGGGATCAGGGAGGAGCGCGGAATCCTCACGCTCGGCTTTGCCCTGGAGACCGACACCCCGATCGAGAACGGTCGGTCCAAGCTGGAATCGAAGAAAATGGACTTCGTGGCGATCAACGAAGTAGGAGATCCGGTGGCCGGCTTCGACGTCCCCACCAACAGAGTGACGCTCCTCGATCGATGGGGGGGACTGGAAGAGTTCCCGGTCCTCCCGAAGGAGGAGGTCGCGGACGGACTGCTGGATCGGGTCGAAGCGCGGCTTGACTGACGACCGGGAGCCGCTCCGGCGTTACCTCGAGACCCGAATCGCTCTTGGCGAGCCGCCGGTCATTCTACCGAGCCTCAGGCGCAGCGAGGCCCTGGAAGCCCTTGCCGGAGGAGGCCGGGCCGTGAGGGGCACCCAGTCGGAGGAGGTGCGGGCCGCCGCGGAACCCGGAGTGCCGGGAGGTTCTACGCCCTCGACTCCGGAGCTGGCTCGGCTCGCCCGAGAAGGCACCGCCGAGCGGATCCGCGAGCTGGACTTCGATGAGCTGCGTGAAGTGGCGCTCGCCTGCCAACGCTGTGCGCTGCACGAGGGCCGGCAGCACGTGGTCTTCGGTGAAGGGGCCTCGGACGCTCGTCTCCTCTGTGTCGGCGAGGCGCCGGGTGCGGTCGAGGATGAGACCGGTCGACCCTTCGTCGGACGGGCGGGCCAGCTGCTGGACCTCATGCTGATGTCGGTGGGCCTGAGAAGGGACGAGGTGTACATCTGCAACGTGCTCAAATGTCGACCGCCCGGGAACCGGAATCCTCAGCCGGAAGAGATCGCCGCCTGCTCGCCGCTGCTCCTCCAGCAGATCGACCTGATCGACCCGAAGGTGATCATGGCGTTCGGCACGTTCGCCGCTCAGACGCTCCTCGGGACCCGAGAGTCGATCGGCCGTCTTCGGGGAAGGACGCACCTCTACGGCCGCTTCCCTCTGGTCGTCACCTACCATCCCGCCGCCTCGCTGCGAAACCCGGGCTGGAAGCGTCCGACGTGGGAGGATCTTCAGATCGCCCGCCGCGTCATGGACGGACATTCAGACCTCCGCTCCGGAGCTGCGGGCGGCGAGCTTTCCCTCGACCTGCCGTGATGGATTCGAGATGACCGACTCGATCCTCTCGGAGCGTTCC